>NZ_AP031573.1:947649-1263533 GCF_041154745.1 Flavobacterium sp. CFS9 | reverse complement strand
GTGAAAAAAATAAGAAATGTTTTTGAGTTGAGTGAATATGCCCGAAAAGCAAATTTTGATTTTTTGTTGCAGGATTTGATTCCATTTAAAAATGAAGTTGGTATTTTTTACGTGCGTCATCCGCATCAAAAAGAAGGCAAAATTACCGGAATTGTTTCGAAGGAATTTTTAATTGTTACCGGTGACGGAATCTCAACTATTGAAGGCTTAATTTGTAAAACACCACGATTTCAATTGCAGCTTGATGTTTTAAGAGAGGAGTATGGGGATCAGCTGCATCAGGTTTTGAAATATGGTGAAAGAATAAATTTAGTTCCTTTTGGAAATCATGCACGTGGAGCAAAATTTTTGGATGGCAGTGATTGGATTACACCAAAATTAACCGCAATGATAGATAAAATTGCCAAAGAGGTTCCGGAGTTTTATTTCGGACGTTTTGATATCATGTACAATACTTTCGAAGAATTAGAACGAGGAGAGAAGTTTCAGGTTGTAGAACTTAACGGAGCAGCCAGTGAACCAACACACATTTACGATCCTAAACATTCTGTTTGGTTTGCCTGGAAAGAACTGGCAAGACACATCACTTATATGTATGAGATAAGTGCTGCGAATCATAAAAAGGGAGTTCCGTATCTGGATTATAAAGTCGGAATCAGGGAATACAAATTGCATTTGACTCAGAACAGTAAGATTATAAATTTCTAAAGAATGAAAAGGTTAAAAAATATCTCAATTGGATTTTTGGTGAGCTTCATCGGATCGATCCCGTTAGGATATTTGAACGTAGTTGGTTTGGAGATTTATTTGAAATCAGGACTTTATAATTTGGTTTTCTTTCTGTTCGGAGTCATTTTTGTAGAAAGTTTTGTCATTTATTTTACTTTGCTTTTCGCCAGAGAATTAATCAGTAATAAAAAATTAATGAAGCTAATTGATTTTTTTGCGGTCGGATTTATGTTTGTTCTGGCTTTTCTTTTTTATTACAGATTCAATCCATCCACAAAATCAACTGATAATTTAAGAGAGTATCTGGTGTATTCGCCCTTTGTTATGGGAATGATTTTAAATTGTTTCAATTTTTTACAGCTGCCATTCTGGACGAGCTGGAATCTGTATTTGCTTAACGCAGAGTACATTGTTGTAGAAAAAAAGTTAAAATATTATTATATTGCAGGAACTTTGATGGGTATTTTTTTCGGGATGTTAAGTCTGATTGTGGTTTTACAGACGATTTTTGAAAAAAGTAATCAGTTTTCAAGGTATGTGATGCCTGTTTTTATTCCGATATTTTTTATGGTTTTAGGGAGTATTCAGGTATTTAAAGTGTATAAAAAATATTTTAAATCGACTGCTTTAGAGGTTTAACTTGTGAAGCACAATTAAATCATTCTTTATGAAAAAACTTTATTTTTTACTTCCTTTTGTTTTTCTGGCCTGTAAATCGAATCCTGGCGGAATAACCACAACATCTTCAACAACTGTTTCAAAACCTATTGAAGTTGCTTATAAAGTAAAAGAATCTGAAGTTTCGGATTTTCTGAAAGCATTGTCTTCTGATGAGATGGAAGGCCGTGAAACGGGAACAAAAGGAATCGAAAAGGCAGCCGCTTTTTTAGAAGATTTTTTAAAGAAGAACCATGTGAAGCCTTATTTCACAACTTATAAAGACACCTTAACCAATTTTAAAACACCTGCCTATAATATTGTGGGAGTGATAGAAGGAACTGATCTGGTATTGAAAAATGAGTTCGTGGTTCTCAGTGCGCATTACGATCACATCGGATTAGAGAAAAAACAACAGGCAGATGTTGTTTTTAACGGAGCGAATGATGATGCATCGGGAGTTACAGCAGTTGCAGAGATGGCAAAGTATTTTAGCGAAACAAAATCGAACAAACGCAGTATTTTGGTTGTGTTTTTTGCCGGGGAAGAAAAAGGATTATTAGGTTCTAAAAGCCTCGTCCAAAAACTTAAAAAGAAAGATTTTAATTTATACACACAATTGAATATTGAAATGATTGGTGTACCTATGAAACGGGATTATCTGGCGTACATCACCGGTTTTGACAAAACCAATATGGCTGCGAAAATAAACGAATACACCGGTAAAAAGACGATTGGTTTTTTACCAAAAGAAGCAGAATACAAACTGTTTTATAGATCGGATAATTATTCTTTTTATGACGCATTCAAAAAACCATGTCAGTCTATAAGTACTTTCGACTTCGAAAACTTTGACTTTTACCATCATGTTTCAGATGAATTCAAAGTAATGGATATTCCACATATGACTTCTTTTATTCAGGAGCTTCTGCCCGCAGTGACCAAAATTGCGATCACACCCACAGAGGAAATTGTGATGAATAAATAATTCTGTCCTTTTATTCGATTTGTTTATTTTTGCTTTATGAAAAATATTATTGTTACCGGAACCAGTCGTGGAATTGGTTACGAATTGGCATTGCAGTTTGCCAATGCGGGTCATCAGGTTTTGGCCATTTCAAGAAAAATACCTCAGGCACTTTTAGAGCATCAAAACATTAGCTGTCTGTCTGTCGATTTGGCGGACGAAGCAGTATTGCAGGAAGTAGATCAGTTTCTTTCGACTACCTGGAAGAGAGTGGATACTGTGATTCACAATGCAGGCGCATTGCTGTTAAAGCCTTTTGCCGAAACAACCCAGGCTGATTTTGAAAGTATTTATAAAGTGAATGTTTTTGCGGTTGCCAGCTTAACGCGTATTTGTCTTCCTTATCTTCAAAAAGGAAGCCATGTAGTGACAATCAGTTCTATGGGTGGCGTAAGAGGAAGTCTGAAATTTGCAGGTTTAGCGGCTTATAGTTCCAGTAAGGGAGCTGTAATTACTTTAACCGAATTACTGGCGGAAGAATATAAAGAAAAAGGAATTTCATTTAATGTTTTAGCGCTGGGTTCCGTTCAGACTGAAATGCTAAACGAAGCTTTCCCGGGTTATCAGGCACCAATATCTGCCGAAGGAATGGCAACTTACATTTATGATTTTGCACTTAACGGAAATAAATATTTCAACGGAAAGGTTTTAGAAGTTTCGTCGACTAATCCATAAGCTAAAATTCCAAAAAATAAATTCCAAATTCCAAATAGATATGTCAGGCTGAGCGAAGTCGAAGCCCCATTTTTACAAATAACATTTAACTTATAGTGAACGAAACCCTTGCAAAATATATACCGGAGCATGCTGTAAGGCCTGTTTTTGATTTGATTGTTACCAATCAGGTTCATCTGAAAATCGTAAATGAGCGTCAGACACGTCATGGAGATTACAGAAGAGGACCTAGTGGCAAACATGAAATTACGGTGAATGCAAGTTTGAATAAATATCGTTTTCTGATTACGCTGATACATGAAATTTCACATTTGGTAGCGTTCGAAAAGTTTGGCAGAAATATTAAACCTCATGGAAATGAATGGAAGTTTACTTTTCAAAGAATGATGGTTCCTTTTATTCGTCCTGAGATTTTTCCAAGTACTTTATTGCCGTTATTAGCCCGACATTTTAAGAACCCTTCAGCAAGTAGTGATACCGATACGACCTTGTCTTTGGCCTTAAAACAATACGATGCGGACAACGATAAGAACTATATTTTTGAAATTCCCTACGGAAGTGTATTCCGGATAAAAAATGGTAAAATATTCAAGAAACTGGCCGTTAGAACCAAACGTTTTGAATGCATCGAAATTAGCTCAGGAAAAACATACCTGTTTAATCCAAATGCCGAAGTGGAGTTAATGTAATAAAATTCCAATCTTTTAAATTCTAAATCCCAAGTTTCTTGGGAGACTCAATAAAAAATTCCAAATTCCGATACTTATAAAGTTGGAATTTGGAATTTATTTTTTTTAGAATTTTAAAATCTTATCCTTTCAAATAAGCCTCTCGTACTTTTTTAAACAGATTAGAAGAATAAACGAATTTTACAATTGCTTCGTTGTCCGTTCTAAAGATTTCTTCTTTAGTTCCCTGCCACGCTTTTACTCCTTTTTTCAGGAATACAATGTTTTCACCAATTTCCATCACCGAGTTCATATCGTGCGTATTGATAACCGTAGTAATGTTGTACTCTTCTGTAATTTCTTTGATCAGATTATCAATCAGGGTAGAAGTATTTGGGTCCAGACCTGAGTTAGGTTCGTCACAAAATAAGTATTTCGGATTATTTACAATAGCACGTGCAATCGCAACACGTTTCTGCATCCCTCCTGAAATTTCAGAAGGTAATTTTTTATGGGCATCAATTAAGTTTACTCTTTCCAGAACAAAATCAACACGTTCTTTGATTTTGGCTCTGTTATCGTTGGTAAACATTTTTAGAGGGAATGCGACATTTTCTTCAACAGTCATCGAATCAAACAAAGCACTTCCCTGAAAAACCATTCCGATTTCAGTTCGTAATTCTCTTTTTTCATCCGGATCCAGTTCTGAATAAACGCGGCCATCAAACTCAATGGTTCCATTATCGGGAGTATGAATCCCTAACAGACTTTTTAATAAAACGGTTTTTCCGGATCCACTTTGTCCAATAATCAAGTTCGTTTTTCCAGTTTCAAAAACCGTCGAAACACCTTTCAGAACCTTGCTGTCGCCAAATGATTTTTCTAAATTTTTTACTTCTATCATGATCCTAGTAACAATTGTGTTAGTATATAATTAAAAAGAATGATGGAAACCGAAGTCCAAACAAACGATACTGTACTGGCCTTACCTACCTCAAGTGCACCACCTTTCATATAATAACCATGAAAAGAAGGAATGGTAGCCAACAGCATAGCAAATATTAAAGTTTTAATAAAAGCATAGACGATGTGAAAAGGAATGAATTCTATTTGGGCTCCAATGATAAAGTCATTACTGCTGGTAAAACCTCCGTAAACACCTGCCAGCCATCCGCCGAAAATTCCCAAGAACATACTGATACCAATCACAAAAGGATACAATAGTAAAGCAATAATTTTAGGAAAAACAAGGTAGTTAAGAGAGTTTACACCCATAACTTCCAAAGCATCGATTTGCTCTGTAACACGCATCGTTCCGATACTTGAAGTAATAAAGGATCCCATTTTTCCGGCCATAATTACCGAAATAAAAGTAGGAGCAAACTCCAAAATCACAGATTGACGTGTAGCAAAACCAATTAAATATTTTGGGATTAAAGGATTAGTTAAGTTTAAAGCCGTTTGAATCGCAACAACACCTCCAACAAAGAAAGAGATAAAGCAAACGATACCAAGAGAGTCAATAATTAAATCATCAATTTCTTTAAAAATTAATTGTCGCATAACAGGCCATTTAGTCTGTTTATTGAAAATCTCTTTCAGCATTAAAAAATATTTCCCAACCTGGGATAAGTAACGAATTAGCATCATAGTTTTACAAATATTGGCTAAGGTAAAAAGAAGTTATGAGTTTTGAGTTATGAGTTAAGTCTTTTCGGTTTGTTTCCGAATCAAATTAACTTTTCTTTCATTTTCTGCAAACGATAATTCCTAATAAATTTAGCTTGTTCCGGAGTAACGAGTAATGGTGTTTTTGCTTTTTTTGCTTTCCAGAATCCACGGATATAATCCAAAAAGAGGAATGGTTTTTTCTTCATCATGGCCAGTTTAGCCGATGCAATTGCAGTAATCCAGAAACCGTATCCTAAAGTATAAAAAGCTTCACCTTGTTTGTATCGGGCCGTTTTGTTGTAGTTAGCCCCTGTTGGTTTGAGATGTTTTACGTGTAATGAAGCGTCAGTGACAATCTTCCATCCGTAATATTTACAAAGCAGTTCGTCTACAGTATCCCAGCCCATAGCAGGTTTTAAGCCTCCAATTTGCTGAAAAGTTTCTTTGCGGTAGGCTTTTAATGCTCCACGAATATGATCTTTATCGGTAAGGTTTTCTAAAACCCAGTCTCCATTTTTTTCAATGTAACAGAAACCTCCCGCCATTCCGACTTTTGGATCAGACTGAAAATGTTCGATAATCGTTTCGAAGTAATTGGAAGGAAAAATAAGATCACCGTCTATTTTTACCATAATATCATAGTCCGAATCCAAAGTTTCAAAACCTTTCTGAAAAGCCTGAATCACTTTGCTCCCCGGCATATGAATCGCATCTGATGTTTTGTTTATTACGGAAATATAAGGATTGTCCTTTGCAAAATCCAGTACGATCTCTTCTGTTCGATCTGTTGAATTGTCATTTACCACAACAACTTTTGATGGTAAAACAGTTTGTGAAACCAAAGATTGCAGCGTCAGACCAATAAGGTCCTGCTCGTTGTGTGCGGGAATGACGATATAATATTTCATAATTTTCAATTTAAATCCCAATTCTTTAAATTCCAAATTCCAATCAAAACAGGCTTAATTGGAATTTGGAATTTTTTTATTGGAATTTGACTTTAGGCTTTTATTCTTTCCGCCACTACAATATAATATCTTGGAGTAAAATATCTCAATAAAGGTCTGAAGCCAAACTTTTTTACCGGATGTGTGAATTTTTGACGATCGGTAATTTTCCAGCCTGTTTTTTCTAAAAGCCAGTCCAATTGCCAGTCTTCAAATTCATGATAGTGTCTGTCCCACATATCAGTTTTAGAACGATATGCTGATGAAAACCATAAACGTAAGGGAATTGATATTAACAATTTATCACATTTTACATTTTGCAGAATGGTGTAGGGATTTAGTAAATGTTCGAAAATTTCAAACGCCGTAAAAACAGTATATTCCTCCGTTTGTAAAGCCGTTTGATTGTTGTCTAAATCTTCACCTTTTGTGTTTTTTACGGTATAACCGTTTTCCTCCATTATTTTAGAGAATGGATTTGGAACGCCAAAATCTAAAATAGTCTCTGATGTTTTAACGTGTTTTTGTAAAAACTCTAAGGTAAGTTTGAATCTTTTATTCGGAAATGTTTTTTCGTACATAGTCATTGCGAGGAACGAAACAATTTCTCGTTCTTGATTTTATAATTAGGTCGCAAATATACTAAAAAAGTCCGCACCATAGGATACGGACTTTTTTAGTTTACAGTCGTCAGTCTCAGTCCCGGTATTCAGTCGCAGTTTGCCGTTAACTGAATACTGCGACTGAAAACTGTGACTAGTATCTGTATACAAAAGCATTAACATTCATTCCTGCTCCGACAGAGGCAAAAATAACAACATCACCTTTATTTATTTCGTGATTTTCGAGTTTTCCCTGAACTAATAAATCGTAAAGAGTTGGTACTGTAGCAACACTGGAGTTTCCTAAATCATGTATGCACATTGGCATAATATTTTGAGGAGGTGTTTTGCCGTATAGTTTATAAAAACGGGCAATAATGGCTTCGTCCATTTTTTCATTGGCCTGATGAATCAGAATTTTTTTCACTTCATCAATGGATATTCCGCTTTTATCCAGACAGCTTTTCATTGCACATGGCACCTGACTTAAAGCAAATTCATAAATTTTACGCCCGTACATTTTGATGTATTTAATGTCCGGATCTAAATCAGGGTTGTATGATTTTCCAAAGAACAGGTAGTTGGCTTCATCCGTTGCAAAAGTAGCACTTTCGTAAGACAGTAATCCGGCTTCATCATCAGAAGCTTCTAAAATAGAAACACCTGCACCATCTGAGTAAATCATCGAATCGCGATCGTGATCGTCAACTACTCTTGAAAGTGTTTCGGAACCAATTACCATTACTCTTTTTGCCATACCTGATTTTATAAAAGCATTGGCCTGCAGGACTCCTTCAATCCAGCCCGGACAGCCAAAAATAATATCATAGGCGACACATTTAGGATTTTTGATGCCTAGTTTGTTTTTTACACGTGTAGCTAAACTTGGCAGAATATCAGTTTGATGGGTTCCCGCTTTTACGTCACCAAAATTATGTGCGTAAATGATATAGTCTAGGGTTTCGCGATCTATTTTAGCATTTTCAAGAGCTTTTTCAGCAGCAAAAAAGGCTAAGTCAGATGAGGTATATTGGTCTTCAGCATAACGGCGATTTTCGATACCGGTAATACCTTTGAATTTTTTTATTACAACTTCATTAGGGTAACCAAAAGGAGTTCCGTCCTCATTTAAAAAAACATGATCGCCAAAGTCCGTATTGCTTACTTCTTGAGTAGGAATGTAACTTCCTATACCTATTATTTTTATTTTCATTATTCCTTTATTGTCCGGTAAATTTAGGGCTAATGTATAAATAAAATCATGATAACTATCATAAAAAATACTATGCACGCATATAATTGTGGAATAATAATTTTTTACGGAATATATTGTTTATTTTATAATGAATTATAGGTTTTGTCGAGATTTCAAACGTTTGCGATTGATGGCTTAAGGATGTAATTTTTCTCTAAAAATAAAAAGTGTTTTTTGATTTGTTACAAATGAAACATAAGTATAGAAAAGTGTTTTAAATAAAAAGAGAAGAAGAGTCTTTTTAGTTTCAGGTTTTAAGTTTGTACAGGTACTACTTTTTTTAATTCTTTTCTTTCTATTGACATAATTAACTTAATTATAGTCAACTTTTTTCAGGACGAGACATAACAAAAATAAACCCGACAGGTTTTAAAAACCTGTCGGGTTTGGATATTATAAAAGAAAAATAATTTCTTAGTTTTCCATATAAGCTTCAATAGGAGCACAGCTGCAAACTAAATTTCTGTCTCCGTACGCGTCATCTACACGACGAACTGAAGGCCAGAATTTATTGTCAGCAATGTATTCCAATGGGTAAGCTGCTGTTTCTCTTGAATAAGGGAAATCCCAAGTATCAGCAGTTAACATCGCTAAGGTGTGAGGAGCATTTTTTAATACATTGTTTTTGTCATCGGCTGTTGCTGCCTCGATTTCTTTTCTAATAGAGATAAGAGCATCACAAAAACGATCTAATTCTGCTAAATCTTCAGATTCTGTAGGCTCAATCATTAAAGTTCCTGCAACCGGGAAAGAAACGGTAGGAGCATGGAAACCATAATCCATTAAACGTTTAGCGATATCGCCCACTTCAATTCCATTTTCTTTAAATGCACGACAATCTAAGATCATTTCGTGAGCCGCTCTTCCACATTCTCCTGTGTAAAGAATTGGGTAGTGTCCTTCGAAACGTGTTTTCATGTAGTTTGCATTCAAAATAGCATGCTCAGTAGCACTTTTTAATCCTTCAGCCCCCATCATGGTAATGTAGCCGTAAGAAATTAAACATACTAAAGCTGATCCGTAAGGTGCAGAGGAGATAGCTGTAATCGCTTGTTCACCACCTACTTTAAGGATTGGGTTTGTTGGTAAGAAAGGAACCAGTTTTTCGTTCACACAGATTGGTCCAACTCCAGGTCCGCCTCCGCCGTGAGGAATAGCGAATGTTTTGTGTAAGTTTAAGTGACAAACGTCAGCACCAATTGTAGCCGGGTTGGTTAAACCTACCTGAGCATTCATATTAGCACCATCCATATATACTAATCCGCCATTGTCGTGGATCAATTTAGTAATTTCAATAATTGAAGATTCGTAAACTCCGTGAGTAGAAGGATACGTTACCATTAAACAAGATAAATCATCTTTATGTTCGATCGCCTTTTCTCTTAAATCTTCTACGTCAATATTTCCTTCCGGAGTAGTTTTGGTTACAATGATTTTCATTCCGGCCATAGCTGCAGAAGCAGGGTTGGTTCCGTGAGCTGATGAAGGAATTAAACATACATTACGGTGACCTTCATTTCTTGACATGTGGTAAGCACGAATAGCCATTAAGCCGGCATATTCTCCTTGTGCTCCTGAGTTAGGCTGTAATGTAGTTCCCGCAAATCCTGTAATTACATTTAACTGCTGCTCCAGTTTTTTAAGCATGGTGATGTAACCTTCTGCCTGTTCAACCGGTGCAAAAGGGTGAATGCTGTTCCAGTTCGGCATTGATAAAGGAAGCATTTCTGAAGCTGCGTTTAATTTCATTGTACAAGAACCTAATGAAATCATTGAATGATTCAATGATAAATCTTTACGTTCTAGTTTTTTGATGTAACGCATCAACTGACTTTCTGAATGATGATTGTTAAATACATCATGTGTTAAGAAAGGAGAAGTTCTTTCTAATGAAGCCGGTAACTGACTTGCTGCAGATAATTCAGAAACAGTAAAAGTTTCTTTTCCTAAAGCTTCAGCAAAAATGGCAATAATTTGATTGATGTCGGCAATTGAAGTCGTTTCGTTGAATGAAATCGAAATAGATTCGGCATCAGGATAGAAGAAGTTTACTTCGTTTTTCTCTGCAACAGCTTTTACTTTTTGAGCGTCAGCTTTTACTAAAATCGTATCAAAGTAAGCCGTGTTGGTTTGGTAAACTCCTAATTTATTTAATGCTTCAGCAGCAGTAACTGCAGATGCGTGAACTTTGTTTGCAATGTATTGTAAACCTTTTGGTCCGTGGTAAACCGCATACATTCCGGCCATAACTGCTAATAAAACCTGAGCAGTACAAATATTTGAAGTCGCTTTTTCACGTTTAATGTGCTGTTCACGAGTTCCTAAAGCCATACGTAAAGCGCGGTTTCCGTTTACATCGATAGAAACACCAATGATACGTCCCGGCATAGATCGTTTGTATTCTTCTTTAGTGGCAAAGAATGCAGCGTGAGGTCCGCCATAACCCATTGGTACACCAAAACGCTGTGAAGTTCCAACCACTACAGCTGCTCCCATTTCTCCAGGAGAAGTTAAAGTAGCTAATGATAAAATATCAGCAGCAAAGGCAACTTTAATTTCATTTTCTTTTGCTTTAGCAACAAAAGAACCATAATCGTTTACCTGTCCATATTTTCCAGGGTATTGCAAAATAGCTCCGAAAAATTCATTTGAAAAATCAAATGTTTCATGGTTTCCAACTACTAATTCAATTCCAACCGGAGTTGAACGTGTTTGAAGAACAGATAAAGTTTGTGGCAAAATTTCTTCAGAAACGAAGAATTTGTTTGTATTGTTTTTCTTTTGGTCACGTGTACGAACGTCAAATAATAACGCCATAGCTTCTGCAGCAGCAGTTCCTTCATCTAATAAAGAGGCATTGGCAATTTCCATTCCGGTTAATTCAATAACAGTAGTCTGGAAATTTAAAATAGCTTCAAGACGACCTTGAGCAATTTCAGCCTGATAAGGCGTATAAGCTGTATACCATCCCGGATTTTCAAAAATGTTTCTTTGAATTGGAGCCGGAACGATTGTTGGATGGTAACCCAAACCAATATATGATTTGAATACTTTATTTTTCTTTCCTAATTCCTGAATATGGTTGGCAAACTCATATTCCGTCATAGCCGGGTCTAAGTTTAATGGTGCTTTTAAGCGAATATCATCCGGAAGGGTTTCATAAACAAGTTGTTCGATCGATTCAACTCCGATAGTCTGTAACATGTGTTGAAGATCTGTTTCTCTTGGACCAATGTGTCTTAAAGCAAAAGCATCTGTTTTCATATAGTAGTAAAAGTGTTGTTTTTTAGTCGCGCAAAATTAAGTATTAATAATAATTTAATGCACATTTTTAACTTCATTTTTTGTGAAATTTTCAATTAAAGATATGGTTTCTTAATAATTGATTAGATTTGAATAATGAAAGTGTTAAAGTACATATTAGATTTTTACCTGAATGGCAGTATTCATGTGGCTTTATCATGTTATGCACTCATTCGGATTACCTTTCATGTGTTTCATATTCAGTACGATGTGTCGATGGCACTGTTTGGTTTTTTTGGAACAATTGTGGGGTATAATTTTGTTAAATACGATGTTTTGGTTCGTGTTCAAAAGAAAAAAATTGGAAATCAGTTGAAATTTATCGCTGTTTTGAGTTTTATTTCACTGTTTTTGGTGGGCTATTATTTTTTTAAGCTGAAGAGGATTACTCAAATTATTTCAATTGTAATTTTTTTGATAACAGCACTTTACACCCTTCCGTTTTTTCCGAATCGGAGAAATGCACGAAATTGGGCAGGCGTAAAAATTTATATTGTCGCAATTTGCTGGGTTGGTGCTACGCTGGTTTTACCTTTGATAAATGCCGAAATTCCGTTTACTGGTGATTTTTTTATAAAATGCATTCAGCGTTTCGTCTTGGTTTTTGTTCTGGTTTTGGTTTTTGAAATTATCGATTTAGCGAATGACGATCCGCATTTGCAAACTGTTCCGCAAACAATAGGGGTAAAACGAACCAAAATTTTAGGTCTCTTATTGCTGATTCCTTTTTGGGGGTTGGAAGTTTTTGTTTCTACGTTTAATTATCATGATGCTTGTATCAATCTGATCATGATTTTTATATTGATGTTGTTTATTGCTTTTGCCAACCCCAATCGCTCCAAATATTACACTTCTTTTTGGGTCGAGAGCGTGCCGATATTTTGGTGGCTGATGATTACATTCCTTTAATTTTGTTTTCGGTAGTTTCTTTTAAAATTTTATTTCTTTCCAGAAGAAAACGAGTAAGATGTTTTTCTAAAAATAAAATATCAAAAAGTTCACCTAAAATCCCAAATGGAGTTTCATATTGCAGTTTGTCTTTCATAATTGTAAAACCGTCTTTTTCTTCAAAAAAATGTTCGTGTTTGAAAGATTTGAATTTGCCCTGTTCCATTTCATCGACAAAATAGGTATAGAAATTCATTGCTGTGATTCGGCTTTTATGAGTGAGATAAAATCCGAAATGCTTGCCGCGCCAGGTTACAGTTTCATTTAAATGGATTAATCCGGTTGTCACACCGGCAATGGCTTTTTCTTTTGATGAACTTGCAGATTGCTGGTGAACATCAATATTTCGTGAAGCATCAAAAACAATTTTCTGAGAGGCTTTTATTTTGGTTTTGAGCGTTATTGTTGTCATGAAATCATGGGGTATTTCAATTTGCTTTTTTATTTAGATCAGATTTTTTAGTGCTTTTTCCAGGGTGTCAAATTTAAACTCAAACCCATTTTCCTGCAATCGTTTCGGAATCACATTTCGACTTTTTAAAACGAGTTCCGTTTCTGTTCGAATGATAAAAGATCCTATTTCTAAAAAGAATTTGTTGAGTGGGATCCCGAAAGGCACACCAATGGCTTTTCGAAGTTTTTGCATAAAATCAGTATTCGGAATAGGGGTTGGGGAAACGATATTTATTTTTCCAGTCATCTCTTTTTTAATTATAAACTCGATTGCACTTGCAAAATCATCTTTGTGAATCCAGCTTATGAATTGACTACCTTTTCCTTGTTTTCCTCCAAAACCTATTCTAGCCAAAATCTTTAACGGAAGCAGAGCACCTCCATTTTTTCCCAGAACGATTGATGTTCGTAAAGCTGTTTTCAGGGTATTTGGAGTTTCTGTCTTAAAAAAGGCTTTTTCCCACGAGAGTGCCACATTTATAGAAAAATCATTTCCAATTTCGCCCTCGGTTTCGTCCATTGGTTTGTCTAAAGAAAAACGGTAAATGGTAGAAGTTGACGAATTGAGCCACTGTTTTGGAGGATTTTTACAATTCAAAACGGCTTTGTTTAAAATTTTTGTGCTTTCAATTCGAGATAATAAAATTGCTTTTTTATTCTTTGAAGTATAACGGCAATCAACAGATTTTCCTGCAAGATTAATCAATACAGAAGTATTTTCCAATTCGCTTTCCCAGCCTGAAAAAGTTTTAGCATTCCAGTTTACATATTTTATTCCGTCAATGATCTGAGATTTCCCGCGGGTGAGAATGACAATCTCTTCAAATTTATTTTTGAAATGACGTATTAAAACCTGTCCCAGAAAACCTGTTCCGGCTGCGATGATGAGTTTGCTCATTGTTGTATTTTTTTGGTACGAGTTGCTCGAATTAGCACTAATTTTTTTATCCGTTTAAAAGGAAGAATAAAGCAATAATTCGATATAGAATCCAGGTGTAAGATAAATAAAAAGGAAGTTTTAGAATTTTGATTCTTCTAAAATGCTCCAGAAACATTATCAAAACGGTTATTCCGAACCAGCCCAAAATGATAAATTCTGAAAGTGGTATAAAGTTGCTCAGAAGCAAAACAGGACTTAAAATTAAGGATCCCATCAAAGAAACCGTCATTAGATTTCCGGCATAATTGATAATGGTTTGTTTGTCGAATTTCAATAAAAACAGACTTTGGAAAACAATCTGACCCAATGCCAAAATGATTTCTCTTGAAATACTGGTTTTCGGCAAACCCGGAATCAGATTAGCATAACCATAAAGAATAGAACTTGTTACCGTTAATGCAAATCCGATAAACAGAAAGCGGTATTTGTAATTAAAATCAGGAGTACATTGTAGTTTGTTCTCTTCAACTGCATTTCCAGGGATGATTACTTTTCGATTGTAGGAAACAAAAGAATACATTTTTTTGAGGAGAAAGTGAATCGGTTTTAGAGTTGAAATTTTTTCAATCAGCGGGAAAGAAAAACCGACAACTTTAATTAAACTGTCAATTCCATAGGTTACCGTTTTGGTTTGGTTATCAATCAAAGCGATTTCGTTGGGTGCACGTTTTAAATCCACAAAATTCTGTTCTTCTTCAGATAGCTGACAGTATGATTTTCTTCCGTTTTGATCTAACATGCCACTTTTTACAAAGCCGGTAGTATATAAACTGCATAGCGGGCAATCTTCGTCATAAAGCAGGGTTTGGTTTTCCAGCGTTTTCATAGTTTATAGTTTATAGTTTATAGTTTATAGTTTATAGTTTATAGTTTATAGTTTATAGTTTATAGTTTATAGTTTGTTGTTTGTTGTTTGTTGTTTGTTGTTTGTTGTTTGTTGTTTGTTTTGAAGTTTCAGAAAAAAATGAAAGTTTTGATTAAATTTTTTTATTTCATGATTTTGAGAACGAGACGTCCCAACCAGTTTTCATTAAATTCCGTCATTTTATCCATCATATTATCTGCCTTTAAAACGAAATCATACAATTTAGAAGTCTGATCTACAAAGTGTTTTTCTTCTGCGGTATTTTTTGCTTCAATTGTAGATACTTCTTTTAATATTTTAAGAGCAGGTTTAATTTCTCTTTTGCTTCTTTCTCTGGCAATTTTTACAGCTAGTTCATCCAAATCTTTTTCCGCTGTAAAGAATTCTCTTCTCTCCCCGGCTTTGAACTCTTTGTATACAATTCCCCAATCCATTAAAGCTCTCAGGTTCATGCTGGCGTTTCCGCGTGAAATTTGCAATTCCTCCATGATGTCTTCCATAGAAACAGCTTCATTCGAAACCATTAACAGCGCATGAATCTGCGCCATGGTTTTATTAATTCCCCATTGAGAACCTAAGGCTCCCCACGTTTGTACGAACTTATTTTTTGCTTCTTTGAATTCCATGAAACAAATGTAAGTAAAAGTTTTTAAACTTTCAAAAATAAATGAAAGTTTATTGAATTGGCTTTTTTTAAGAATTATCTTATGTCTTGATTTTTGAGTCTTATGACAGATAATTCTCATTTTATAACATTTTTTCGATTCGATCTTCATATCTAAAATAGCTTTGATATAGAAATTTAATGAAAGAAAATTATTTGAGTAACTGATTAATTATTAATTAGTTGAGATTGAAAAAGTGGAGCAGAACCCACTCGAAAAAACGGACTGTTTCGCACAGTTAAAAGCGAAGGCGGATCTGAAAAGCCTCATGAGTAGGACAAAAACTATTATTATGCAAGCAATACCTCAAAAAGTAAAAAATGTAAATGTGTATCCTTATGTAGAATGGCATGGAGGAGGAGTTGGACCAGTTATTCTTCCTGTTGTTGAAAAAGCTACCGGTACCTTTGCAGTTGGAACACTTATTAAATCAGTGTTTTATAATCTTGATTTGAACACACTGTCTGAAAAACCAAAATTAGGTGTACACCAAAGATATATAGCAACTGGAGAATATGAAGACGGTACTCCTTTTACTACTCCGTGGATGTACTGCACAAATGCGGGAACTCAGCCTGAGTTTGGAAGAACTATTACGCTTGGTAAGCCTGAATCTGAAACTATTAATGCAGAAACTTTGCCTCCATATATCACATTGGGAGCACTTACTGATATTACAGTTTCTCAGTTATTCCCGGCACCGGCAATAGGACAGAGAGTGTTAATTGAAAACGGATCGGGAAATGTTATCGCTACCAGAACAGGAACACCTCATGAAATGGGAAGCGAAGTAAATACCGGAAACCGTCTAGGTAAATTAACTGCCGGAGCGAAGAATATCATTATTACCGGAAAAAATAAAGAAGGTCAAACAGTGACTCTGGGTAATTTGACTTGTTTGAGTCCAAACGAACCGGCACTCTTCCTGCATCAGTTCGGTTATAGTAATTAAGGAATCAGAAAGTTTCTCTGGCAGAAATTTTTTCCTGTAAAAAGGATGAATCCTCAAACAAAACAATAATAACTAAAAAACAACAACTATGGGAATAATCATGCCTTATGGTGTCGCTGTTAGAGAAGCTCTTGCCTCTAATGACCTGGCCAAGATGGAAGCTGTTGCCAAGCAAGCAAAGCAAACAATAAAAGATCAGGGAGATCTGACTGTAGCTTTATTAGACTTATTGGACGCAATAGATTCTCTAAAGAACAAGAAATAAGCTGACTTGTACAGAAGAACAAGGGGGTATCTGAAAAACCTAAAGAGTAGGAATAATCAAAAAGCAAAATAGTATGGCAACAGTACTTTACGGAGTCGGAATCAGAGAGGCGATAGCTTCTAATGATTTAGAAAAAATGGTTGCGGTAGCTGAGCAAGCTAAGAAAACCATTAGAGAACAAAAAGATTTGCATGTAGCATTGGTAGAATTGCTTGATGCAATTGATGCCTTGAAAAAGAAAAGGTAATTTAAAAAAGACGGTTTATCAAGTTTTACTTTTTAAACCGTCTTTTAAATAATTGTCAAACCATAAACAAAATTAATACCGATTGTATAGTCAATATAGTCCAATTGCGTGGTACTATTTTCATATTACATCGGCATTATATCATAAAGCATTGTACTAAAATATTAATAAAATTGATATAAGATGGATACTACTAAGACCTCAACAAGATACCGAGTAAGAGATGATTATGCAACGGCCACTCCGGTACATGTCGTATGGGAAATTACGCTGGCTTGTAATTTGAAATGCTCACATTGCGGATCAAGAGCCGGAAAAGTAAGACCGGGCGAATTAACAACTGAACAATGTTTTGGGGTTATTGATAGTCTTAAACGTCTTGGTACCAGAGAAATTTCGATTATTGGAGGGGAAGCTTTTTTAAGAAAAGACTGGATTGAAATTATCGAAAGAATACATCAAAGCGGGATCGAATGCTCTATGCAGTCCGGTGCCTATAATTTAAACGAAGAAAGAATCATTGCTGCAAAAAATGCAGGAATAAATAATATAGGTGTTTCCATTGATGGAATGCCGGATACTCATAATAAAATACGAGGAAGAAGAGATTCTTTTGAACATGCCGTTAATTGCCTCGAACTACTCAAAAAGCATAATATAACTTCCAGTGTAAATACAGTAATTACAAAAAGAAGTAAAAATGAGATGAACGACCTTTTGGATGTTCTGATTGAAAATAATGTTAAAAACTGGCAGATACAATTGGCTGTTGCTATGGGAAATGCCGTAGACAATGCAGATGAACTGATCGTTCAGCCTTATGAATTAATTGATTTTTATGATGAACTTATTGTGATCTACAGAAAAGCCTTAGCTCATAATATCCTGATACAGGCAGGGAATAACATTGGTTATTTCGGACCGTATGAGCACATTTGGAGACAGGGTAATGAAAAATATTACACCGGGTGTTCGGCAGGGCATACCGGAATAGGGATTGAGGCAGATGGTAAAATTAAAGGCTGCCCTTCGTTACCCACAAGTGCCTATACAGGAGGAAATGTAAAAGATATGGCACTGGAGGATATTTGGAAATACAGTGAAGAGATGGTTTTTTCCAGATATAGAAATAAAGAAGAATTATGGGGCGGCTGTAAAGGCTGCTATTATGAATCTTCCTGTCTGGCGGGCTGTACCTGGACAAGTCATGTATTGTTTGGTAAGAGAGGGAATAATCCTTTTTGCCATCACCGTGCTTTAGAATTAAAAAAGAAAGGTCTTAAAGAACGAGTAAGAAAAATACAGGAAGCACCGGGAACGTCTTTCGATATGGGACTTTTTGAAATTATCGTCGAAGATGAAAATGGCGTAATTGTAGAAATACAATCACCTTACAATGAAACTCCTGTTCCTGTTGTTGATGCGACAGCAAGAGTTCCAAGAATACCTAAAGCCTTAAAGTTATGCAATGGCTGTGATAATTATGTATATGAAGAAGAAGAGGTTTGCAGTTTTTGTAACAGCAACGTAAAAGAGGTAAATGATGAATATGCCGCTAAAATGGAAACAGCAAAACGCTCACTGGAAAAACTGGAATTCTTAATGATGAAATAGTATGGAGCAATTAAGAAGCATTCAATCGGAAATTGATCAGTATTCAAGTCATATTGAAGAAGGTTTAAGTCTGTCGGAAATTACCATTAAGTACGGACTAAATTCTTATCGATACGGATCTTCCAGTTTCTTAGAGGCTCTTTTTGACCCGATTCAGATGACTCCACAAACGGTATTTTACGATTTGGGTTCCGGTTACGGGAATGTTATTCTATACGGCGCTGTAAAATATCCGGATGTTCAGTTTAAAGGAATCGAAATTCTGGAAGAGCGAAATAGAATCTGCGTTGCTTTAATCGAGAAAGAAGGACTTGCGAATGTCAGAGCAATTTCGGGAGATATTTTAAAAATGGATATCTCGGATGGAAACGTTTTTTATCTGTACAATCCGCTGTACGATTTTCAGTATGCTGAATTATTAGAAAAGCTCTATCAGATCGCTCTGAACAAAAACATTACTGTAATTGCCGAATCCAGCTGTAACTTTTTTGATGACGCCGATTGGTTAGAGCAATATCATTTTAAAGATATCGATGTGCTTCGGAAAATTAAATATTACCGTTCTAAATCTGTTGATTAAAAAACCACCAACAAACAATAGAAATCAAAATCATTAATTAACCTAAAATCAAAACAGTTATGGCAAGTTTAAGTTCAATTATTCTTCCGGTTCTTGAAGGAATGGAAGAATCACATTTAAAAGATCAATTATTAAAATTCCTTCCTAATCAGGAGGAAGCATTTGCAAAAATTGAGAAAAGTTTCAATCAGCTGACTTCTAAAGTTCAGGACAAAGAACGTTTACAGCGTTTCTTTCACAGCTGGAGTCAGACCAATAACAGCGCAATGACCGTATCCGGAATCAGCAATCGTATGACCATGCTGGTTCATAAAAATCAGCCTATTGGAGATGAAAAAGCATTATTGCAATCGATCACCAGTTTAAACCGTATCGTTGATGAAGATCTGGCAGTGGTAGGCAGAATTTTACATTCGCAGCTGTTTTATACTATGGCGACTACAATTTGCACAGATGATGACTGGCTTTCCCGTCGTTACCTGAATCAGAGTGCCTGTGATTTTAAAGCATGGAAAGATCAAAACTCCTTACGAAATAAAGACATCATGATTGCTTTATTGACGACTTTGATACATGAAATTTATACGCATGGAGAAGTAGAACTGATCTTGCCAAAATTCCAGTCCTGGTTGATTAATGATTACGGCTACACAGAAGAAGAGTGCGATAAAACATTAGCATGGATCAGTGTTCACTGTGGGCCAACAGAGAAAAATCATTTCTTTTTTGCGGTTAGTTCCATTTTTCATTACGCCAAAGCAATGAATATCGATCTGGAATCGTATGATCTGGAAGCAATTGTCAACGACTATTTAGCAAAAAAATCGGCTGTAATGGTAGATCTTTTGGAAGTGGAAGAATTGAGTTTTTAAATCTGCGCATCTCATCATTTATAAAAAAAAAAATAAACTTCAACTCTATATGTCAAAAATAAAACTACAGCAAAACCAAGCTGATCAACAGGAAAAATGGAATCAGTTGTTTTTTGAATATTTTCAGAATATCAACATATTAGGCAGAGATGCTTTTGCGAATTCGTCTGTCGTCCTGTCTCCGGAGTATAACAAACCGATGGATCGCCTGTGTGCTGTTTTGAACAAAGCTTGTACAGCAATTGTTTTGAATTATTTTGAAGACAGCAGAATCCGGAACTATTATCAACTGGAGAAGGACCTTGAAGCTTTATTGAAAAAGTGTAATAACCAAAGCTATAATCAGGGTTTTTATCGCCCTGATTTTTTATATGATACTAACGACCAGCCTAAAATTTGCGAAATAGGAGCACGTTATCCGTTAAATGGATGGATGATCAGTTATTATTTGCATCTGATAAACAATCAGACCAATGAATATAAAGATCAAGTGGCTGTAGGGAGAACAGATTTGAAAAATCTTATCGACGATCTGTCACATCAGTTCGCTCCTCATAAAAAAGTAGCTCTTATTCATGATGATGAAAAAGGCAGCGATATTTTTAATGCACAAAGGGAATTGGCAAAATTAAATATTGAATTAATTTCTGCAAAACCTCAGGAGCTAGCAATTGTAAAGGATGCAATAGAGGCCAACGGAGTACCGGTTTCACAGTTTATACTCGAAATGGATCGGGAAGAATTAAAAAAAATCAGTCCCGATGTATTGGATAAGTTAATCGAAGAGAATTGCTATTTCAATGACATCCGGACTTTAATCCTTATTCATGACAAAAGAGTTTTGGCTGTTATGTATGATGCCGGGATTATGCAGGACTACCTTAGTAAAGAAGAGTACCTTTTTTTAAAAGAGTATCTCATCCCAAGTTTTGTGATTACCGATCCTGTTGAATGTGACGAATTTACCAATACAGCACAAAATCTGATTTTAAAACTAAACAGTGGTGGAAGGGGAATCGGAGCCTACGTGAAAAGCGATTGCACAGATGAAAACTGGAATACTATAGTGAGAGAAAACTGGAACAGCTATCTCATTCAGCATTTTGTAGATCAAAAAGAGTTTGATGATGCTGAAAACAATCGTCAGATTTATTTAGTGGGAATGCTGTTGTGTAAAGACGATAAAAGTTATGGATCCGGCATGTTTCGAGGATCAGATGAATCTGTTGTAAATGTGCATCAGGGAAGGGCTTTGATTTATCCAATAGCACAGTAGTCAAAATATGAGACATACCGTTGTGATACCTCTTTATAATAAGGAAGCTTATGTCTATGATACCATTCGTTCTCTGGCTTTTCAGGAAAAAAAGGTGTCGGAGCTTATCATTGTAGACGATTGCAGTTCAGACCTGAGTTTGATATATCTAAAAGACGCGCTTTCCTTTTTTGCCCCTCAATTTTTGCAGACAGATGTTCAGATTATCGAGCTCGAAGAGAATAAAGGTCCGAGTAATGCCAGAAATATCGGAATCGAGCTGGCAACCGGAGATTTGATAAGTTTTCTGGATGCAGACGACTGTTATTTGCCGACTTGTTTGCACGATGTTAGTGCTATGATGGAAGAGGAGAATCTGGATATTCTGATACTTGGCATTTTGCTCATCCCTTCAAATCATTATTTACCGAAAATTAAATCATTTGAAAAAGAAATGATTCCTTTTTCAGAGGAACTGTTTTTAATTCCGAATCCATTGCACACGATTAGTTCTCCCGATTTTATTATGGGTTTTGGCAGTAATGTTGTGATCCGAAAAAAACATCTCGAAGACATTTTCTATGAAACTGATGTTTCGATAAGTGAAGGCATTGACTTATGGTATCGGGTACTAAAAAAATTACCTCAACCCTCCAGAGTTGGATTACTGAATAAAGCCTGCATCGAAGTACGCGAAGTAGAAGGAAGTTTGTCGAGAATCAGTCCCACAGATTGGAAAGCAATTGAAATTCCGATCATCATAAAGCGGTACAGAAAAAGTTCGAACCGATACGATCAACAGTTAATGGGAATGTATTCGCAGCGATGGCTGGAACATGCCATGGAGCGATTACCATCCTGGCAGCAGAAAGGACTGTTTATTTTCAATCATTTCAAACTGTTAGTTAAGAATAGTTATTATTTAAAAAGAAGAAACTCCTAAAACGACCCCTTATGTATCCCGTTTGTATCCCTCCAAAAATAGACCATACTGAATTACAGGATTACTTTGAATTGGTTAAACAAAATCCTTTGTATATTGAATTTTACAAAGGAAATGATTTTGCTGCCGGAGCACCGGTGCTGAGCAAAAAAGAATTGATGCCGATTTTAGAGACAAAATTTAAACTTGAGGAAGAAAAAACCGGCGTGTATTTGGTACGCTCAGGTGGGAGTACTCACAAGCCTCTCGTTTTTCCGGTTGATATTCGGGAGAATCATAATCAGCGTCTTGCATTGGCAGGAGAACTCACCCGAACTCACTTTTTTACCCCTAAAACAATTGCCCTGAACATTTTTGGTTATTCTGATATGTACCGCACGGCAGCTATTATGGATGATATTCTTGAAAAATGTCAGGCCACAACTTTGGCATTAAGTGCCCATGCAAGTTATGCCGATATGGAACAGGCAGCCCGTCATTTCAAGCCTGATTTTATATTTGGAACTCCTTCAAAATTAGTCTGCTTTGCTCAGTTTTTGCAAAAGAACAACAGAACAATAGAAATAGGAAAGTTGTTTTATGCTGGTGAGTTTTTACGACCTAATACACAAAAATTTTTAGAGCAGGTGCTCGGTTTTCAGGAAGTGTATTCCATGTATGGCTCTGCCGAAACCGGAATTTGGGCCTGGTCGCATTGTACTAAAACGCCATCCTTGTTTTCTGTTATTAAAGGTATCATCGTTGAAATCATTAATCCCGATGAGGAAGGATACGGTACCATAGCCGTAACGAATACATTCCGTAAAAGATTTCCGGTTTTTCGATATGCTATTGGAGATGTCGGGAGATGGGTAGAACTGGATGGAAAATCTTTCCTTGAATTAAAATCCAGAGAGGCAAAATCTTTTATAGTTTGCGAACAGCATTACGACTTAGATAAATTTCTTTCGCTTACAACTGAGGCAACTGCTTTTCAGATTCAATTGTCAACCAATAAAAATTTTAAGGATCTTGTAAAGATGTTAATCGTGCAAAATGTTTCTGATGAAAGAAAACATGATTTTGTGAAGGAAAAACTTGCAGCATTGAAAAAACTATTGAACTACGAAGACGGTTTTATGGAGGTTGAGGTTCTGCTGGTTACGGCGGCAGATCTGTACATAGATCCCAATACGACTAAAACACCCGTGTTGCTGGATCGGAGATAATGTTTTTGAGCAAGGTTGTAATTCTTATTTGGTCTTTTAAAGAATTCTGTTCCATTGATTATTCGCTTTATGGATAAAAAAACCAGTCTCATGACATTTTTTTATGTAGGACTTCTTATGCATTGTAATTTTAATGGGGAAAATTAAAAATGCTGGTTTTGTGAAGTTAATATAAAGAAAATCAGTATGATATGATTTTTTATTGAGAATCAAAATAATACCAAACAATCCAAATTAGTAACCCCAAAAGCAAACTACCATGAAAGATTTAGCCTCTTCTTCGAAAACATGCGTCGATCCGATACCAGATTCAAGATATCCGGTTTTGGATACTTTTACAGGGCCTCAGCCCCGACTTCCACAATTTTGGAAATGTACCTGTGTACTTCACCCTTTTAGTCCTCTGCAGAGTAATAGTACTACTGCCGACAAAGAGAGCCCATTTTTTGAAATTTGTACCGCGACGGTCTATTATGCCGAAGGACTCGGATTAAACGCTTTGCTGGTAGGCGCTTCCGGCAGAAGATGGTGGTACAGAGTTACGCCAACTCAAACAGAAGTATCGACAGATGGAAGCCGTTATACACCGATCAATGTAGGTTGGAGAATTCCAACTACAAACTGGTTTGGAAATGAAAGCAGTAGAGCAAAATGTTCCGGAACCAGCTACCTCAACTGGATGAAGGCGCAAAAAGTAGATTGGTGGAAAATTCCGGTGGGCAACAGCAGTCCGGCACCTGCTACCTGGATGTGGTTTGACCACAATACTAATTTTCCGGTGCGTCTTATGTTTGGACAAGGACCAGTGGCACGCCCGGGGTTGGGAGATGTTAATCAGCTGGCATTATTTCAAATGTTCTCCTTTACTTATTTCTCCACTTTTGAAAGACTAACAAGTAATCCTTTAAACACACCTTTGGTACCTCCGGCTGTACAAGGTTTTTCATTTGGAAATCCTAGTAACTTTGAGTTATTTACATGGAATACTAATTTTGGAATGACTGTTTTCATGACACCGGTCAACGAAGCATTTAATCCGCTTCCTACAAGGGTTTTATACAATTGGAGAGACAATTCGCAATATCGCGTTTCATCAGACAGAAGTCAGAGTACATTGATGAAATATACATACAATCCCACAAATCCATTTACCGCACAGCAAGCGCTTCTTACGGGGCCAACTCCTAGCGGGATGACACCGCCGCCTAATAGTGGTGCAGGATTTTTAATTAACTATTTGGGAGACAGAATAACAAATGCGATTGGTTTTGGAAATTTCCCATTCCCGCAGCAACCGCCAAACTGGGTTCAGATTCCGGCAGTACAAGGAAAAATTCATGCCACTATTGAACGTAATCCGGCACTTTGCCCGGGTAATACTGCCACTGTTGTTGGTGTACTGTTTCCGCCTTCGGGGAATAATTATCCTGATTCTACTTATTTATGGACCTGGTATAGTCCTTTGAATCGAACCGGAAGCCAAAGCCGACCTATAACTTTCATGCAATCGCAGTCAGGTGTAGGTTTAGGAACGAGTCTAGCTCTGGCAGATTATTTTGATTATGAGGAATTTAAAGATCCAATTCCACCTTGCAATTTCGCAGTTCCGCCAGTTGATTTTACCGTTCAGGCAAAACCGAATCCAAGCACTCCCGATAATCCTAATCCTTCTTATCCATGGCTCGATACAGGTGTTCGATTGAATCCTAGCAGAGTTGCTACTATAAAATATAAAGACGGTTTATGGACGGCTAATCCAAATATCAATAACGGTCATTTGTATAATTCTGCCGGAAATCCAACTTTTATTAGTGCAAAACCCGGTTATGCGCTTCCAGGTGCAAACGAAGGAGCACTGGTAGGTAAAATTGGAGATACTGTTTTCTTAATCGGACTGGGAGCAAATACGCCGCCGGGATTAGTTGGAAAATTAGAACTATGCATTAATGACGATTTGAAAGGCATTTACGGAGCAGGTCTAACAGATAACATAGGACAGGTAAACGTACAGATCAGTGTTGCTTCTCCAAATAAGGGAAAAGTTGGACCAGTAATAAAAAGCGGGACAGAACCCACTCTGGAAAACGAGCCGGTATCTGAATAAGGAGAGACCTGATCCAATGATAAAAAGTGGAGCAGAACCCACTATAAAAAACGAGGCGGCATCTGAAAAGCCCTACGAGTAAGAAAAATTTAAATTAAAAGATTATGGCAGATTTATTAGCAGGTGCCTATTTAGCAAAAGGCACAATCGGGAATGTAGGAACACCAGGTGCTCCAATTGCATCATTTAGTTTAGTTGTTGTACCGTCACAACATTCTGTTTCAGGTACAGTAGTCATTACACAGGCCATTCCGGGTCCTGATAGTCATATCGTCGTTCATGTAAAAGGAAGAATATACGCAGCCGGATTTGGTAAAATTACTCAGGTAGTTAGTTTGAGCGGACAATACGTTCAATCTGTTCCTCCTCCTGCAATTGGTTCTTTCCTTGCCAACTTTGAGGCACACTTAGCAATCGATAATTCATGGAACGGTACAGGAGGATTCTCTTACTGGAATCACCATATCGAGAATGTGCCGGTAAAGTCTGTAAAGAATTTGACAAAAGAACTGGCTTAGAAACCAAATTCTCCCCTAACAATTCAATACAGGAATACTGAATGAAGAAAAAATTCTTATTCCATTGAAATCTAAGGACCGCCTGCTTTGGGCGGTTTTTTGTTTCAGGGAATTTTTTCAGATTTAAACTAACCAAAAGAGTATTCCTGAATCACCAAAAACAAAACAATGATTAAAAAACGAACTGTTCGCATTCAGAGCAAAATGCGAGGCGTAACCCGAAAAACCTTATGAGTAGGGCCAAACAAACTAATAAATTATGACAACTTTTAGCACAACAATTAATATTAGTCCGGAGGATGTAAAAATTTTAAAAGAGGAAGGATATTCATTATACGGATTTAAATCGGTAGCGGCATTTGGTGATGGTTCTCCAACAGTGTGGTTTCGTTTACCGCCAGAGGAATTATTGACTGCAACCAAAATTACCTGGCAGGAACAGTTTCAGGCTTACAACTCAACAAGTACGGTAGCATCTATGATTGTAATCGAAGCACGTAATACAATCGATGCAAGTTTAGATGACTTGATAACTATTGAAAAAGGATCCGGGAATCTCAAATCGACTTCAGGCGGTTATCCTGGAGCAGTATCTTTTTTGAACAAAGATACACAGCATTTTGCGGTAGGGATTAATCAGTTAGTAAACGGGAAGCCAAATGTCTTGTGTGCCTTTCCAATTTTAGGAGCCGGGCATGCAAGAGTTATTACGCCTATTAATAAAATAGCGCTAATTTTTTCTAAACATAGGATCGAGACAGCTACCGTAATGACAAGAGCAATGTCTGCCGGAGCCTTTTTTGATCTTACGGGTACAGATTCACGTACGGTTGATTATGGAATAAATGATGGCTGGAGTGCAAAGGGTGGTAGCTGGTTAAAAAACTTTAGAGTTTTTACAGATTTGAAAAACCTGTTAATTGAAAGAACCAACAGCTTTGAAAAAGCAGTAGAAGAGAGATAAACAATAATAGGTTGAGTGTTTGAATTACTCTTCATCTGAATTTGGATGAGGAGTAATTCTTTTTTTTTTAACTTCAAAAGAGCAGGATGATCAATAAACGAATCATTAACTTTTTTAGGAAATGATTGAGGTATTAAATAAAGTAAAAAAGGCTAACTCATTGTATTCGGCTCTGCCATTGTCTCCCAAAAATAAAATTTTAGCTGTCATACGGGTTTTGTACAATAGAATTCCGGCATCCGGATCTTTTCAATAAAACTTCCGATTTTGGTTTCTGACCAGCAAACCCTTCGCAAAAATAAAATGTAAGTTTTAGTAACTTTTTGCAATTATGGCATTAAGAAAAATCTTATGACTAAATTAGTTGTTTTCGTGCCATCATATATTGATCCTGTGACATTTTCCTGTATTAAATTGAATGGCTCGTTTAGTTTTGAAAAGATAAAGATATAAAAGCCATTGATTTAGTATGCTGACCTCAAACAGTATGAAATATCCTTTTTTGAAATTTAGTTTGACACTATTTTTTTGATTGGCTTCTAAATGTTTTTTCAGTTTTGCATTTCTCTTTCTCAGCTTGTCTTTATTTAAATAGGATAAAATATTATTTAAAGCGTATAAACTATGAAAGAACTTGAGATTGAAAAAAGCACTAATTTTTCGGATGAAAATTTTTTACGGCAGACTGATGCTATTATACAAGAAAAAAAACAGACCCTTCTTTTGGAGTCTCCCAATTAGCCGATCAGTTAAAGATCAGTAAAGCACAGCTTAATCGCAAAGTGCAAAATCAAATGAGTTTCTCTCCGGGGAAACTCATTTTGTATTATAGGATGCAGCTAGCAAAACATATTTTAGAAACCAATAAATACTCTATTGAAGAAACGGCTCTTTATTGCGGTTTTAATCATGTGACCAATTTCAGTCGTAAATTCAAACAAGAGTTCGGACTTTCTCCCTCAGCATATCGCGATAACTGTCTGATTACAGGATTCAAGCCGGAAGATTGGAAGATTCCCTTAAGCAATGAATGCTTTAACAAACTCATTCAGTTGAAAGAAGAATACAAATGGCTTACAAAACTGCTGATTATTGTGATTGATAATTTCGACAACGAGGCATTCTGTATAGAGATGCTGTCAGCCAAACTTTTTATGAGTCCGTCAAATCTTAATCGGAAAGTAAAATCACTATTTGGATTTCCTGCTATACGTCTGTTAAGGGATATACGTCTTCAATTTGCTGCGGAGTTATTAGTAGTACAAAAGAAATCAGTTACCGAAGCTGCATCTCTTGCCGGCTTTTTTGATATTGCTCATTTTTCCCGTGTTTTCAAACAAAATTTTGAATGCCCGCCAAGTAAATATAACACCAATAGTCATTTATTTCCATTTGTTAATTTATTAAGAAAAGTGCTATGATTCAAATTGATAAAAAGTAGCTTATTCTGTACAAATAAAAGAGCGAATAAAGGGATAGTTTTGACTTATTAGAATTAAGGATTGTACAACCCGAATCTAAAAACTCATTGAGGGATACTGCAGATCAGGAAAATGAGAAAATCAAAAGTAAAGCAAAAATGTAATTCGTCTCAATAATGTAAATGAGATTTTTATCTCAAAGAAAAAAAGAAAAATACAGCTTGATTGACACGGATTTTGTGTTTACGTTATTGATAAAAGTATATCATTTATAGGAGTAAAATCCACAATTTTTCTGAGGCAGGCAACGAAAAATAATTGCCTCTTTCAGTAATGTTTAATTTAAAAAAAGAGAAATCATGGCAGATGTATTAATTAAAAACGAAGCAGGAACCGGGCCTTTGGCAACAGGAAGAACCAATGACCCAATAAATGCTAACATTTTACACGTAACAAATATTGATCCTGTAGTCCGAATTGTATTAGGGAATGACTATATGGTAGGTTTGGATGACGGTAGTAATATGGTAGGCCGCACCTGTACTGCATTAGCAGGAAATAATGCAACATTTACAAAATAAGTAAAAGTTGCGTTTGCCGGTAATACGATTTGCTTCTTTAAAATAGTGCCTCACTTTTATCAACCATGAATATTAACTATTAGAATTCTAAAAGTGTAAACGATTTTACGGAAGTGTTAAAAAGAGTGGAGCAGATCCCACTTAAAAAAACGACTTGTCTGCATTCAGAAAATAATGCGGGGCGTAACCCGAAAAGCCTCATGAGTAGGGCCAAACAAACAAATAAATTATGGCAACTTTTAATACAACAGTAAACATTAGTCCTGATGACGTAAAAATTTTAAAAGCAGAAGGATATTCTTTATACGGATTTAAATCGGTAGCAGCATCAGGGGATGGTTCTCCAACAGTATGGTTTCATTTACCAGCTGAAAAATTATTGACTTCAACCAAAATTACCTGGCAGGAGCAGTTTCAGGCCTACAACTCAACAAGTACGGTAGCACCTCAGGTTGTAATCGAAGCGAGTAATACCATCAATACAGATTTAGGGGAATTGGTGACTATTGAAAAAGGATCGGGTAATATCGAATCGACTTCAGACGGTTATCCGGGAGCAGTATCTTTCTTGAATAACGATACACAGCGTTTTACAGTAGGTATTAATCAGTTAGTAAACGGGAAATCAAATATCTTGTGTGCCTTTCCAATTTTAGGAGCCGGATCCGCAAGAGTTATTACTCCCATTACTAAAATAGCCCTTATTTTTTCTACAGAGAAAATAGAAACGGCCACTGTAATTACAAAAGCAATGTCTGCAGGAGCCTTTATTGATCTTACAGGTACAGATTCACGTACGGTTGATTATGCAATTAATGACGGCTGGAGTGCAAAGGGTGGTAACTGGTTGAAAAACTTTAATGCTTTTACAGATTTGAAAAAGCTGTTAATTGAAAATACCAGCAGCCGTGAAAAAGCATTAAGCGAAAGAAGTAAATAACAATATAGGGTAGTGTTGTTTGAATTACTCTTCATCTGACTTTGGATGAGGGGTAATTCTTTTTTTCAATCTAAATTAAAAATATCAGGATGTCCAATAGACTCATAATTAACTTCTCTCAGGAAACCGTTGAAGTATTAAATAAAGGAAACTATAGTTTATGCTGTTTTTTGGCCTCAAGGTCCAGAAATGCTTCACAGTTCAGACCTTTGTGCTGGAGTGTGACCAAAAATTTCCTTAGATCGGTTTTTATAGAATGGGAATACAGCCTGAGTGGTTATGTATCGACGAGCGAGATTGCAGAAAATCAAACCATATACATTCCACAGCCACAACTTGACAGACCTGAATCGAGATCAACTTCAAGAAGAAGTGTTGGAGGAACAAATTATAAAATAGAATTAAAACAGCGATTGCTGATTCAGGATTTTGGAGCGGTCTCAGTAGATACCAATAATGATAATCCAACCGTATTAATTCAAAATGAATCCGGTACAGAGTATGCCACGGGGATCTGCATCTATAATAATAACGATAATCGGTATTATGGCAGCTGTACCTTTAACATTTTCGGAAGACAAAATATTGAGGTTACCCCTGACAATAAAGCCTTTTTAATGTTTAGTGACAATAATCCTCAAAATAATACGGTAATGATCACTTCACAAAGTCCGGGAATCTTGATTGATTTTGATTTGATAAATGATTCCAGAATAGTCACATTTGATGTAGATCAGGGCTGGAGTTCCAATGACGAAGCATGGGGAACAAAATATCCAGTTGGTACCAACCTGCAAGCTTTGTTAGTTTCTCAATAAATTTAGAAATCCATTTTCTGATATCGTTTCATTTTTTTGCTCATTTAATACCTTATTATTATGGTAAAAACTCGCTCCCAAATATTAAGTGCTTCTGTGTAACGTGTCGATTATTACACGTAATTAGCCAATTGTTACACTGTGTAAGCTAATTCTGGAACATAGCTTTAATTTTGAAAAAAAAGTTATGAAAAAACACTACTTATTATTTTTATTTTCAGTTTTATTTCCAATCGTATTATTTTCTCAGCCGAGTCATACTAAAAAAGTAGTTGGATATTATGCACAATGGGCTATTTATGACCGAAATTTCAACGTTCCGAAGATTGATGGAAGCAAACTTACGCATTTAAATTATTCTTTTTACGGTACAAGTTATGATCCGGCTCATCCGGAGAATACAAAATTACAATGTTTGGATACCTATGCTGATTTTGAGCATACAGAAGGTGGAATTCCATGGGATGCTCCCGTTAAAGGAAATTTTTATGATTTAATGAAGCTGAAGCAAAAGTACCCCCATTTAAAAGTGCTAATATCTGTTGGTGGCTGGACAAAAGGCCAGGATCTTTCTCCAATAGCGGCCAGTCCTGTAGCAAGAGCTGCTTTGGCAGCCGATATGGTAAATTTTATTACCACCTATCCTTTTATTGATGGTTTCGATATCGATTGGGAATATCCTGTCAAAGGAGGAACAGATGGTACCGAAGAGATTAATGGAGCTCCAATCCCTCCGCAAAAACATAGTCCTGACGATAATAAGAACCTGGTATATTTATTAAAAGCAATGCGTCAGGCAATGCCAAATAAATTAATTTCAATTGCTGCAGGAAACAATGTTAGAGATGTATCTGTACAATATTTAGGCCCAAACAATAGAGCTCAATACGGAATGACAGAAGACATTTCGACGTATTGCGATTATATCACTTATTTTGGCTACGATTTTGGAGGTAACTGGTACGATAAGACCTGCTATAACGCTCCTCTGTATGCAAGTGGTAACACCAACGATCCGCTTTATGGTACAACACAGTCAGAATCATTAGACGAATTAACCAATCAATATTTGAATGTAGTGGGTTTTCCTGCCAATAAATTAATCATGGGATTACCTTTTTACGGGAAAAAATTTGATCATGTAGCCAATAATGGAACCAATCCAAATCTACCAGGATTATTTGTTGCGGCGCCAAGGGATGTTGTTCCGGGATGTAAAAATCCGCAAAGCCCTATCGGGACCTGGGATGGTTCGGCAGCATGTGAACGTTCAGGAAGTATAGAAATTTGTGATTTAGTTGGTAATCCGGTAACCCATTCACATCCTTATTTAGATCCAACTACTATGTCAGTTACACCCACTGCTGCTTCAGCAGGATGGGTGAGATATTTTGATACTACAACCAAAGTTCCTTATTTATATAATTCAACCTTAAAACAGTTTATCTCTTATGAAGATAAGCAGTCGATTGATCTTAAAGTCAAATATATAACTTCTAAGAATCTTGCGGGAGGTATGGTTTGGGAATTGTCTCAAGATACCAGAGGTACTGTGCCAAACGCATTATTAACTCAGATAGATGATTCCTTTAAGGTTTCTGTTGTGGGAAATTTAGCTGTTAGTGGTTCTGTAAAAATGGGACTGAATTTGGTTTCAGATGTCACAGTTCAGTTAAAAGATGAAAACAATACGGTTATTCAAACCGTTCAATCTACAGATGGAAAATTTACTTTTAACAATGTAGTCTCAGGAGGGAAATATTTTGTTACAGCTTTAAAAGTCTCGTATACTTTTACACCTGCAGTACTAACAAATATAACTACAAATCAGACGAATATTACAGTTCAGGGAACACAACCTCTTTATACAATTAGTGGAACTGTGCTAAATGGGACTACTGCAGTTTCGGGAGTAACAGTTACTGCAGCTTCAGCAGCAAATAATAGTACTGCAGTTTCAGATTCCAAAGGAGCTTATAACTTAAATGGTTTAACAGCGGGAGCAGACTATACTGTCAAGGCTGAAAAAACCGGATTTGTTTTTTCACCCGCTTCTATTGTATACACTGTTTTAAGTGAAGATAAAACGCTAAATTTTACTCAAATAGTAAATAAAATAAGCGGAACTGTAAAAAATGGTTCAGTACCAGTTGTTGGTGCAAAAATTGAAATGACTCTTCCCTGGACGGATAGTACACATCCTTATGCCACTTTTTTGGCTACGACTGACGCTAATGGAAAATATAGTTTTGACAATTCAGTACTTTCAGGTTATACAACAATCACAAGTTTAAAAATGAATGCCTGGGATAACGCTTCAGTTGTTTATTATCCGACTGACCTGGCAAATTTACCCATTCCGGTTTTACCAAAAGAATACAACTTTAATTCAAATGCTATCGCTCCGGAAGTGACAATTACAAGTCCATCTACTGCAGATCTTGCAATAGTTCCGGGAACAGCTATCCAGCTTAAAGCAAATGCCAATATGACTTTCGAAGATGGGAAGACTACATTATCATCCGTTTCATTTAATGTAAATGGCTTAAATATCACAGGTACAAATACAACAGGTACAGAATATGTGGCAACATGGACACCGGTAGCAGCAGATTTCAATAAGAGCTATACTCTAAAAGCCACAGCTACTGCGTCTAATAATGCGACATCTGAAAATAGTTTTCCATTTTATTTGCGATGTTCAGGTACAAATTGCCCAAATGTAGTTCCGGAAATTGTTTGGACTGCCCCAGTGTCAACTACAATTAATCAGGTATCAGGTTTTCAGCCCGTTTCAATAATTGTCAATGCAACAGATGCCGATGGTACAATTCAAAGCGTTGCCGCAAGTATAAACGGGACTTATTTTCCGATGACAAAAGGCTCCGGAAATACATACAGCTATACTTTTACCCCAAATGCTTATAAAGAATTTCCAATAATCATAAAAGCAATTGATGACAAAGGTGGTGAAAAACTACTGAACCAATCGATTACTATTGTTAACTCAAAGTTTAATCCGTTGCCGGCTAAAGTTATTGTTGGTTATGCCCATGGATGGGAAAGTGGAAGCGCGCCATTTTTGTATTTTAAAGAAATTGCAGATAAAAAATACAATGTTGTCGTTTATTCCTTTATAGAAACGGTTAACAGAGATGGTTACACACCCGTTTTAGTAGTAAATGAACCTCGATTTTTTACAAATGGAGTTTTTGATCCACAATTATTAAAAAAGGATATCAAAACTTTGAGAGATAAAGGCATTCCGGTAATCGTTTCAATTGGTGGACAAAATGGACATGTTGTATTAAGCACTGTTGACCAGAAAAATACTTTTGTAAATGGAATAAAAGCGATTGTTGATCAGTATAATTTTGATGGACTTGATATTGATTTTGAAGGCAGCTCTATGAATTTTGGGGCAGGAGCACTAAAAGATTTTTCTTATTCGGCTGTTTCGGCATATCCAAAACTTAAGAATGTAATTGATGCTTTCAAGGAATTAAAGGCTTACTATGGAACAGGTTTTATTTTAACTGCTGCTCCCGAAACCTATTATGTACAAGTTGGATATTCGGTGTATGGAGATGGTGCCGGATCTTTTTTGCCCGTAATTCATAATTTACGTAATGAGTTAGATCTTTTGATGGTGCAATTGTACAACACCGGATCTGTAAATGCTTTAGATAATACAGCATATTCTCAAGCCACTCCGGATTTTTTAGTAGCCATGTCAGATATGTTGATGAAAGGATTCAATGTAGCATCAACAGGATTTTATTTTGCACCATTGCCGGCTTCTAAAATAGTTATTGCAATTCCGGCTTGTCCCGGAGCAGCACCGGCGGGAGGATATTTAACACCTGACAAAGGGATTAACGCTTTTAACTATTTACGATTTGGCACTACATATTCAGGACGAAAATATACAATGAGATCTTCTTTACAGCCGCAAATGAGAGGAGTTATGACCTGGTCTATCAATTGGGATGCCGCTTGCGGAAGTGGGTATGAGTTTTCTAACGCTTATGACAATTATTTTAGTAAATCACTGTCGGTTGATAAATTTGACGAAAAAGAGGATATCAATTTTATAACTTATTTTAAAGATAATGCATTGACTATCAAAGTTCATAATGAAGCAATTGATATTGATCATGTTGAGGTGTATAATACTCTTGGACAATCTATAGTAAACTACAAAAATATTCAAAACAACAGAAACTTGTGGTTAGAAGACCAAAGTTTCCTGACGAAGCAATTATTTATTGTTGTCATAACCGATAATCTCGGACGAAGAAAATCGTATAAGCTGGTTAATTTTTAAGACTAAATAATATCCAATTTCCTGAAAAATGAAATTGACCAATTGAAGTTAAATTCGTTAGGTCACCCAATTCCTTATGCCGATTGAAAATGGACTGTTTCGTGATCCTATAAATACAGATGAATAATGATGAAATTTTACAAAATACAATTTCTTTTACTGTTTTTTTTGTTTAACCTAAGTAACGCATATTCTCAAGTAAGCTATGAGTTTTGTATGACAGGTAAGTATGGAAACACGATTGTTTTGGATTTTAAAGTGCATAATAATACAAATGCTTCAATACCGAATTATAGTTTTGTTTTCAATTGGAAAGGAGTTTCTAATGTTATTATGTGGTCCGGAATGGATGTCATTCAAAACGGAGATAACGGTATAGTTGAGCTTAAAAAAACGGCTTGGGGAGATGTTCTGCGGGTAGGAACTACAACTTATAGTGTCACGATGAATTATGTGCCGGGGATGTTTCCGCCGGGCCAGGGGACATTAAATGGTACTCCCATAAAAGGAATTACTTGTTATACACCGCCTGCTGCTGAGAATTTTAAGTGCGAAAAAAACTTCAGTAGTATCTGCGCCATAAAACCTGTGGGACCTAATGGTAATGAAATAAAAATTGGAGAAGGATCTGTCTGGGCATGGGGTGAACGTGTAGATGTTTATATTCCTGAAAATAGAAAAGGCTGGGCTATTGGTATGGCTGTTTCTCACAGTTTGTTTACCAACCTGATGGGATTTGAGGCCATGAGTATCAATGAATATTTTGCAACAACGATTCAGGAAATAAATGCAGGCTGCGAAGGGAGTAAGCTTATTTCCCCAGGTTGGGTTACAAAAAAGTATCCTAATCAGGATTTAATTAACGGGGGAGTCAACTGTTATGATACGACAGGAAAGGTTGCGGCAGGATATTTTCAGCAAGAGATGGGAGGAAGCTGGATGGAGATGTTTATGAACTATCCTTGTTTCATACCTCAGGTTTCTAAGAATAGTTTTATAAGCGATCCGGCCATAGGAGCAAGCTTTGAATTTCAGTCAATTATAAAAACGTATCATGATTACAGAAATATTGCTTTTTGGCAATATGTTAAATGTTGGAATCCTGTAGGATTTATAAAGGACTCAAAAGATCCCTATGCAGCGGTTAAAATTTTAGCTGTGGCTTATAATCAGGGAATGAACAGTGGTGCTTTTGAACCAGTTTTTGTTAAAAATCGTGCAAATGCTGTCGCTGCAACAAATTTGATGGATTACATCTCTCCGGCTTCACCTTCCGGTCTGGACCGACTTTATGCAGAACAAATTAACAGGCTCACAAAAGTATTAGACAATAGGGTGGCAGATATAAGTTGGACTGATGCTGCTATTTGGGGCGTAACCGATAAATCTGCACATACATTTAGAGGATTTTATGACTCACAAATGGAATGGACTGATGTAGAAGCTTATATAAAGAAAATTACCCCTTTTTATGCAGCTTTCGGAGTAACTGAAGCCAATTTTATAGCAGCAGTCAAACCAGTTTTTGATCGTATCAATGGAGGGAATTCTATCTCTTTCAGATATCAAATGCACGATGTAATAGAGGCAATAGTGGTTTTTTTGCCAGCCTTTGATCCTAAAAAAGGACTTTCTGAAGTTTATGGTAACGAATCAAACGGTTGTTTTGCTCCTACAGCCAGAATGGAAGGATTTGATGGAGGTTGTGGGAAAGATTTAGGATTAACAGTTTATTTCTCCGGTACACCTCCTTATAAATTTACGTACAAAAAAACAGATGTATCTCCCGAAATTGTTTATCCCGAAATAACCACTTCACAAAATCCGTATTCGATAGATCCCTCATCTTTGTCAGAAGGAACATATGCTATTGTTGCAATAAGTGATGCTAATTCTGCGGGAGAAGTGGTGTGTGAGCCTATAGAAATAAAAAATGTTGGAGCTGTAATATCAGCAAAATTAGTTAAAGATGGAGGGACCTGTACGGGAACGGGAGCAGGGGTCAAGGTCGAAATAAGCGGTACGGGATCCGGTCCTTTTATAATAGAATATGAAATAGACGGAGTGGCCCAATCTCCCGTAACAATAAATAATACAGGTTTGAATCCTTTAATAGTTGCTCCGGCTAAGGAGGGAACTTATCGATTGACTAAAATCTCTTCGGGAGGATGTACCTCGGCGCTTGATGATACAATTGTTATTGATAAAGGAATTCCAGCATCAGCCAGTGCTAAATTAATCAGGTATGGAGGAGTTTCCTGCTCAGGTTTAGGCTCAGGGATTCAAGTAAACATTATAAGTACAAAATCAGGACCATTTACGATAGAATATGAAATCAACGGAACCGTTCAATCTCCTGTAACGATAAACAATACAGGTTTGCACACCTTAATAATGGCTCCGGCAAATGTTGGAACTTATCGATTAACAAAAATTTCAGTTGGTGGTTGTGACTTTTTACTGGATGATACTTTGGTTATTTATGGAGGAGTGCCTCCTAAAGCCAGTGCCAGTCTAATTAGATATGGAGGAAATTCTTGTTTAGGGGAAAACTCAGGTGTACAGGTAGAAATTACGAGTCCGGATTTAGGACCTTTTGTAATAGAGTATGAAATTGACGGAATACTGCAATCTCCCATAACTATAAATGATGCGGGTTTACATACTTTAGTAGCAGCTCCGTCTAAGGCCGGAAGCTATCGAATTACAAAAATATCAACCGGAGGATGTAGTTTTTCATTAGATAATTCTCTTGTGATTGATAATGAAGAAGCATTTACTGCCAACGCTAAATTAGTCAGATATGGAGGAGATTTTTGTTTAGGAGAGAATTCAGGAGTTCAGGTAGAAATTGCTAGTAAAGATCCGGGACCATTTACAATAGATTATGAATTCAATGGAATAATTCAATCTCCGGTCACTATTGATAGTATCGGTTTACATACATTATTGGAGTCTCCGGCTCAGGCAGGAACTTATCAATTAACCAAAATTTCAACAAAAAGTTGTAGTCTCTTAATGGATGATGTTTTGATTATTGAAGAGAATACAGCTTTAGCAGAGGTTGTAATTGAAGGAAATCTAATGATTTGCAAAGGAGATAGTACTGTTTTAGAGGTAAACATTCCTACCAATCATATTATTAAGTCTTATCAATGGGAAGTTGATGACAATGCTATCTTGGGAGCCAATACAAATACTTATGTTGCAACTAAGGAAGGAAATTATACCGTGAATGTTGTTACCAGTAAGGGGTGCAATTTAATTTCGTCAGTGGCAAAAGTGATTTTTTTAAACAAAGAAGATTGTGAGTTAGAAAAACCTGAATTAACCGAATTGGACTATCCTAAATTTTTTACGCCTAATAGTGATGGATATAATGATACCTGGCATGTAAATAATCTGGAGAATTTCACCAAATTAGAGATCGATATTTTTGACAGATATGGTAAGTTCATCACTCATCTAACAAAAGATACTCCGGGATGGGATGGTACTTTTAGAAGCACTCCTGTTTTTTCCTCAGATTATTGGTTTGTTCTAACGTATGAAGAGATAAATAATCCGGGGATTACCAAACAAATTAGAAGTCATTTTTCTCTAAAAAGATAGTCCGGAAACTTTTGGGAAGTAAAAAAAGGCCTTTATTATCGTTTATCCTCTTTCGAATAATTGGAAACACCATTTATATTAATTTCATTTCCTAAAAAGCGAGGTTCCCGATTTCTTAAAACATCAAAAAAAGATTTTGAAATAGAACCATATTCTCGGGAAGTTACATAGTTGTATCCCAGGTATTCTCCTTTGTTGGCAGAAAATCCAATTGATTTTACCCCAAGTTTTTGTCCAATGTAAATTGCTCTGTTTAAGTGATATTCCTGAGAAATTAAAGTCGCTTTTTTGATTTTAAAAATATGTTTGGCGCGGTACATAGTGGAGTAGGTATCAAAACCGGCATAATCAATATAAATTTTAGTGGTGTCCACTCCATGATTGAAACAATAGGTTTTCATGACGGTTAATTCATCGTATTCGTCTCTGCCATTATCGCCTGATAGCAGAATTTTATCTATTTTATGTGTTTTATACAATAGAATTCCTGCATCCAGTCTGTCTTTTAAATATTTACTCGGCTGATCACCATTGATTCCGGCTCCAAAAATAATTCCAACCTCATTTTTCGGAAGCTTCTTTAAAGTATGATAAATAAAATTTTTGGTTGATGATTTTACATATAGATTTACAAAAACGATAGTAACAATTCCGATGATGAAAAGGGAAAAAAGTACTTTAAGATATTTTTTCAATTGGTCTGGATGAGATTAAGGTTAAAAGAATGGTGAAGATAAATAAAAATTTTTTTAGCATTTGAGTCCGAATCAAAAAAACCGAAGCATTTTTGCCTCGGTTTAAGTATATCTAATAAGTCTAAAATTCTTAAAGTAATCCGGCTCTTTTCAATAAAGCTTCCGGTTTTGGTTCCTGACCTCTGAAACGTTTGTATAAAGTCATCGGATGTTCAGTTCCTCCTTTAGACAGTACATTGTCTTTGAATTTTGAAGCAACTTCGTAATTGAAGATACCGTTTTCCTGAAAATATTCAAAAGCATCAGCATCCAGTACTTCCGCCCATTTGTAGCTGTAATATCCTGAAGAATAACCGCCCTGAAAAATATGAGAAAAAGCAGTACTCATTGCATTTTCTTTTACGTCAGGATACAATTGAGTGTTCGCAAATTGCTCTGTTTCGAAAGTTTTCAGATCCGTAATATTTGTCGGATCTTGTCCGTGCCAGGCCATATCCAGAAGTCCGAAACTCAATTGACGTAAAGTGGCAAGACCTTCCTGAAAACTGGCACTTTCTTTAATTTTTTGAACATATTCGATCGGAATAATTTCATTCGTTTCGTAGTGATTGGCAAACAAAGCCAAAGCTTCAGGCTCGTAACACCAGTTTTCCATAATCTGACTTGGTAATTCTACAAAATCCCAAAATACAGAAGTTCCGGACAAGCTAGGGTAAGTAGTGTTCGCAAGCATTCCGTGTAAACCGTGACCAAATTCGTGAAATAAAGTAGTAACTTCATTAAACGTCAATAACGAAGGTTTGGTTTCAGTAGGCTTAGTGAAGTTGCAAACGTTCGAAATATGGGGTCTTTCGTTTACGCCCTCTTTTATAGATTGTGATTTGAAAGAGGTCATCCAGGCTCCGTTTCGTTTTCCTCTTCTAGGGAAAAAATCCGCATAGAAAATAGCAACCAAATTGTTGTCTGCATCTTTTACCTCGTATGTCATCACTTCTTCGTGATATTTGTCGATGTCGAAAACTTCCGTAAAAGTCAATCCGTACAGTTTTTGAGCAACGGTAAAAGCTCCGTCTAAAACTTTTTCTAATTGAAAATAAGGTTTCAGCTTTTCGTCGTCTAAGTTGAAAAGCTGCTGTTTTAATTTTTCAGAATAATAAGCGCCATCCCATTTCTCCAATTGTTCAATTCCGTCCAATTCTTTAGCGAAAGCGGCTAATTCAGCAAACTCTTTTTGAGCTGCCGGTTTTGCTTTGGCCAGTAAATCATTAAGGAAAGAGAAAACTTTTTCCGGACTTTCGGCCATTCTTTCCTCTAAAACAAAATGAGCATGAGTTTTATATCCTAATAAATTGGCTCTTTTAAAACGTAGTTTGGCAATTGCCAATACGTTTTCCTGATTGTCAAACTCGTTATTTTGAAAAGCTTTTGCACCAAAAGCAATCGCCATTTTTTTACGTAATTCACGATTATCGGCATAGGTTACAAACGGAATATAACTCGGATAATCCAAAGTGAAAATCCAGCCCTCTTTTTCCTGACTTTTAGCTAATAATCTTGCAGCTTCAATAGTACCTTCCGGTAAACCTGCCAAATCTTTTTCATCGGTTAAATGCAATTCGAAAGCATTGGTTTCGGCCAGAACATTTTCGCCAAACTGCAGACTTAACTTTGATAATTCTTTGTCGATTTCACGTAAACTTTCTTTTTTGTCTTCAGGTAAATTGGCTCCGTTTCTGGAGAAGCTTTTGTATTTTTTATCCAAAAGCGTAGTTTGCTCCGGATTTAAATTCAGCTTTTCTTTTTGTTCGTAAACGGCTTTAATTTTAGCAAATAATGCTGCATTTAAAGTAATGTCATTTCCGAATTCCGAAAGTAAAGGAGAGACTTCCTGTGCAATTTTTTGCATTTCATCAGTAGTTTCTGCCGAATTCAGATTGAAGAAAATACTGGAAAGACGATCCAGAACATCACCTGTAAAATCCATTGCTACAACCGTGTTTTCAAAAGTGGGTTCCTCCGGATTGTTTACGATGGCATCAATTTCGGCCTTAGCCAAAGCAATTGCTTCGTTGAAAGCAGGAACGTAATCTTCGATTTTGATCTGCGAAAAAGGTGCTGTATTGTGTTTGGTCTTGAAATACTGTGTTAAGATGCTCATAGTTTTTTTGTGTTACGCAAAGTTTCGCTAAGAAAACACAGAGCTTCGCAAAGTTTTTTTATTATTCTTTGCGAAGCTTTGTGTTTCTTTTTGTGAATCTCTGTGGAATTAATTTTTACTTCTTTAATCCTTCAGCAGCTTTGTTAACCGCAGCTTTTAATTCTTCTTTATACGAAATAATAGTATCCAGTACTTTTTTATCGTGGCTTCCGATGATTTGTGCGGCTAAGATTCCGGCATTTTTAGCACCGTTTAACGCTACAGTTGCAACAGGAACTCCGCCTGGCATTTGAAGAATCGATAGTACTGAATCCCAGCCATCGATAGAATTACTTGATTTAACCGGAACACCAATTACCGGAAGTGGAGACATTGAAGCAACCATTCCAGGCAAGTGTGCAGCTCCTCCGGCTCCGGCAATAATTACTGAAATTCCGCGAGTATGTGCATTTTTACTGAAATCGAATAGTTTTTCCGGCGTTCGGTGTGCCGAAACAATGTCTACTTCAACTTCCACATTAAATTGTTTTAATATGTCGATGGCATCCTGCATGACCGGCATGTCAGAGATACTTCCCATTATGATGGCTACTTTACTCATTTTGTTTTTTGTTTCAGGTTTTTTTGTTTCAGGTTTCAGGTTGTGACTGAAAACTGCAACTAATTACTAATCACTTTAATGGTATTCTTAACGTCTTCGGCAATACGTCTTGCTTCAGTCATATCTTCATTTACGATGGTAACATGCCCCATTTTTCTAAAAGGACGTGTTTGTCTTTTACCGTAAATATGTGGAGTAACACCGTTCCATCTCAAAATGGTTTCGATATTTTCATAAACAACATCTCCTGAAAATCCTTCGGCACCTACTAAATTTACCATAATCCCGGCAACTTTACTGTCGGTATTTCCTAAAGGAAGATCCAAAATGGCGCGCAGGTGATTTTCGAATTGTGAAGTATAACTCGCTTCAATGGAATAATGTCCTGAATTGTGCGGACGCGGAGCTACTTCATTTACTAAAATAGCATCGTCGTTAGTCTGAAACATTTCAACGGCCAAAAGACCAACATGATCGAATTTTTCCGAAACATTTAAGGCAATCGCTCTCGCTTTTTCGGCGACCTTCTCATCAATTCTGGCAGGGCAGATTACATATTCTACCTGGTTGGCTTCTGGATGAAATTCCATTTCAACAACCGGATACGTTTTTATTTCTCCTGATGGATTTCTGCAGACAATAACCGCTAGTTCATTTTTAAACGGAATCATGGTTTCTGCAATACATTCTACATTAGGTAAACTGTCCAGATCCGAAACCTGACGAATTACTTTTACGCCGTTTCCGTCATAACCAAACTCAGTACATTTCCATACAAATGGTAATTTTAGGTTCTGAATTTTAGCTTTTAGACCGTCTAAATTTTCAAAGCGCTCAAATGGTGCTGTTGGGATAGCATGATCTGCGTAAAATTGTTTTTGAATTCCTTTGTTTTGAATTCCTTTTAAAGTTTTAGGAGAAGGATAGATTTTTAAACCTTCATTCTCCAACTGTGTCAGGGCTTCCAGGTTAACCAATTCGATCTCAAAAGTCAGAACATCTACTTGTTTTCCAAAATTATAGACCGTTTCATAATCCATTAAATCGCCCTGAAAGAATTTATTGCAGGCAAATTTACTTGGAGCTTCATCGCTTGGGTCGAGAACATAAGTTTGGATGTCAAATTTTCGGGTGTCGAACAAAAGCATTTTGCCTAATTGTCCGCCGCCTAATATTCCTAATTTAAAATCAGAAGAAAAATAATTCATTGTAGTTGTGTTTTTGCAAAGATACTTTTTAATCTTTTTTTAGCCAAAAAATCGTTTTGCACTATTTTTTTGCCACGAATTCACAATTTTTTACTTTTTCTGATTTGGAAATATAATTCGTGAATCCATGGCAAAAAATTATTTTTCTATTTTCTTTAAAACTTCTTTGGCAACGGCTTTGTAAGCAGCAGAATGATCTCCATAATCTTTGTTCAGAATAACTTGCAGCTCAGGATGTATCCAGTCATAATGGTTGCCTAATATATATAAGGTTCTGATGGAATAGGCCTTTGTCGCTACTTTTACATCATTGATAAGCCAGTCAAATGATGCTTCGATACAATCCTGCAGATTAGTTTCAGAAAGAAAAATTCCGTTTTCGGGTTTTTTATAGTGAGCTTTCACTAATAGCTGAACCACTTTTGCGATAGGACGTATGGCGCTTTCATCTTTCAAAACCTTCAAATTCGAACAGAAAAAATCAAGATACGGTTGCAGCCAGATCAATTTTTCGTAAGATACAAATTCCATAATCCAGCAGGCTTTGTGATTGTTTTTGTCTGAAGGGATAAAACAAATTGAAACAAGTTCTTCAAATAGTGATGGATTCTCTAAAATTTCGTTTGCAACATTAAGACGGTTTTCCCGATACGCTTTTACATAATCTAATTTCGTTTGTAATTCAGAAGACATTTGGGTGAGTTTTGGACAGGTCTAAAATAAGTAATTTAATGGAACAGTTTTATAATAATTTGCAGGGGGTTTTAGGAGTATAGAGTTTTATTTTTCTTTGTGAAAATAGTATTGTTCGGATTTTCATAAAAAAATGCGATACGATGGTGTGAATGTTATTTTACTAAATTATATCCAATGGATTTCAGTAATTTAATAAAGATGTACCTGTTTTTCAGGAAAGAGTTCTAATATAGTACCCGATATTTAACATTCTTAAAAAAATATGTTTGCACTATATTTTGATACTCACAGTTTAGTTGTAATTCTGTATCTTTGCCCATTATTTTAAATGTAAAAATAATGATACAACTTCACGATAAACAATTTGTTCCGTTTATTTCGGCAAAAGAAATTGATTTCGCTTTAACTAAAATAGTCGCACAGGTAGAAGATGATTTTGGAGATGACACCCCAATTTTTATTGGTGTTTTAAATGGGGCTTTTATGGTAGTCGCCGATTTTTTGAGAAAATATAAAGGCCTTTGTGAGGTTTCATTTATCAAAATGGCTTCTTATGAAGGAATTGAAAGTACAAATAGGGTTAAAGAATTAATAGGGATCAATCAGGATTTATCAGGTAGAACGGTTATTCTTATTGAAGATATTATTGATACTGGAAATACAATTGAAGAATTGAAACAATTGTTTAAAGAACAAAATGTAAAGCATTTTAAAATTGCTACTTTGTTTTTTAAACCGGAAGCTTATAAAAAAGACATCAAAATAGATTATATCGGAATCAGAATTCCGAATAAATTCATTGTAGGTTACGGACTAGACTATGATGGTTTAGGAAGGCATTTACCTGAAGTTTATAAATTGGCAGAATAAAATAAACAAACACACAACTATATATTCATTTAAAACTTCTTGTAAAATAGAAGTCACAACACGTACTCATATTATGATTAACATTGTTTTATTTGGAAAGCCTGGAGCAGGTAAAGGAACTCAGGCAGAATTTTTAAAAGAAAAGTACAAATTAACACATCTTTCAACAGGAGATATTTTTCGTTTTAACTTAAAAAATGATACAGATTTAGGAAAACAAGCGAGAGTTTTTATGGATAACGGAGAGTTAGTTCCTTGCGAAGTGACTACTGCAATGTTAATTGATGAGGTAAAAAAACATCCTGATACAGCAGGATTCCTGTTCGACGGTTATCCTAGAACTTTAGATCAGGCAGAAGCTTTAGATCAATTTTTACCAACGATTGGATCAAGTGTAACGGCGACTATTGCGCTAGAAGCTGATGATGAAATTTTGGTAGCTCGTTTGTTGGAAAGAGGAAAAACCAGCGGAAGAGCTGACGATCAGGACGAAGAGAAAATTAGAGTAAGATACCAGGAGTACAATGAAAAAACAGCTCCGCTAATTGGATATTATAAAGAACAAAATAAGTTTCATGCCGTAAACGGTATCGGAACTATTGAAGAAATTACAGAGCGATTAACGTCAGTTATAGATAATTTGTAGAAACTTTTTCCTGCTGTCGTTTCATCCTGACTGCGATCGGGATTTTTAAGAACTATTTTTCTTGTCATAAAACAGGCATCTTTGAGCTGCTGTTTTCTGGGAAGAAAAATTAGTTTTTTAAGACAGAATTCTTTTGAATGATAGGGAAACCAAGTTTTAAGATAACAGAATTATCTTGATGAAGACGATTTTATAACGAATAAACCAAAAATTGGAAATACTAATAATATTTTTTCTAATACTATTGAATGGTGTTTTCTCCATGTCAGAAATTGCATTGATTTCGGCCAGGAAAAACAGACTTGAAACTGCCGCGAAAAAAGGAAATAAAAGTGCAAAAATAGCACTTGATCTGGCCAATTCTCCAAATAAGTTTTTATCGACCGTGCAAATCGGAATCACTTTAATCGGTATTTTGACCGGTATTTATAGTGGTGATAAAATAACAATGGATGTTGAGGTTTTTGTTAGCGGATTTGCATTTTTAAAACCCTATGCCCATTCGGTTGCGGTGGGAATTGTTGTAGTAGTTTTAACGTTCTTCTCATTGGTTTTAGGAGAATTACTGCCAAAACGAATTGGCTTAAACTACCCGGAGTCTATTGCAAAAATGGTAGCCATGCCAATGAAAACCATTTCGATAATTACAGCGCCTTTTATCTGGCTGCTTACGTCTTCGACAGATTTTTTACTGAATGTATTTCAGATTAAACCAACTGCCGACGGTAAGGTAACAGAAGAAGAAATTAAAGCAATTATCAAAGAAGGAACGGAGGGTGGAGAAGTTCAGGAAATCGAGCAAGATATTGTAGAACGTGTTTTTCACATTGGAGATCGAAAAGTAAATTCGTTGATGACACACCGTAAGTCAGTTGATATGCTGCCTTTCAATGCCGATAAAACGAAGATTAAGGAATTGGTTTTACAGGATTTGCATACTGTTTATCCGGTGTACAGAGACAATTATGATGATATTGTGGGAGTTGTAACCCTAAAGAATATCTTTGCAAACATCGAAAGTGAACATTTTGATTTGGCGGGAATCATGATTGATGCGCCTTACCTAATGGAGCAGACAACGGCATACAAGGCACTGGAGAATTTCAAAAAAACAGGGATTCATTATGCTTTAGTTTCTGATGAGTATGGTGTTTTTCAGGGAATAATTACCCTAAATGACATTCTGGAAGCTTTAGTAGGAGATGCATCTGATTTTTATAAAGATGAATTTCAGTTAATTGAAAGAGAAGATGGTTCGTGGCTCGTTGACGGACATTATTCGTTACACGATTTTTTAACTTATTTTGAGTTAGACGAATTGACAAACGATTATGAAGTAAACACGGTAAGCGGAATGATTATGACAGAGCTTTCGCATATTCCAAAAGAAGGCGAGAAATTAATCTGGCAAAAATTTGTATTGGAAGTAATCGATATGGATGGTGTAAAGATTGATAAAGTGTTGGTAAAAGCGCTTAAAGAGTAGAAAGAATTTGTTTTAAGTTTCAAGTTTCAAGTTTCAGGTTGCACAACGCATGACCTGAAGCTTGAAACCTGAAAACTGAAACTACACATAAACAAGTAAAAATGACAGAAGGAAATTTTGTAGATTATGTTAAGATTTATGTTTCTTCCGGTAAAGGAGGGAAAGGATCTACGCATTTACATAGAGAGAAATTTATTGAAAAAGGAGGTCCTGACGGAGGTGATGGTGGACGTGGAGGACACGTGTATTTGGTGGGGAATAAAGGACTTTGGACATTATTTCATCTAAAATTTGCACGACATATTAAAGCCGGTCATGGTGGAGACGGTGGAGGAGACCGCAGTACAGGTGCCGACGGAGAAGATAAATTTATCGAAGTACCTTTAGGAACTGTGGTAAAAGACAAAGAAACAGGAGAAACACTGTTTGAGATTACGGAACATGGTGAGAAAAAAATCCTTTCTAAAGGAGGAAAAGGAGGGTTAGGAAACTGGCATTTCAGAAGTTCAACCAATCAAACACCACGTTATGCCCAGCCAGGTTTACCGGGAGTAGAAATGGATGTAATTTTAGAACTTAAAGTATTAGCCGATGTTGGTTTGGTAGGTTTTCCAAATGCCGGAAAATCAACTTTACTGTCTGTTTTAACTTCTGCAAAACCAAAAATTGCCGATTATCCTTTTACAACCTTAAAGCCAAACTTAGGAATTGTAGCGTACAGAGATTATCAGTCTTTTGTAATTGCTGATATTCCGGGAATTATCGAAGGAGCTGCAGAAGGAAAAGGTTTAGGTCATTATTTCCTGCGTCATATCGAACGTAATTCAACATTGTTGTTTTTAGTTCCGGTGGATACTCCGGATATTAAAGCAGAGTATGATATTTTGGTAAATGAATTAACCAAGTACAATCCTGAAATGTTAGACAAAGAACGTCTTTTAGTAATTTCAAAATGTGATATGCTGGATGACGAATTGAAAGCGGAATTAAAAGCCGAATTGGATGTCGCTTTCAAAGACGTTCCCTATATGTTTATTTCATCTGTTGCCCAACAAGGGATAACAGATTTAAAAGATAAGCTTTGGAAAATGCTTAACGAGTAAAGAAAAAATACAATTTGTAAGAAAGGTGTTCTGGAAACAGGGCACCTTTTTTGTTTTGTATAATGTTAAATTCGTAATGAAATGCTAAAAATTCACTAAGATATCCAATTTCGGCAGGAATTGCGCTAATATAATTGTGAAAATGAATTATATTCGCATCACTTAAACAAAATAACATGAAAAAAATAGTTTTATTCTTGACCATGTGTCTGATGGCTTTTCCTGTAAGAGCTGATGAGGGGATGTGGTTTTTGATGTTTATCGAAAGATTGAACCATAGAGATATGGAAAAAATGGGCTTGCAATTGACAGCCGAAGAAATTTACAGTATCAACCATCATAGTTTAAAAGATGCTATTGTACAATTTAATGGAGGTTGTACAGCAGAAATCGTTTCTAAAGAAGGATTGGTTTTAACGAATCACCATTGTGGTTACGATGCAATTGCAGAACTATCTTCGGCAGAGCAAAACTATTTGAAAGACGGTTTCTGGGCAAAACAAAGAAGTGCCGAAATGAAACCGAAATCATTGTATGTGCGTTTCTTCGTGCGTATGGATGATGTTTCTAAAAGAATTTTGTCAAAAGTAAATGATACAATGACAGAGACTGAAAGAAGTAAAGCGATCCAGCAGGAAATTGCTTTGATTGAAAAAGAAAATAACGAAGGAGGAAAATACACGGTTTCAGTTCGTCCTTTCTTTCAGGGGAATGAATATTACTATTTCGTTTATCAGGATTACACAGACGTTCGTTTAGTAGGAACACCTCCTGAAAGTGTTGGTAAATTTGGTGGAGATACAGACAACTGGGAGTGGCCTCGTCAAACAGGGGATTTCTCTATGTTCAGAGTGTACGCAGATAAAGACGGAAATCCGGCAGCATATTCTAAAGACAATGTGCCTTTGAAACCAAAACACTACTTACCGGTAAGTATCAAAGGAGTGAAAGAGAATGATTTTGCTATGATTTTAGGATATCCGGGAAGAACAAACCGTTGGATGCCGGCTGGAGGAATTGAGCAAAACGTTAAGTTTGCTTACCCTGCATGGGTTGAAGGTGCAAAAACCGGAATGGATCAAATGAAAAAATATATGGACAAAGATGCAACAGTTCGTTTGCAATACGCGTCTAAATATGCTTCTACAGCCAACTACTGGAAAAACCGTCAGGGGATGATTGATGCTTTAACAAAAGCAGGAACTGCAGAGGTTAAAGCGGCACAAGAAGATAAATTTTACGAGTGGGCTACTAAACCGGCTAATAAAGAAAAATATGAGAATGTAATTCCAACGATTAATGATTATTACAGATCTACAAATGTAAAGTCAACTCACGACAATTACCTGACACAGCTTTTACGTACGTCAGCTTATGCAACAGGACCTGCTAATCTAGGAAACGCATTGATCGCTTATTACAACGAAACTGATGCTAAGAAAGCAGAGATGTTGCCTAAGATCAACGCAATGATCGAAAACATTTACGGGGAATTTTATGCACCTCTTGAAAAAGATGTATTAACAGCGCAATTGAACTTATACGCTTCTAAAGCCGCTGAATATGGTTTAGCGACACAAATTGCTAAGATGAAATCAGAGAACAATGGTGACTTTACTGCTGATGTAGCAAAAGCAACTGAAATCAGTTATTTTACTTCTAAAGATAAAGTATTAGCATTTATGGCTAATCCTAAACCATTAGCAATTGTACACGATCCATTGTATATTATCTCTAACGATTTATTGACAAAATACCGTGCTAAAACAGACGATCAGTTGAAAGCTGATGATGGTTTCGCAAGTGCTTACCGTAAATTGGTAGAAGGTTTAAGAGAATCTAAATTGAACGCTATTCAATATCCGGACGCTAACTCAACATTGAGATTAACTTACGGAAAAGTAAGAGCTTTACCTGCTGATCCTCGTAACGATGCAAAAATCAATAATTATACAACCATGGAAAGTATGGTTAAAAAGTATAAAGCAGGAGATCAGGAATTTGATTTGCCAAAACGTTTGTTAGAATTAAACAAAGCAAAAGATTTTGGACAGTATGCTGACAAAGCAGGTTATATGCCGGTAAACTTCTTAACTGATAACGATATTACTGGTGGAAACTCAGGTTCTCCGGTATTAAACGGAAAGGGAGAATTAATTGGAGTTGCTTTTGACGGAAACATCGAAGCGATGGCAGGAGATGTTATTTTCGACTCTAAATTACAAAGAACAATTAACGTAGATATCCGTTACGTACTTTGGATTATCGATAAATACGCCGGAGCTAAAAACATTATTGACGAAATGACAATTATTAAGTAATTCGATTTTTATTATTGAACAAACACCCGACAGGTTTTTAATACCTGTCGGGTGTTTGATTTTTTTTGCCACGAATTCACAAATTTTATTCAATTAATTCGTGAATTCGTGGCGAAGAATTTTTGAAGTATTCTTTTGGAATTTATACAGGTTGTTACTGCACTTTTACTCTGATTCCTTTAGTATGACTGGTGAACTCTGGTGCATACATACTTTGAATTGTTGTAATTCCGTTAGAGAATTCTCCACTGTTGTTTACTCTTATATCATATTCTATAACATAAGTTCCTTTGTTGATTTGGTCAAAGAAGAAATGAGTTGCCGCATCTTTTGTACTCATATAATACCCCAAACGATCTTTATACTGATATTGAGAAAGGACATCTGTAGGTTCAAAACAAGAAGCTCTCATGTCTTTTAAATGTACATATTCGATATCTTCCTTTGAAGTAATAATTAATCGTACGGTAATCAAATCGCCTATTTTTAAAGAATTTTTGGAAGTGATCTTTTCTAATTGATTACCTTTTAATGTGCTTTTCTTTAAATATAATTCTTTCGAAACTGATAGGACTGATCCTGAATTGGTTTTGATTTTATCCAGATCTTCAAAATACTGCCAGTAAGCTCCGCCAAATGCAGGAATTTTTGATTTATTTTGAATAGTAATGGAAGCCATATCTTTTTTAACTTCATCTGCCTTCCAGTTTAGTTTAAAATAACCTGTTTCAGCTTCTTTTTCAGTTTCAGCTAGTTTTTTAGTTATGATTTTTTCAGCTCCTAATTTTATAACAGTATTATCTTTTACAGAAAGCCAGTCTGTACCGTGCATTAATAAAGCGTAAATGGCTTCTGTAGTTGATTTAGTCGTTGGCCAGTTTTTAGTTTGCTTGTTTTTCAATAACCATACTTTCATTGCATCAACAGATTTATTGTCGTTACTCACTTCGACGAAAGCTTCAATTAATAGCGCCTGAGTTTCAATAGGTGCCTCATACCAATACCAACCTGCTTTATTAGCAATCCAATACATTCCCCAGTCTTCGTTGCTTGATGATGTTTCTTTTAGACTCTCTATGATTTTTTTAGCAGTTTCTTTTTCCCCAAAACGATTCAACGTTAATGCAGTTAAACCTTTTTCGTAAATAGAATAGTTCAGCCAATCTTTTTTAGCCGTTTCCAAATAAAGCTTGCTGACTTTTTTTAAAGTGTCAGAAAGTGGATATTTCTCTAAATAAAAACTTCTGGTATACAAATAATGAAGATCTGAATATGGATTGATCCAGATTAGTTTTTCCGTTGGTTTTAAGTCTTTGATACTGTTTTTATAGTATTGTAAAAATTTAGTATCCAGAAACGGAATTCCGGTTTTGGCAATCGCATCGATTTTTTCTTTGTTATCTTCTGTTTTATTCAATTTTGATAAATGACCCAAACCTGCCAGAATATGTCGGGTTATGTATTCGCTTTCATTGCTTCCGTCAAACCATGAAAACCCTCCGGATGCTTTTTGTTTTTGTTTTAATTTGTCGAAAGTAGCTTCTTTCGAAGTTTTCATTTTTTCTAAATCAAACAAAAGGGCGATATTTTTTTTCTTTTCGTCTTCGGTTTCAGCATCTTTCAGCCAGGGAGTTTCAGCCAGAATAATAGATTTCAATTCGTCATTTTCTTCTAGTTTAGAATTTAGTTTTCCGTTCTTTCTCCAATTTTCAAAAAGAGCTGCGATTTTCGGATTACTCGAAATAATTTCTGAGGCCAAAGTATTGGCATAAAAACGAGCAAAAGTTTGTTCGGCACATTCATGTTCGTATTCCATTAAATAGGGAAGTGATTCAATGGCAAGCCAGGTTGGATTTGAAGTATATTCTAAAGTAAATTGATGATTCTTTAAAGTAGTTGAATTGCTGTTTTTCAGATTTTCAAATGTGTATTCTTTGGTTGAGTTTTCTCGAACCCAGATTGGAATACTTTCCGTAACAAGCATATTATTAGTCAAAACCGGTAGAATGTTTTCTTCTCCATCAGAAAAATTGCCTGATTTGGCCAGAATTTTATATTGAACACCTTGTAGCCCCTCGGGAATATAAATCGTCCAGGTTGCCGTTGTGTTTCCAAAAGCACCAACAGTAAAGTTTTTGATGTTTTTTGTGTTTAGCATTTTGGCATCAATAGGCTGCATGGTTACAGCATCAAAAAGCTGTAAACTTGCAATTCCTGTTTTTGTTTCGGCAGTAACATTCGAAATTTTAGCGCTAATTACGATAGTATCCTTTTCTCTAAAATAGCGAGGGAAATTAGGCAGAATCATTAATTCCTTTTGAGTAATAACGCTTTTCTCTAAATAACCCGAAACAGCATCTTTATTGTGCGCGAGTAAACGAAGCTTCCAAGACGTCAAAGCTTCAGGGGAGGTAAAGTTAAAACTTACTTTTCCGCTCGCATCTGTTCTTAAGTTTGGTAAAAAGAAAGCAGTCTCAGATAAATTCTTTCTGGCTTTTACTTGTGTTAAAGCCTCTACGGATTTTTTGGTTGTAATGATTATGGCTCCGTTGGCTCCTTTGCTTCCATAAAGTACTGTGGCTTTATCTCCTTTTAGAACATCTATTGACAAGATGTCTGATGCATTTTGATTCTGAATTGTGTCTCCCGATGTAATTACACCGTCTATTACATAAATCGGATTTTTTGATTCATCAGAGTTTGTTCCGCGAATTATTATTTTGTCTGAGGTTTCGCTTCTAGTTACACTGACTCCCGCAACTCTTCCTGATAGTGCTGATGAAATACTGTATACATTAGTGTCCTCTTCAATTTGTTCGGAACTTACTTTTTTTGTGGAGTATCCAAGTGATTTCTTTTCCTTTTTCATTCCAAGAGCTGTAACCACGACTCCTTCTAATAGATTAGAATCTTTTTCTAGAATAACATCAATATTTTTCAAACCGGAAACTACCACGGTTTGGGTTGTCATACCAAGATAAGAGAAAATTAATTCCTCTCCTGAAGCAGCTTCGATTTGATAGTAACCATCAAAATCAGAAGTTGTGGTTCTTTGTGTACCTTTTATCGTGACAGTAGCTCCGGGCAAGGGTAGGTCGCTATTGTCAATTATTATTCCTGAGATTAATTTTACATTAGTAGGCTTTTTCGCTTTTTTGCTTAGCTGTTTTAAATATTGGTTTTGCAGGTATGTGGAGTTTGGATTGTTAAAGTCGAATCCGAACCAGATAAGACTTGTAGATTCATTACTAAATTGAATTGCTTTTAGATTTGTATTTAAATTCGGTAAAGTAATATATGTGTTCTGTAAACCTAAAACAGATTTGATACTAGCTTGATTATAATTATAGTTTTCGAATTCTAGGCCATTCCACTTGTCAATAACAAACATGTCTAAAGAACTATCGTACATTGAGGCCAGAATTTCAGTTTCTTTTTTTGTGTTTTTGTTCTTTAACTGAAATGACCAACTTTCATTGCTTCCTGGTTGTATTTTACTTCTGAAACTTTCTGATTTCCATTCTAATTTTGGTGCAGTTTGTTTTAAGATTACAACAGTTTCATTGTTAAATGACTGGTTTTCAAAAATACTTTCAAATCTTATTTTTAGTGTTTTTTCAAATTCATTTTTTAATGGAATCTTTACTGTAAGCTCGTTGTTCTGAAGATGATTGGCTTCTTCAAAAAATACAGTATTAGTATAATTTCCACTTGTTGTAATATAGAGTTCAGGAATAGCAGAGGTAAGTTTAAAGAGAATAAAGCCATCTTTTTTAGGAACCTCATTTATTTGTTTAACGGTAAATAATTTACTTGGATTAAATTTGTCTTTGCTTTGTGTGATTTCAAAGTTTTCAGTTGTTTCGATTGGATTACCAAAGTGGTCTTTTGCAGAGACAACAATTTTGTAATAACCGGATTTATATTCGGTTATAAAATCAAGAGGGATGTTTGCATCTTTTTCAGTATCGATTTTTTTAGTAAAAACTAAAGTTTCATTTTGTTTTTCGCGGAGTGTTTTTGCATTATTTTCATAAGGAAATAATTTTTCAAAGTCTTGTTCAGAAATAGTTTCACTTTCTGGTTTCTCCCAGATTCTGGCTTTAAATTTGTTAGAAAAAGGACGAATAAAATAGATTTTTAGTTCGCCTTTAGTAGCCAGGAATTCTCCATTTAAATTCGTACTGGTTATTTTAATTTTATTTTTGTTTTTAGTTTCAATTTCATGAGGAATTTCGGTATTCAGGATTAAGTCATGATAACCTGCTTTTAGAGTTGTTTCAGCATCATGGGTTTCACCGTTTATATCAGTAACAGTGACCTGAATCTGATAATTAAAAACGGGTAATTGTTCTTTGTTAGAGTTTTTAGAAGGAAAGGCGGTAAAATCAACAGTAAATCTGCCTGAAGCATCCGTTTTAGTTTCTCCAGATGAAAGAATTTCATTTTCTTCTCGACCATAATAATTTCTAAAGTAACTTACATATCGTGTTACGGTGTAAGTGACTTTTGCATCTGAGATATTGCTGCCGGCAAAAGCTTTTGCAGATCCTTTCACTTTTAAAGCCTGATTGATTTGGAAGCTTTCTTTTTTAGGATCAAAAGTTACTTCAAATTTTGGTCGTTTGTATTCTTCTACTTTAAATTGCTTTTGAGAATCTTCTAAATCGAAATTGCTCCAAAAAGGATGTTCGTCTGTTTCTTTATCATAAATTATATCTTTTTCATAATCGTAGGGTTCAGCAGCAATAATTTTAAAATTGCCTGTTAACCCAGTTTTTGGCAAAGTAAATTCGCCAGAAAAAGAGCCAAATTCATTGGTAGTAACATCAAATTCTTTAAAATCATTGCCGTTTGCGTCCTCTACGGTTATTTTAAAAGTAGTTTTGGGAACAACATTATTTTTACCATTATTTCTTTGAAAAGCGATCCCTTTATAATATACAATCTGTCCGGGACGATAAATGGCACGGTCTAAGTAAAATTCTACTTTTCCTCTAAATTGAATTGTTTTATCTGTTTCGTAATCATTAGAATAGTTGATGTAGTTTTTTGCAATAGAAAGCGTATCATTTGCAAGATAAAGTTCTACGTTTTCGTAGTTATAATTAGTTTCTTTATTATTAGAAGCTAAACCTTTTTCATTTGTTTTAATATTAAATGTAGGAGATTTTATAGTTACATTTTCGAGAGGTTTTCCTGTTTTTCTGTCTACAACCTGAAATGTTTCTTTTTTATTATTTTGTGATGCTAGAACTATAAGGTTGGAACTTGTAATAGTTTGGTATGCGAATACTTTTTTTACTTCTTTGTCAGATTCGCTCTCAAAATAAACTAAGTAAGAACCAGTTGTTAAACGAGGTAAAAGTACTTCAGTAGAATGTTGAAAATAATCTTTTTTATCTTTTAGGTCATAGGAATCTGAAAATATTGGTTGTTGTTTTTCTGTAATGCTTCTAAACAAACTATCTCTGTCTTTGTAAAATCTATCCAAGTAGGCCACCTGATTTTGATTTATTTTATAGAAAGAAATTTTTAGTTGGTTTACATTTTTATACTGAATGAGAGCTCTCGTGTTTTCGTTAGTGTAAGTATATTTTTGTAGTTGAACATTTAGAGATTTCAATAAAATCTTTTGTTTTTGACTCAATGCAGATTTGTACGCATTTGATCTGTTTTCTATTTTTAAAATACTGTCTAAAAGAGCTACAGCTTTAATATTGTAGTCCGGGTACAATTCTTTAGAGGCTTTTTGTATTAGAACATCAGATTTTTCTAATTGGATTTTTTGAATTAATATCTCATCTTGTGTCCCTATTTGTAAAGTATTTAGAGTATTTAAATATTTGTTATCAGGCTCAATTAAGTACAATTTGCAAAAAAGAATACGATTAAAATGATTCTCTAAGTTTGGATTATTAATTTCCTGGTTTTGATATAATGTAAGAACCAAACGAAGATATTCATTGGTTATAAAGTTCAGATTAAGCTTTGTAAAATCTTCGTGTTTCCCTAAAAAGGCATTATAATAAAGCTTGAAATCATTTTTTTGGATTTGCCATGTTTGTATCTTTTGGGTATAAAATGCAATGTTTTCTGCAATGGCATATGTATATAGATTTTCTTGTTTGAATTTCTCTAAAGTTCCGTAATCAAAAATAGGATCATATTTTGTTAGAGGGGTATTCTTTAGTACATTTTCATTTTCTAATGTTTGTTTTAAAGCCTTGTTTATTTCATCATTAAAACTGTTTTCAGTCCAAGTAAGAAAATCATCATTATAAATTTCAGTATTTGTTCGTTTTCTGATTTTATAATTATTAGAAATTAAGTAGCCGTTGAGACATTTCGCATAAACTAAATTTAGTATAACTTTTGAAGGAATCGAAACTTGATTTATCTGGTTTCTTAAGTTATTTATGATTTTAGTTTGAGCATTTTCTTCAATAATTTGCAGGTATTTAGATTGATAAAAAAAGCATTTTATTAATTGTACTTCATCGTGATCTGCAATTGCTTTGTCGTAAATTTTAGACACAAGTTCATTTGCAGATTTTATTTTACCTTCGTTTTCAAAAGTGATAATCTTGCTCCATTTTTTATCATTTTGTTGTGCAAAGAGTGTTGCTGAAAATAGTAAGAATACAAATAATATTTTTTTCATAAGAGATGTTTTGTCTATTGATGATGTTTTTGATAAAAAGGTTGGGAACGATTAAAAAATATTATCCCTACAAATTACTAATTTAGCACTAAAAGCAAATGAGACATTTTATAATTCCTTATTTTTGAAAAATAATTAACCGATTTAATCGTTGAATTCTATTTTCACTTTTCGATTAAACCGTTCAACAAATAAACGATTCAACGTATTCAATGAAAACACATTTCATCGCCATAGGCGGAAGCGCCATGCATAATTTAGCACTTGCATTGTACAATAAAGGATATCAGGTAACAGGAAGCGATGATGCTATTTTTGAACCTTCAAAATCAAGGTTGGAAAAAAAGGGAATCTTACCGGCTGAAATGGGTTGGTTTCCCGAAAAAATTACTGCTGATATTGATGCTATAATTCTGGGAATGCATGCAAAAGCTGATAATCCGGAGTTGCTAAAGGCACAGGAATTAGGGCTGAAGATTTATTCTTATCCGGAATTTTTGTACGAGCAGTCTAAAAATAAAACCCGTGTGGTAATTGGAGGTTCGCATGGAAAAACAACCATAACTTCGATGATTCTTCATGTCATGCATTATCATAATATCGAAATAGATTATATGGTTGGAGCACAGTTAGAAGGTTTTGATACGATGGTACATCTTACTGAAGAAAATGATTTCGTGGTTTTGGAAGGAGATGAGTATTTATCTTCTCCTATAGACAGACGTCCGAAATTTCATTTGTATCAGCCAAATATCGCCTTGATTTCAGGAATAGCCTGGGACCACATCAATGTATTCCCTACTTATGAGAATTATGTTGAACAATTCGAAATCTTTATTGGGAAAATTACAAATGGAGGAATTTTGGTGTACAACGAAAATGATCCGGAAGTAAAACGTGTTGCTGAAGCCGCTACGAATCCAATCCGTAAATTAGCTTATACTACTCCAAAATATACCGTTAATGATGGTGTAACTTTATTAGAAACTCCGGAAGGTGATATGCCAATTGAAGTTTTTGGTGCACACAATTTAAATAATCTTGCCGGTGCAAAGTGGATTTGCCAAAACATGGGAGTTGACGAAGCCGATTTTTATGAAGCAATCGCAAGTTTTAAAGGAGCCTCAAAACGATTAGAAAAAATAGCAGAAGGAAAAGGAAAAGTAGCTTACAAAGATTTTGCCCACTCTCCAAGTAAAGTAGCTGCAACTACAAAAGCCGTAAAAGAACAGTATCCAAACCGAATTTTAGTGGCTTGTCTGGAATTACACAGTTACAGCAGTTTGAACGCTGAGTTTTTAAAAGAGTATGAAGGAGCTCTTGAATATGCTGATGTTGCAGTAGTATTTTACTCACCGGATGCGGTAAAAATTAAACAGCTGGAAGAAGTGACTTATGAGCAGATAGCAAGTTCTTTTAATCGCGAAGACTTAATTATTTACACCAATCCTGATGAATTTAAAGAATATCTTTTCAATTTAAATCTTGAAAATTCAGCTTTATTATTAATGAGTTCCGGTAATTACGGAGGATTGAATTTTGATGATGTGAAAGGACTGATTGAGTAATTCGCCAATTAGAAAATTTAATAAAGTGCCAATTGTTATACAGTTGGCATTTCTTTTTTGGTGGAATTTTAAACCTATTTTTGATATTTAAAATGTCCAACAATTTTATATTCAAATAAACAATCTTCCAGAACCTGGCCTTGGCCGACGTTATGTACAATTAGATTTCGTTTTCCATCTCTGGATTTTTTGTTTGTCACAATTCCAATGTGTGGCAGTTTATTATTAATTATCCATGTAACAATTTCTCCGGTTTTATAATCTTTGGCATCTTGAGAAAGCGGTAGTTTTATGCCTTTTCGTTCAAAGAATACTTCTAGATTGGGGACTCTTCTATGGTCAATATTAGTATCTGTGCTTGTCATTCCCCATTTTTTTAAGTTTGGATAATCAGAGAAATTCTCAATCATATCTTCGTGAACTTCCTTTTGTAAATCAATACCTAATTTTCTATAGGATCGAATAATGACGTCTGTGCAGACTCCCTTGTTTTTTGGGACATCACCATTCGGATAGTTAATTTTAAAGTAAGAAGGATCGTAATCTATAGAAGGATCAATGATTGAGATTGCTGCATCGGATAATTTTTCCTCAAAATTTTTTGGATGAGAGGCAGACAGAGAAGTTATGGTTTTAGTTTCTTTTTGTTGGCAGGAAATAAAAAGGGTCAGAAAGAGAAGTTTGCTGAGTGATTTCATTTGCAATTGATTTTATTTTAAAGTTAGTAAAAAGCATAAAACAATTATGTTTTTTTTGAAGGTTTTTTCTTATTTTTAAATATCTTCGCTTCTTTAAATTTTTGTAATGATTTCAAAAGGAACCTATTCTCCTATTTCAGCATGGTCAGAAGACGACAGACCTCGTGAAAGATTAATGTTAAAAGGCAAAGAAGCTTTAAGTAACGCCGAGTTGATTGCGATATTAGTGGGCTCAGGCAGTCGCAATGAATCTGCTGTTGATTTAAGTAAAAAGATACTGGCCAGTGCCGGGAGTTTAAATTCTTTAGGAAAAAAATCTATTGCTCAGTTAATGGAATTTAAAGGGATAGGGCTGGCAAAAGCAATTACAATTATTGCAGCATTAGAACTTGGAAGAAGAAGAAGGGCAGAGGATGTGTCTCATTTGAAGATAATTACTTCGAGTAAAATAGTTTTCGAAATTATGCAGCCCATTATTGGAGAACTGTCTCACGAAGAGTTTTGGGTGATTTTCCTGAATAATTCCAATAAAGTAATTTCTAAATCTCAAGTAAGTAAAGGCGGAATTACAGGAGCCATTGTAGATGTGCGTATCGTTTTTAAATTGGCACTCGAAACAGGTGCTACGGGATTGATTTTATGTCACAATCATCCGTCAGGAAATTTGTTGCCCAGTGATGCCGATAAAAAGTTGACGAAAAAGATAAAATTAGCTGGGGATAGTTTAGATGTTAAAGTTTTGGATCATTTGATTATAACTGAAGCAAAATATTATAGTTTTGTAGATCAAGGAATTTTATAAATTATGAATACCACTATTACCGATGTCTTTTTTGATTTAGATCATACGCTTTGGGATTTTGACAAAAACTCTGAAATGGCTTTTGATCGAATTTTTAAAAGTAAATACCCCGAAATTAAAACAGAAGATTTTATCGAGAAATATGCTCCAATCAATCAGGAGTGTTGGAAATTATACCAAAACGATAAAATAACACATCTGGAACTCCGTTACAATAGATTGAAGTTTTCTTTTGACGCTTTGAATTATGTCATATCAGATGAAAATATCAACGAGATTGCTAATGATTATATTGAATTTTTAACCGACAACAATCATCTTTTCGAAGGAGCAATTGAAGTTTTGGAGTATTTAAAACCCAAATACAAACTGCATATCATTACCAACGGTTTTGCAAATGTTCAGGATAAGAAAATAAATAATGCATCACTTTCAGGTTATTTTGAAACCATCACAAATTCTGAGTTGGCAGGTGTGAAGAAACCAAATAGTATTATCTTTGATTATGCACTTCGTGTTGCCAAAGCTTCGAAAGAAAGTAGTGTTATGATAGGAGACTGTCTGGATGCGGATGTCAATGGAGCCTTAAATGCTGGTCTTGATGCTATTTTCTTTAATGAAAAAAGAATCGAAGCTCCGCAAAATATTAAACAAGTAAACCATTTATTAGAACTAAAAAAATATTTATAATTATGAGAATAAAATTTTTATTGATTGCATTCCTTACATCAGTTATTGGATTTTCACAATCGGTTAATGATTACAAAGCGGTTATTGTGCCTTTAAAATATGATTTTCTTAGAACAGAAAATCAATACAGAACGTCAACAATGACAAAAGCGAATTTAAACAAAGCGGGTTTTCAGGCTTTTTATGCTAATGAGGTACTTCCGGAAGGTTTTGGTGACCGTTGTGATCTTTTGTATGCCGATGTTAAAAAAGAAAATGGTTTTTTAATTACCAAGCTTTTTGTAGAATTTAAAGATTGTTACGGTAAAGTGATTTTTACATCCGCGGTAGGAAAAAGTAAAGAGAAGGAATATGAAACAGCTTACAGAGAATGTCTTGATCTTGCGTTTGTTTCAGTAAACGGGTTGCGTTATAAATACAATGGAAAAAGTGCCAATACTGTGAAATCTTCAATTCCGGCGACTCCGTTGACAACTGCAGTTATAGCTGCTAAAGTTGTAGAGGCGGCTCCGGTGGTTGATCTTAAAGATCCAAATTTATTGTATGCACAGCCAACAGAGAATGGTTACCAGCTAATTGATAAAACGCCAAAAGTGGTAATGAAATTATTGAAAACATCTCGTCCGGATTCATTTATCGCTATAAAAGACGGAGTTCAGGGATCTTTAAATGCAAAAGACAATCAATGGTTTTTTGAATATTATAAAAACGATCAATTAGTTTCTGAAAAAGTTTCAGTTAAATTCTAAAAATAGAATACGGTTTTAATAACCGTATTTGTCTTTCCAACGGTTCTTTAAAAATTCGCGGTTGCTATTCTCTCTTGAATTGTGCCCCGGATTGTAAAGAACCGTTTCTTTTATGGCATCTGGTAGAAATTCCTGCTCAGCAAAATTATTGGCATAATCGTGCGAATATTTATAATCATCACCGTAACCCAGTTCTTTCATAAGTTTGGTTGGAGCATTTCTCAAATGAATGGGAACTGGTAAATCTCCGGTTTGTTTTACTAATTGTTGAGCATTGCCGATCGCCATATACGAGGCATTGCTCTTAGGAGAAGTGGCGAGATAAATGGCGCATTGACTCAGTATAATTCTGCTTTCGGGATAGCCAATTGTAGTTACTGCCTGAAAGGTATTATTGGCCATGATAAAGGCAGTCGGATTGGCATTTCCAATGTCTTCACTCGACAGTATAAGCATTCTTCGGGCAATAAATTTTACGTCTTCACCACCTTCAATCATTCTGGCCAGCCAATAAACAGCTCCATTAGGATCACTTCCGCGAATAGATTTTATAAAGGCAGAAACGATATCGTAATGCTGTTCTCCACTTTTGTCATACAGTACTGTGTTTTGTTGTACCAATTCAAAAACACGATCGTTGGTGATGATAATTTCATCACCGGCAGAAGCGTTGATAACGAGCTCAAAAATATTGAGAAGTTTTCGTCCGTCACCTCCCGAAAGTCGCAATAAAGCTTCCGTTTCTTTTAAAGTGATATTTTTTGAAGCCAGGTAGGTATCCGTTTTTAGCGCTCGATGCAATAAAGCTTCTAAATCGGCTTTTGTGAAAGCATTTAAGATATAGACCTGGCAACGTGACAATAATGCAGGAATGACTTCAAAACTTGGGTTTTCGGTCGTTGCACCAACAAGTGTAATCCAGCCTTTTTCGACAGCGGCCAAAAGTGAATCTTGTTGTGACTTGCTGAAACGATGGATCTCATCAATAAACAAAATAGGATTTTTAGCAGTAAATAGTCCACCGCTTTGCTTAGCTTTTTCAATGACATCACGAATATCTTTTACACCTGAATTGATGGCACTCAGGATATAAAACGGACGCTTGGATTCCTGCGCGATGATTTGTGCCAGGGTAGTTTTTCCTGTTCCGGGAGGTCCCCAGAAGATTAACGACGGAATTATTCCTTTCGAAATTTGTTGCGTCAAAGATCCGTTTGGACCAACCAAATGACTCTGACTGATGTAATCTTCTAAGTGTTGTGGGCGAATACGCTCGGCTAAAGGTGCTTCCATTTTGTAAAATTACAGTTTTCGGTTTTAATTTTATAGTTTTTAGAAGCTATTCCTGCTGTCCGCTGTATCTTTTGTGTTCGCTGCGGCGGACACAAAAGGATGCCGCTTCCATCAGGGCTAGAATCGCGCTTAAGAATTTCGGTTAGCTGACAAATTATCAGTAAATTGTAATTGGATAGTTTTTTGATGTTATCATTTAAAATTTACCTTAAAAATTATGAACGACAACCACTTTAAATTTACGACTGCAGTTATTGGTCTTCCGGTATTTTTTGTCCTTTTTTTGTGGATCGTGTACTGGGTTCAGATACGCTTTGATTTCGATTTTTATCAGTACGGAATCTATCCAAGAGATCTGTCAGGTCTGCAGGGTATTTTGTTCAGCTCTTTCATTCATGAAAATTTAAGTCATTTGTACAATAATTCTATCCCTCTTTTAGTATTGTTGGCTGCACTTCAATTTTTTTATTCTAAACAATCCTTCGCAGTGATTGGCTACGGTATTTTATTTTCAGGACTAATTACGTGGATTATTGGTCGTGAAAATTTTCATATTGGTGCCAGCGGGTTGATTTATGTTTTAGTCAGTTTCATTTTTTTTAAAGGAATCCAAACTGGATACTATCGTTTAGTGGCGCTCTCATTATCTGTCATCTTACTGTACGGCGGAATGATTTGGTATGTTTTTCCGGAGGTTGATAAAACTATTTCCTGGGAAGGACATTTGGCAGGTTTCATTACCGGATTTGTTATGTCTTTACTTTATAAAACCCCTGAGTATGCAAAACCTATTGTTTATGAATGGCAGAAACCGGATTTTAATCCCGATGAAGATGCTTTTATGAAGCATTTTGATGAGAATGGAAATTTCGTAAATACGGAGGTAATAGAGGAAGATCCTTTGGTGTTAACAACTTACTTTAATTCGGACGTTGCGGTTAATTATGTAGTTACAAAAACGGAAACGGAGGTGAATAACTGATGTTTGCCGTAAAATGATTGTTTTTGTTTCGATACTAAATTCAATAGAGGTGTTATGAAAAAGTAAGCCTCATAATTGTATTCATTCTAAAATTGCCCGTAGTTGATTGCTTGTCCGTAGCCTAAGTTTGTAATTAGCACAATTACAAACAGGCAACAGATTTTGAAAAAGAATTGGTTATGAGTATATCTTGAAGACATTAATTTGTTATTTATTTGTCGTCGTAATTCTCAATTCTTCGTATGTTTTAACTTCTTTGGCGAACAGTTTCGTATAAAAATGCGCCGCACGCAACAGAAACATTTAAAGATCCGATAGATCCGAACATCGGTAATTTTGCTTTTTCATCAACAATTTTCAATACAGAAGGATTTATACCTCTGTCTTCAGATCCCATGATGATAGCTACTGGTTCGTTTAATGTAATGTCGTATATATTTTGGTCGGTTTTTTCGGTAGCAGCTACTGTTTTGATACCTGACCCCTGAAGGTAAAAAATGGCATCTTTGATATGTTCTACTTTACAGATTGGAACATTAAAAACTGCTCCGGCTGAAGTTTTAACCGTATCACCATTCACTGGAGCAGAACCAGCTTTCTGAACAATGATTCCATTTACACCGGTACATTCAGCAGTTCTGATAATAGCACCAAAATTTCTGGCATCTGAAATTTGATCCAGTATTAAAAATAAAGGTTTTGATCCGGATTCGATTGTTGATTCAACCAAATGTTCCAGTTCAATAAAACCAATAGGAGAGATGGTTGCTACCGCTCCCTGATGATTATTTGGAGTTAATCGATTAAGTTTTTCTACAGGTACGTAAGAAAAATTAATGTTAGCGCGTTTCATCACCTTCATTAAATCTTTCATTAATTCTCCGGAAATTTCTTTTTGAATAAATACTTTATCCACTTCTTTTCCCGCCTGAATGGCTTCTATAATGGCTCTAATTCCAAATATTTGATGTTCTTTTTCCATGTGGCAAATATAGGTATAATGTTGAGATAAAAAAAAACCACTCTGAGTGAACAGAGTGGTTTTGATATAAAATAAATCTAATTAAACTTTTACTAATTTGCCTTAACTAAATTGAGTGTATATTCAGCTGATCCACTAAATCTAATTTTTAAGTTAATGTCTCCGGTACATGAACTAACGTTACCAGTTCCTGTCACAGTGTAAACTGCTCCCGGACCATAATTCCATGGTTCATTGCTGGTTACTGTAACAGTGTTTGTGGCTGGGTTTATAGTACCGATTATGTAAGAAGTACTTGAGTTTATCACGTATGGATTTGCTGTATTTAATATTCTAAATACATATTTACCATTTGCTAGATTATATACTACTGGTACAATATCACCAGGAGCGTAATCTTCCCATGTATCTGCTGTTACCTTATAGTTTCCATTAAAAAGTGAAGCATCATTTAATGGACACAATGCTGTGTAAGTTTGTACAACTTTCCATAGTGTTGAATTGGCAACATCGGCTCCATAAAGTGGCTGGCCGTTATCTGCGATCATTTTCAAAACAGTTCCATCTTTGGTTTTAACATCGGCAGAAATTACCAGTTTGTCATTAAGACCAAAACTTGCAAATGCTGGGAATGCCTTGATTAACTCCGCTTTAGTATACTTTAATTGTGCTGGAAAAGTCGTAACATTTGCTTGTAATGTCGCTTTTGAAACAACACCGTTTTTGGTGAAAAATGCGACAACATCCATAGAAGTAATGTCGCCTGTAGCAACTTGTAATGTTAATCCTAGATTTACATCTCCGCCATTTTGCAGTGCAACAATGTTTATACCCTGGTCAGATGTAGCAACTTTGTTAATGTTTGGAGTAGCTCCTTCTATGGCGCCAATATTTGATGTTCCTCCATCGTCATCACATGAGAACGCTATTAGTAAAAATAGCATTGATGTGAATATTAGTTTTATATTTTTCATTTTATTCGTTTTTTAATGATTAAAGATCCCAAAAGATTTTATAAGTACCTGGGTTTTTCTGAGCTGGTGCATTAGCATTAGAGTTTAGCTCTACTTGTGGCCAATACCATGATAGCTGAAATGGATTATTCAGTACAGTTTGAGAATCATTCAGAGGGAAAGCATCATTGTTATTCAGCTGGTATTCTTTTGTGGTGCTAAGCGGGTTTGCTAATACAGGGAAACCAGTTCTTCTGTAATCAACATACTGATCTGCAGGATCACCAAAAGTACCTACCCACTTTTGTGTCATAATAATTTCTAATTTTTTTGTAGCATCACCAGCATTAAATTCGTTCATTAATTTTGTAATGAATGTAGTTACAGCAGCAGAACCTGTCAGAACAGGAATTGTTGCTAATTGAGGTGATTGGCTCTTAGCTACTACCTGATCTACTTTAGCAAAACTTGCGGTAACTGCCTGCTGAAGTTTAGCTGAGGCACTTCCGGCTAACTTTCCAACCTGTATTAACTCTGCCTGAATGTACAAGAATTCGTCATAAGTTAATATTCTGTGTGGCGCTATACCAGTTCCTGATTTTGCAGCTAATGTTGATACTGAACCACCTTGTCCGTCATCATATCTACCTCCTGAAGGGAAGATACCAGGGTAAGTGAATGTGTTTTCAGCACTTTTATCTCTGTCCGGACCTGTACTTCCAAATCGGATACTAACGAAACCAGTTGATTTATCCCAATAATCTGCACCTGGATTTCCTGTAGTGGTGTTTCCTTGATCAGGTGGGAATTGGTTTGGTTTTAATTGGTTGTAATAGTAATATTTCATCCTTGGATCTGGATTACCGTTATGGATGTTAGGATTTACTCCTTTTAAAATTTCATACATCCATGGGCTTTGGTAAGATCCAAACTGAGTACTCTCGTAAGATTCAATAAACAACCTGTTTCTTTCGTTAGTAGGTGAAATTGAATTGAAACGTGCAAATTGGAAATCATCAGCGTTTGAAGTGAAGAAATCGCCTTCGGCTACCAGCGCGTTAAATCCTGCCTGATCAAAATCGGAAGTTAATCGTACCTGGTTGTACAATTTTAGTTTAAAGGTATTAGCAAATTTGATCCATTTAGTACTGCTACCTCCATAAAAAACATCATCAAGACCTGGTTTTTTTAAACCAGCATTGCTTTTTAAGTTAACTTTTGCAGCATCTATTAATTTAAAAATACTGGCATAAATTTCTTTTTGATTGTCAAATTTTGGTCCAAGATTACCAGAAGTTAATTTGGTTGCTTCTGTATAAGGAACATCTCCCCACATATCTACAGCATATGCCATAATATATGCTTTTTCCATTTGAGCAATACCAAGATACACTAAATCTCCTGATGCAGTAGCTTGTGTTATTAAGGTTTCGATATCATTTAGACCTAAATAAATAGTATTCCAGTCATTATTCATAGGAATGTTGTCAACTTTTACACCATATTGATCTTCTTCTTCTCTGGAAGTCATTTGATGGGTGTATACAGCTAATATGTCTCCCGTACTGTTGTTGAAATCACCTAGTTCAGAAATAGTTGTTTGCGTATTTGTTAATAGGTAATTTAACGGGGCAACTGTAGGGTCATCTGTATCTTTATCAACATCTAAATAATTACTGCAGCTACTGAAAAAAGTAGTGAGAGATAATAAAACCAGAGCAGTTTTATTATTTTTTATAGAATTATATAATTTCATGTCGTTTTGTATTAAAATGTTAAATTAATTTTGAAGCCCCATCTTTTTGCTGTCGGAGCAGCTGAAGTCTCTATACCTTGTAATGTTGAATTACCGTAGCTTGTTGTTTCAGGATCAAAATTGGTATACTTAGGAACGTTTGGTGCAAAATACCATAGGTTGTTTGCAATAAAACTTAAACTGATTTTTCCAAATGGAGTTTTTTCAAGAATTTTACTTGGTACGTCATAAGTTAAGTTTATCTCTCTTAATCTAAATACAGTTCCGTCATAAATTGTCGCTTCATCAACAGAATTTATTCCAAAAGTACTTCCTCCGGCAGGAGAGAAGTAAAGCTCATTCATGCTTAATTGAGTAGTGTTTGGAATTTGATTTCCATTAGCATCTAAGATCGGAGTTCCGTCATTATTTCCGTAGTAACCCGGGATAATAAATGTTTTCTCTCTGTCTTCAGTATCTCTGGTTACACCTCTTCCTAATAATTGTTCTATAGTAGAAGAAGAGATATCACCTCCTTGTTTCCAGTCAAATTGTGTTCTTAAACTCCACGCTTTGTAAGTAAAGGTATTAGCGAAACTTACTCTGAAATCAGCATTTGGATCTCCAATAACACCAAGTGATGGGTCTTGAATAACGGCTCCTCCTGATCTGTTGATCAAATAATTTCCATTAGCATCACGAGCAAATCTTGTTCCGTAGAAAACTCCAAAAGGCTGTCCTGGAATTGCATAAGCAATTTGGTTTGCATTAAGTTGAATTCTGTCTAAACCTTCTTTCAATGTTAATACTTCATTTTCGTTTTTAGTGAAGTTAGTTAGTAACGACCATGTGAAGTCTTTAGTTTTAACAGGTACTAATGTTAATCCAAGTTCGATACCTTTGTTTCTAATAGAACCTGCATTTGTATTTAATTCAGTAAAACCTGTTGAAGAAGCTACAGTTACAGGAGTAATTAGATCTCTTGTCGTTTTGGAGTACAAACTCAAATCAACTACAATACGTTTTCTGAAAAACTCTAAGTCAGTACCAATTTCGTATTCTTCTGAGAATTCTGGCTTAACATTTTGATCTCCCAGGAAAGTATTGTTTCCAATTCTAGGAAGGCCATTGTAAGCTTGTCCTTGGTTGTAAGATATTTTTAAGAATTCTGCAGGTACATCTCTACCAACTTTAGCGAAACTGGCTCTTAATTTAGCAAAAGTTAAAATATCACTTTGGATATTGAAGGCATCAGTTATAACTGCTGAGGCACTTACAGATGGATAGAAATAAGAGTTTCTTTCTTTTGGTAAAGATGAACTCCAGTCATTTCTGGCTGTAGCATTTAAAAACAGGTAATCTTTATAGGATAAAGTTACATCGGCAAATACTCCGACATTTCTTTTCATAGCTCGCTCATCCGTTAGATTCGCTATACTTTTAACGTTTTTAAAAGTAAAGATGTTTGGTACAATGAATTCTCTTCCTTCATTTGCAAGTCTTGAATACTCATTTTGCAATACGTTATTACCAACAATAGTTGCTAATTTAAAGTTCTCATTCAATTCATAATTGAAGTTTAATAAGAATGTAGATTCAATATCCTGGTTTACGTAGTTATCAGCAAGTAAATTACCTAATCCATTATTTGCTCTGGAAGCCAGATCACGAACCTGAGTTCTCGCTAATGAATATTTGTTAATACCAGCTCTGTAAGATGCTGAAATATTGTCGTTGAAAGTGTAGTTTAAGTTAATACCTGCAACAATTCTATCCGTATGAGTGATAATCTGGTCGTGTTGCCAAGACCAAAGTGGGTGGTCGAATTGTGTTCCGTTTGGAGTAACAGATCCACCTGTTACAGGATCTACGTATGGAAGATTTAAATCCCAGTTTCTGGCTAAGAACAAAGTTCTGGCAAATGAAGAAGAAGATCCTGCAAATTGGTTTTCTCCAAAGAAACCTCCTACTTGTTTTGTTTTTGAGTACGCTAAGTTGGCTCCAACAGTGAATTTTTTACTTAGTTTGAAGTTTCCACCTGCAGACATAGAGGTTCTGTCGTAAGAGTTGTAAGGAATGTAACCATCCTGACGTAAATCTGAAATAGTAGCATTAAAAGTTCCGTCTTGTCCGGCATAGTTAAAACCGATTGTTTTGTCTAACACTGTTCCTGTTCTGAATAAGTCTTTTACGTTGTTTGGTTTTGCAACATAAGGAACTGTAGGTCCAAACTGATCAGGGAAAGCGGCTAGCAATGTTGGCCATGTAGGGATTGTTGCCATTGAGTCAAAGCGTGGTCCCCATGAACCATTTGCGTTTGAGTACTGGAAATTTGCTCCTGAACCATAAGTGTTTTGGTAGTCTGGTAAGTTGGCTATGGTTTCAAAATAAGTACCCATTCCAACATTTACATTTAATTTTTGTGATTTATTTGGTTTAGATGCACCGGATTTAGTGGTTACAACGATTACCCCGTTCATAGCTCTTGAACCGTAAAGTGCAGCAGCAGCAGTACTTTTAAGTACGTTGATACTTGCGATGTCATTAGGATCTAAAGAAGATAAAGCAGATTCATATCCACCTCCTCCAGTGATTTGGCTAGTTGAAGTTACCGATACATTGCTGTAAGCAATACCGTCAACGATAATTAAAGGGTCTGTATTACCTGTTAATGAGTTTACCCCTCTAATGGTAATTTGGTTGGCAGCTCCTGCAACACCAGTTGATGTATTAATGTTAACCCCTGCAACTTTTCCTGCAAGAGCTCTTGATAAATCTGGTTCTGAATTTTGAGTAATTTGTTCTGCTTTTACTTCGCTAACAGAGTATCCTAGTTTTTTAGGATTACGCTTAATACCGAATGCAGTTACAACAACACTTTCCAGTTGTTGTGCGGCACCATCTAATAATTTTACATTAATTGCAGAAGAGGTGGCGGCTACTTCCTGAGTTTTCATCCCGATGTAGCTAAATACCAAAACCTGGTTTGAAGAAGCTTTGATAGAGTATTTACCATCAAAGTCTGTTTGTGTCCCTGTTTTTGTTCCTTTGATCAATACACTAACACCTGGTAAAGGCATTCCTGTATTATCGGAAACTGTTCCAGAAACAGCTCTTTCTTGCGCAAAAGTAAGTTGCGCTACTAGTACTAATAAAAGTACTAGGAGTCCATTGAACTTTAGTTTCATTTTTATGTGTTTTGAATTAGTCTGGTAAAAATCTTAATTATTTGTTAAACGACCTAATATAAAAAGCTTTTTTTTTGGGAATGTAGAGTATTTTATTGCAGGATGTGTTTTTTTGATGTTAAAAAGTCAGTGTTTATGCGGTGTTGAAGGATTTTTGTTTGAAATACGACAATGCTGAAAAATGTTAAAATTTTGTGAGATAAACTTAAGAGGAGGTGTTTGGGGTGTTTGGTATTCTCTTAAAAACGATATTTAAGTTTTTTTTTAATATGGAGGATGAGGCAGATTCTTTACCTGTTTATAGATTTTGTATGTTTTTATAAAAAAAAAGAAGGGCACTTATCTCAAGATAAGTGCCCTTCTTAGGGTTTGTTTTGGAATTAAAGAATACTATTATCTAGTACCTCCAGCCCACCAAACTTTTTCTTTGTATACATAAGAACCGTCTCCGTATAGTTCTTTAACGTTTGTGTTTGAAGCAACGTCAGATTGACCGTAAGCAAATCTTTGTGGAAACAATTCAGGTTTTGGATTTACCATAGGAATAAGGTCTCCATTACCCATTGCTTGTAAACGTCTGATGTCGTTATAAGATTCGATACCTTCATTTTCAAAGAAAGAAATGTGTTTTTCTACCATGATTTTTTTCAACAAGGCATTACCGGTTAAAGCTCCAATAGAAGCAATGTAGGTATCTGCTTGCGCCGGTGTAAATGCTACAGCTGTTTTTTTAGCGTAAGCTGCTTTAATAGCTGCATTCATCGTTGTTTGTGCTTCAGGTAAACCTAATCTCGCTTGTGCTTCAGCTTTCAAGAACAATAATTCGTGGTAGCTTAATAAGTAGATTGCGTTTGCCTCGCTCATAAGAGCTGAGATAGAATATCTGCCTTGAGCTTCAACATCTTCTTTTGAATTGTCAAAAGGAAGTACTACACCAGCCTTTTTTGTAAAGAAAGAAGCTGTACGAGCATCTGCAGGTCCGTTAGCAACCATAGTGTCGTAGAAACTTTTAGCAACACAAATAGCTCCTCTGTTTAATTCGAATCTTGCGAAAGGATTTGGAACACCACCATTTACAAGTTTTAATTCGTCGCTAGCATCTGCGAAAGAAGCATTTACATAGTTAATTACACCTTGGTAATCCGCTTTTCTAAGAGATAATCTCATAGTGTATCTTGCTAATAATCCGTTTGCTGCTTTTATCCATTTAGCAGAATTTCCACCATAAATAGGATCCTGAACACCTAAAGTTGCATAAGTTGAAGTTTTGTTCAAGTTAGCAATACCTTCAGTAAGGTTTTTAAAGATGTCTTGGTAAATAGCTTCTTGTTTGTCAACTTTTGGTTGAAAAATTACTCCTGGTTTTACAGCTTCAGTGTAAGGAACGTCTCCAAAAAGATCGGTAAGGATCGCTAAGTTGTAAGCCTTTAAGATTTGTGCTACACCTAATGTTTGGAAATTTCCTTTTTCTTTACCAGTTGTACAGTTGTCAATAATCACTCCTAAATTCAATAATTGTCTGTAGCTATTGTTCCAGCCGTTATTGTAAGTTGAAGATAATTGTGGATCAGCTCTTCTAATCTGAGCATTGTACATTTGATTGTGATTTCCTGCACTTAACTCAGAGTAGATACCTGCGTAAAATGAAGCATCAGCACCAGTTACTGTGAAGGCAGAATTCACCATAACATCCGTAATGATTAAGCGGCTAGCCATCTCTGTCGGATTGTTCACATTCTTATTTATTTCGTCCATCTTGTCCTCAGAACAAGCTTGGAATAAGAACGTAGCCATTAAAGCTGTTAGTGTTATTTTTATATTTTTCATTTGATTTTTTTTAATTAAAATGTAAAGTTCAATCCAAAACCAATGCTCTTAGTTTGTGGCATTGACCATTGTTCGAATCCACCAGCAAAGTTGTTGTTTCCTTGTGTTGCTTCTGGATCAAGATTTGGCATTTTAGACCATAACAAGATGTTTCTTGCGAAAACAGAAGCTTTGATGTCTACTGCGTTGTCTAATAATTTAGGGAATTGGTATCCTAAAGTAACCTCTCTTAATTTTACAAAACTTGCATCAAATACTGCAGATTCTGCAATACCATTTAAAGCTGCTTGTAATTGTTGAGCTCCGTTTGGATCTGCTGCACCACCTCTAACGATGTCGTTTGGAGTTCCGTCAGCTTTAACACCTGGGTAAACAAACTGAGAAGTTCTGTCTGCTGTTCTTGCATCTACACCGTAAAAGTTCATTAAGTTGTTAGATCCACTGTACATTTTTCCACCATTTTTCCAATCTACAACTGCTCCTAAAGATACTCTTTTGTAAGTGAATTGTGTAGAACCTCCTAAAGTAAATTTAGGTGCAACTTCTCCTAATACTTTTAATTTACCGTCAGCTTGTGGAAGACCTTGAGCGTTTACAACGATGTTGTTGTTAGCATCTCTTAAGTATCCTGTACCGTAGATAACTGGGAAACGATCTCCAACGCTAGCTCTAAGCTGTGGGGTAGTAAATCCTCCAAGGAAGATGTTGTCTACACCGTTTGCTAATGCCTCTACGTAAGAATCAATTTGAGAGTAGTTTACGTTAAATGTCCAGTTGAAATCAGCAGTACGAACCGGATTAACGAATAAACTTAATTCGTGTACGTCATTACGCATTTTTCCTCCATTTGTTACAAGAGAATTTGCTCCTGTAGAACCTGATAATGGAACATTGAAGATTTGATTTGTTGAATTTTGTTTAGAGAAAGTATAATCAATTCCAACTCTGTTGTTGAAGAATTTTAAGTCAACCCCAAGTTCATACGATTTTGTATTTTGTGGTTTTAAGTTTGGATCGTATTGTACGTTGCTAGGAATAAATGAGCTAATTCCTCCTAATGGGTACTGTACTGGGTTTCCAGACCAGAATCCGCCTGAGTAACTTGGTGTTGTGAAAGAGTTACCAACGTAGTTTCCAGCTTGACCTACTTCAGCAATAGATCCTCTAAGTTTAGCGTAAGAAAGTACTGAACTTCCTTTTAAACCTTCCAATTCAGTTACCACAAAACCTAAAGAGGCAGATGGGTAAACGAAATCTCTGTTATTTCTTGGCATGTTAGATGCAATATCTTTACGGATAGTACCACTTAAGAAAATCATGTTTTTGTATGAGAACTCAGCATTACCGAAGAAACCAACAGTACGAATTTGTCTGCGGTATTCTGAAGCTGTTACGATTCTTGCGTTAGTGATAGTTGGGAAACCTCCAAAGTTGAAAGCTGTTCCAAGATCATCATATTCTTTAGTGTTTTGATGATTGTACTCGTTTCCAACCAAAACATTTAAGTTAAAATCATTAGTGATGTTCAAGTTGTAGTTTACTGTAAGTAAAGAGTTGATAACATCATTAGTTGTACCGTAAAGGTGTGCACTACTAGTTTGTCCTGAAAGATCAAGTTTGCTTCCAAATTCAAAAATATCTCTGTAGTTTGTAGTCCAAGAGTCTACACCTGCTTGATACTTAACAGTAAGTTTTTGACTTCCGTTTTCACTGATAATTGGAGAGTACTGAATGTAAGCGTTACCGTAAACACGGTTTGTTTTTTCGCTGAATTCATTGTTTTTAGCAGCCCAGTAAGGGTTGTTGAAAACACCTGGTCTGTAATAGATTTGATCGTATGGGTTTGAAGGATTAGCGTAACCAATTCCTTTTAAGTCGTAACTTCTTGGACCTCCGAATACACCAACAATAGCCCCGTCATTTGCAGCTGAACTTTTGTTGATTTTAGTTTGAACGTAGTTAAAAGAGAAACCAGTTTTCCACTCGTTGTTTAACTTTGTGTCTACAAGTGCTTTTACAGTATATCTGCTCATTCCTGTTTCAGGGATGATACCGTCTTGCTTAGAGTTTCCTACTCCAAAAGAGTAATTTGTTTTTTCAGTTGACTGAGCAACATTTAAAGTATTATTGATTGTGAATCCTGTTTTGAAGAAATCACCAATATTGTCATAAGCGCGAGGTGCAACCCATGGGTCTAATCCAGCTTTTGCTCTTTGTGGTACATAGTAAAGACCTGGTCTTAGAGTTCCGCCGTTTAATGCGTTAGCGACGTTTCCTCCGTAAGTTGCATCATTTGGTAATTCAGAGATTTTTGGACCCCAGTTCATTGAAGAGTTTGGATCAAATTTTCCATTTATACCTTGTGCATACTCGTTTTGAGTACTTGGTTTTTTTGAAATGGTTTCAAAACTTGTAGAAGTGTTGAAAGTAATAGTAGGCTTCCCGCTTTGTGCTAGGTTTTTACCGCTTTTTGTAGTAATTAAAATTACACCATTAGAAGCTCTTAATCCGTATAAAGCAGATGCAGCTTGTCCTTTTAGAACGTTGATAGACTCAATTTCGTTAGGGTCAATATCCACAGCTCTGTTAGCAATATCCGCTCCGGTTACACCGTTTCCAGTACCGAAATCAGGTTGAGATGCTACAGGCATACCATCAATAACATACAAAGGTGTGTTGTTTCCTGTGAAAGAACGCGCACCACGAATTATGATTTGAGAAGAAGCTCCAGGCGCACCACTAGAAGGAGTAATAGATACACCCGCTAATTTACCTTGTAAAGCTCCGGCAAGACTGTTGTTGTTTGCTCTTGTGATGTCTGCAGCTTTTACTTCCTGAGTAGCGTATCCAAGTGCGCGTGCACTTTTCTTAACACCTAAGGCTGTAACTACTACGCTTTCCAATTCTACTGAATCGTCTTTTAATTTTGCATTAACAGTAGTAGAACTAGCTGATACTTCTTGAGCTTTCATCCCAATGTAGCTAAAAACTAATACTTGATTTGGTGCTGCTTTGATAGTGTATTTTCCATCAAAATCTGTTTGCGTTGCTGTCTTAGTTCCTTTAACTAATACACTAACACCTGGTAAAGGTATTCCTGTATTGTCAGAAACTGTTCCAGAAACAGCTCTTTCTTGCGCGAACGTAAGTTGCGCAACTAGTACTAAGAAAAGTACTAGGAATCCATTGAACTTTAGTTTCATTTTTAAATATTTTGAATTAGTCCGACAAAAATCTTAATAATTAGTTAATATACCTAATCAAAAAAGTTTTTTTTTCAGCGAAACGGCATTTTTGCTGACAGGAGTTATTTTTTTATCGTTAAAATGCATTCAAAAATGAGGAATTATTATTTTTTTACTTAAAAAGCAATGGATAATTTAGTTTGTACCTGCTGAATAAAATGTTAAATTTTATAAGATGGACGATGAATTTCAGTTTTTTCTGCGTTTTCAATAAAAAAACCACCCCTATACGAGGTGGTTTTGTGTTAAATTATGTTATTTTTTGGTATTTCTTATTTATCCCAAAAAATCTTCGTGCTTAGTTTGTCTCCTCCGATAGAAGTTGATGCAGCATTGTAATTTGTTGCATTTAATGTCTGTTCTCTAATAGGGTATGCCATTCTGGATGGTACCTTTCCTTCAGCTGCTGCGTCTGCACTTGCTGGTGCGGTTAGAACAGGGAAGTCTAATCTTCTTGTTGATGTCCAGCCTTCAAATCCTCTGTTGAACAATGCATACCATGCTTGTTCTCCTACTTTTTGCTGCCAGGTTCCTGTAGCTGTTGCGTAAGCTACGGCTGGTTGAGCAAGATAAGCATTTGCATCTGCCGATGAAACTCCCCAGTCTTCCATAGAAGCCAGAATTGCTGCATTATAATGTGAGGCTATGGTGCCTCCAACAGCAACTCCTCTGCCTACTGCTTCAGCTAATAAGAATTCTACTTCGGCATAATCCAATAAAGTACCACTAAAGTCCGGAGCTTTAATTTTGTCACTTGCATGGGTGAATCTGTTTTGTGTGTTTTTTGCTCCAACAATTCCGCCTCTATAACCGGTTACTGTGATCAGGTCGCCTGCAGCATTTGTGTCTTTATAAGTTGGTCTGAAATAAGGTGTTTTTCTTGGGTCATTTAGTGCGACCAATTTGTCTACAAATGGCTTTGCTACAACAAAGTCATTTCTTCCTGAAAATACCATATCTACATAGAGTGGGTTGGTGTTTGGAAGATCTAACATATAAGGAAGTTTCGCATTATCAGCATTTGATGTAAATCCGCCCGCTGCACCAGAGATGATTGCTGCGTCTGCAATAGATGACTCAAGACCAGATGATTTTAAGTTGATTCCTAATTTTAGTTTGATGCTATTGGCAAATTTAACCCAGGCAGTCAGGTCGTCTTTGTAGATAACTTCAGCAGAACCAAAAGCTGAATGCGAAGTGTCTAATCCGGCGATGTCTTTGTTTAAACGTACAATTAAATCTTTGTAGATGTCTACAGCTTTATCATATTTAGGGAGGTAGTCTCCCGATCCTTTTAGGGATTCTGAGTAAGGAACATCTCCAAAAGTGTCTACTAAAATTTGGTAGGTATAAACCATTAGTATATCAATAAGGATCAACTGATTCTTTTTAACTATTGATTTTTGGGTAAATTCAGGATCTGTAGGTGAGATTACATCTTTTTCCAGGAAGCCTTTCGCCTGAGATAAATCGGCAAGTGGCCCTGCATAAAGTCTGTCCCAGTGATTGTCTGAAATTTTACGGGTTACCCAGTTGTAATTAGATTCATCCAAATAAGTAGTTTCAGTCCATTGTTGGTTTACTAGTCTGAATATGTTTCTGTTTACATTGGTGTTGACAAGTTGCTCTGTTAAGTTTTTTTCAGCATTTGTAAATAAAGTGCTAGGGGGTACTACAGAAGGGTTTTTTGCATCTACATTTAAGTCTGTTAGGCTGCTGTCGTCACATGAAACTGTGAGAAGCATGATTCCTAATGCATATAGTATTTTTTTCATTTTGTTCTGTATTAAAATTTGAATGTTAAGTTAAAACCAATATCTCTGGTAGTTGGAAGTGATCCAACTGAATAGCCTCTTGAGCTGTTTCCTGATGATAGTCCACTTTCTGGGTCTGCGTATGGTAGGTTTTTATGAATTATCCATAAGTTCGAACCAACTAAACTTGCTGATGCCGAGTTTATGAATGTATTTTCGAACATGCTTTTAGGAAAATTGTAAGTAATAGATACTTCTCGAAGTTTAACAAATGAGGCGTCATAAATAAAAGCTTTGTTTGGTGCAGCTTGGTATCCCATGCTGTTCGCAATTGATCCGCCTTTTGTTTTTACAGTGTTTGGAGTTCCGTTAGGAGCAACTCCAGGATTTAAAAGACCATTTTCTCTAATGTCTCCCACAGCTGTTTCTTTATATAATCCAGAAGCAAGTCCATAGTACATGTCTAATGAGAAGATGTCTCCACCTTTTTGAGTGTCAATTAAGAATCCAAAAGTTAAATTCTTGTAAGTAAATTTATTTCTAACACCACCAATCCAGTCCGGAGTAATATTTCCGATTGTGTTGCTTGAAGATGTAGTGATCATGTACTTTCCTGTAGTTTGATCTATTGTAGGTTGTCCGTTTGTATAAACGAAATCGGTTCCTTTTAGGGCACCATAAGCTTCGCCAGGAGCAGCGTTAACTGTAACACCACCTTGGAATGCACCTAATTGAAGGTTGTCAAGTCCATTTGGTAATGTGATAACTTTACTTCTGTTGTTTGACCAGTTTACAATTATTTCCCAGCTAAAGTCTTTTGTTTTAATTGGAGTTCCGTTTAATTGAATCTCAAAACCTTTGTTTTCGATATTTCCACCGTTAACAAGTGCATTTGTAAAGCCGGATCCTGAAGATACTGCTGCCGCAACGATCTGGTCAACTGAATTTGTTTTGTAGTAGGTAACGTCAAATCCTAGACGTCTGTTTAATAAACTTGTTTCTAAACCAACCTCAAAAGATCTTGTTCTTTCTGGTTTAAGGTCCGGATTTTTGTTGATACTACGGAATGGAAGTAATAAAGAGTTTGTGTAAAGAGGTTGTCCTTGAAAATTAGGAACTCTTGTGTAGGTATTGTTTAGTTGAAGCGCATCTGCATCATTTCCTACTTCAGCATAGTTTACTCTGAATTTTCCAAGATTTAACCAGTCTGCCTTTACTACGTTTGAGAAAAGGAATGATCCTGAAACTGCTGGGTAAACATAAGAGTTGTTATTGTCAGGTAAAGTAGAAGACACATCTCTCCTAATGGAAGCATCTATAAAATAAGTGTCTAAATAGCCAATAGACCCCTGTGCGTAGATTCCGTTAACACCGGATGATACTTTGGCTTCTTTTGGAAATGGTAAATCTAAGCGTGAGTTAGATAAAGCATATATTCCAGGTGTAACTAAGCCTCCAATTGTTGAAGAAAGGACATTGTCTCTTTTGTTTCTTCTGATGTTGGTTCCAATTACTCCATTTAAACTGATGTCTTCACCAATCTTTTTGTTGAAGTTTAACATGAAATCATAGTTGATTTCCTGAAAGTTGATGTCGTTTCTTTGATACCCTGAAGATTCGTTTACCGGAGAAAGACCAAATCCTGTAGAAATTGATCCGACAGCTCTTCTTTCTTCCTGAAGTTGTTTGTAAGTGTCAAGAGATACTCTTCCTAATGCGCTTAACCAAGGGGTGATCTCGTAATTAAGGGAAGCGTAGCTGAATAAACGGGTTCTGTCATCAGAAGAATAATTTTGATAACGTGTGAAATAAGGATTGTCCCAGTATGCTGGTGTAAGACCTGAAGGGTCAGTTGGATCCGTCCAGTTCCATGTTATGTTTTGACCGCCTGATGCAAAGTAAACATCTTTTTGTGCCTGAACATCAGTGTTGGTTTGCCACCATTGTCTGAAGTTGCCCATAATGTTATCGTTGTAACCTGTTGAGTTTCTACCAACAGTACTTTGTAGTGTAACGGCAGCATAAGCATTAGCAGTAAGTTTATCGGTAACTTTTTGGCTAAATCTTGCACTTATCTGATTTTTTTTCAATTCACTGTTTGGAAGAATACCAGTTTGATTTGTGTTTACATAGGTTAAAGATAAGCTTGATCTGTCGGTTGATTTCTCTAATGCAATACTGTTAACGAATGTATGTGCATTATTAAAGAAAGTGATAGGGCCGTTTTTTGCAGCTGTCCAAGGGGTGGCTTTTCCGTAGTTTGGAGAAAATGGTGTAAAAGCATCCCATTGGTAAACTGGTTGATTGTTAAAAGCATCTCCGTCAGATGCGTCATTTGAAGTGTCTACAGTGTCTGGAGTACCTGTTCCTAAAAAGGACGATCCGAAACCATATCCTGATCCATATCTGTTTTGGTATTTAGGAAAAGTTGATTTGTCGACACTCCCGTTTGTGAATCCGCTTGAGAACGAAAACCCAATTTTGTTATCTGATTTACCTTTTTTAGTAGTGACCATTACAACTCCATTTGCAGCTCTGGAGCCGTATAATGCTGTTGCAGCAGCTCCTTTAAGGATGTTGATGCTTTCGATGTCTTCCTGATTGATATCTGAAGCATTGTTACCGTAATCGTAACCACCGCCACCAACTTGTTGTGAAGAAACGTTTGAGTTGGAGTTGTCAATTGGCACCCCGTCAATAACCCAAAGAGCCTGGTTATTTCCGGTAAGTGATTTATTACCCCTGATTACAACGTTTGTAGAACCTCCGAAGTTGTTGTTTCTTTGAACTTCTACACCTGCGGCTTTACCTGATAATAAATTGGAAACGTTGGTGCTTCCTGCTCCACCGTTAACATCTTTTCCTGAAATTTGTTGAGAAGCATAACCTAAAGATTTTTTTTCTCTTTTAATACCCATCGCCGTGGTTACTACAACGCCTTCCAATTGTTGAGCGTCTCCGGACAGTTTCGTGCTTACTTGTGATGAGCTTGCGGCAATTTCCTGCGTTTTCATGCCGATGTAGCTAAATACTAAAATTTGACTTGATGTTGCTTTGATGGTGTATTTACCATCAAAATCGGTTTGTGTGCCGGTTTTGGTTCCTTTGATTTGTACACTTACACCTGGTAGTGGCATACCTGCATCATCAGTAACAGTTCCCGAAACGGCTCTTTCTTGCGCAAAGGTTAACTGCGCGAATAGTACTAAAAGTAGTACTAAAAATCCATTGAACTTTGGTTTCATTTTTGTAATTATTTTGAATTAGTCTTACAATATTCATAATAATTTGTTAATAATCCTAGTGTTGTGTTGTGGAATTTTCTCACAGAGTTAAAATTTAACATTGTAACATATACTGACAATAGTGTTAAATAATTGAATTTCCTTAATGTTTCCCGCGCCATTGCTGAGATTAATTCTAAGTAGGCCGCTTGTGGTTTGTATTGTTGTGCCGAATCCAATTCCTGTTAAATTTTTTATTTCGTTTGGAGTCTGATTATTGGTTAAATCTTGGTAAAAAGCAAAATCTATAATGGAGTTAATATATAGATTATTTGAAACTTTGTATCTGTATTCCGTAAGTAACATTGAGGCAAAATTACCTTGTAGGCTATTTTCTATAAAACCTCGTATAGAGTTTGTTCCTCCAAATCGAAACAATTCGTTGGTTATGTAGTTTTGGCTTTTCAGATAAAGAATTTGAGGATTTATGTAGATGAAATTTTTTTTGTTGAGCTCAAAATTATAGGTCAAGTTAAAGTTGGTGTAGAATTGCTTACTTGCTTCGGCAGTTTTGGGGCTGTTGTTGGTATCTCTTTTTCCGTAGCCCAAAAGGAGGTTAAGAGTGGCTTTTTTGGGGAATAAACTTTGGGTGTAATCTAATTTTTTATACTCTAGGGTAGAGGTGATATAGGAGTTTTTGTAGTCGCTAATTGTGGTGTTGTTGGTGTTTTGAATGTCGCTCGATTCTGTCGATTGATAGCCTAAGTACAGTCGGGTGTTGTAGTTTAAGAAATAACCCAGATCAATTGCGGTTTTAGTGTTCTGAAAAGTACTATCCTGTTTAAAAATGTTTAATTGCGCTTTGATGCCTAGTGAGGATTGAAATATATAAGGGATTTCAATTTTAGTATTGAAGGTTTTTTGCTGATTTCCGTCACTTTTCCAGTACAATGAAAATTGTTCGCCAGCATGAAGAGTGTTTAATAATGATAAATCCAGGTATCCGTTCAGGGTTGTTTTTTTGTTTTCATCATTAGAAAAGCCAATATAACCGTCAAAAGTATTGGCTAGTCTTTTTTCTATGTATATGTATATTTTTGTGGAGTCATTTGTAAATAGTACTTCCGGATATTTGGTTTGAGAGGTGAATTCAAATGCATTGATGTCGCTGTATAATTGTTTTATAGTTTCTTGATTGAAAGTCTTATTTAGGTATTTCTTTTTAAGCTGTTTTAGGTGTCCTTTTGGAAAATAATCTCTTTTTGTCTGATCAGTTTGTGTTAGAATAATGGAATTCACGACACGTTTTCTTTCGGATTTGTAATTTAAGTCTGCGTATATAACTGAGCCTTTTTTTTGTAAGTTTTCAAGCTTTAGTTTGTTTAAGGCGAAACCCGCTTTTTCGGCATCTAATGTTTTTTGGTGTAGGTAATTTTCCAGTTCTTCATAGGTTAGAATTAAAGTGTCATTTTTGATTTTTGCTTCGTCAAAAGGACTGTGATTCGTTCCTATATGTATATGGACTTCTTTCGTTTTGTTTTTTAAGTCGATTTTGGAGATAAAAGTACTATCATTTGTTTTTGTTGTTTCAAGTATGGTATGGTCGAGATATCCCCGTTTGGTTAATTTTTCAGATACATTTTTAACTTCTTCGAAAAGTGATTTTATGTTAGTATGGTTTTCTGAATAATCTAGTGAATCAATAATTAGTGTTTCGGTTTGATTAGTTCCTTTAATTTGTAAATGAAGGTTTTGAGCATAAGAAGAAATGCTGATTAGAAAAAAGAAGAGGGGTAAAAGCGGTTTCAAAAGCAATTGTTTCATTAATTAAAAGTATTACAAATATCTATTGTTTGTTTGTAAAATCATATGTATAAATAATGTTGTTGAAAATTAATGATTTAACGTTTGTATAGTGAAAAATATTTTATACATTTGCAACCCCGTAAAAAGCGGGAATTTAATAAACATAATAATTTTTAGTATTAATTATGCCAACAATTCAACAATTAGTAAGAACAGGAAGAACTCAGATCACTAAGAAGAGTAAATCGGTTGCTTTAGATTCTTGTCCTCAAAGAAGAGGGGTTTGTACGCGTGTTTACACTACTACACCAAAAAAACCAAACTCTGCAATGCGTAAAGTTGCGCGTGTACGTTTGACAAATGGTAATGAGGTGAATGCTTACATCCCAGGAGAAGGACATAATCTACAAGAGCACTCGATAGTATTAGTGCGAGGTGGAAGGGTAAAAGATTTACCAGGTGTTAGATATCATATCGTTCGTGGAGCGCTTGACACGTCAGGAGTTGCAGGAAGAACGCAAAGAAGATCTAAGTACGGTGCTAAACGCCCAAAAGAAGCAAAAAAGTAATTTAAAACGTTAAGAGTTGGAGGTTAGGAGTTAAGGGTTGGGATTGTAAGTGTAAGCTTGAAGTCTGTAACACATAACATTTAACGGATAACCTATAACTTTTTATTTAAAAAAAAGACATGAGAAAAAGAGCGGCAAAGAAAAGACCACTTTTACCAGATCCAAGGTTTAATGACCAATTGGTAACACGTTTCGTGAACAACTTAATGTGGGATGGTAAGAAATCTACAGCTTTCAAAGTATTTTATGATGCAATTGATATCATCGAAACTAAAAAGCAAAATGATGAGAAAACTTCATTAGAAATCTGGAAAGATGCTTTAACAAACGTTATGCCTCACGTAGAAGTACGTAGCCGTAGAGTAGGTGGAGCTACATTCCAAATTCCAATGCAGATTCGTCCAGACAGAAAAATTTCTATGGCAATGAAGTGGTTAATACTTTATTCAAGAAGAAGAAATGAAAAATCTATGGCACAACGTTTAGCGTCAGAATGTTTAGCAGCTGCTAAAGAAGAAGGTGCTGCGGTTAAGAAAAGAATGGATACTCACAAAATGGCAGAAGCTAACAAAGCATTCTCTCACTTTAGATTTTAATTCGTAAAGAAATGGCTAGAGATTTAAAATATACAAGAAATATCGGAATTGCTGCTCATATTGATGCTGGTAAAACAACAACTACTGAGCGTATTCTTTTTTATACTGGAAAGTCACACAAAATTGGTGAGGTACACGATGGTGCTGCAACAATGGACTGGATGGCACAAGAGCAGGAAAGAGGTATTACAATTACTTCTGCTGCTACGACTTGTACTTGGAATTTTCCAACAGAGCAAGGTAAAGTGCTTCCGGAATCATTGCCTTACCACTTTAATATTATTGATACTCCTGGGCACGTTGACTTTACTGTAGAGGTAAATCGTTCTTTACGTGTATTGGATGGTTTAGTTTTCTTATTTAGTGCAGTTGATGGTGTTGAGCCTCAGTCTGAAACTAACTGGAGGCTTGCTGATCAATATAGAGTTCCTCGTATGGGATTCGTAAACAAAATGGACCGTCAGGGATCTAACTTCCTTGGGGTTTGTGGGCAGGTTAAAGATATGTTGAAATCGAATGCGGTTGCAATTACTTTGCCTATTGGTGATGAGGCTGATTTCAAGGGTATCGTTGACTTAGTAAAAAATCAGGCTATTGTATGGCATGATGAAACTCAGGGAGCTACTTTTGATATTGTTGATATCCCGGCTGATATGGTTGATGATGTTAAGCATTACCGTTCTATTCTTATCGAAGAAATTGCTACTTATGATGAAAATCTTTTAGATAAGTACATGGAAGATGAGAACTCTATTACAGAGGAAGAAATCAACAACGCTTTAAGAGCTGCTACAATCGACATGGCAATCATTCCTATGCTTGCAGGTTCTTCTTTCAAAAACAAAGGAGTTCAGTTCATGTTAGATGCAGTTTGTAAATATTTACCATCTCCTTTGGATAAAGAAGGTATTGAAGGAATTCACCCTGATGATGCTGATTTATTAGAAGAAGATCAAACTAAAATCTTGCGTAAGCCAGATGTAAAAGAGCCGTTTGCTGCTTTGGCATTTAAAATTGCTACTGACCCATTCGTAGGTCGTTTAGCTTTCTTCCGTGCTTACTCTGGTCGTTTAGATGCTGGTTCTTATGTTTTAAATACTCGTTCTGGTAACAAGGAGAGAATTTCTCGTATTTACCAAATGCACGCTAACAAACAAAATCCAATTGAATTTATTGAGGCTGGAGATATTGGAGCTGCTGTAGGATTTAAAGATATTAAAACTGGAGATACTTTATGTGATGAGAAGAATCCAATTATCTTGGAATCTATGAAATTCCCTGATCCGGTAATTGGTATCGCTATCGAGCCTAAAACTAAAGCTGACGTTGATAAAATGGGTATGGCTTTGGCAAAATTAGCTGAAGAGGATCCAACGTTTACTGTAAGAACTGATGAGGCTTCAGGTCAAACTATTATTTCTGGTATGGGTGAGCTTCACTTGGATATCTTAGTTGATCGTATGAAACGTGAGTTCAAAGTAGAGGTTAATCAAGGTGAGCCTCAGGTTGAGTATAAAGAAGCGTTTACAAAATCTGCTCAGCATAGAGAAACTTACAAAAAACAATCTGGAGGTCGTGGTAAATTCGGTGATATCGTATTTAGAATCGAGCCTGCTGATGAAGTTGATGGTAAAGTTCCTGTTGGATTACAGTTTGTTAATGAGGTAAAAGGAGGTAACGTTCCTAAGGAGTATATTCCTGCTGTTGAAAAAGGCTTCCGTGAGGCTATGAAAACAGGTCCATTAGCTGGATACGCTGTTGATAGTTTAAAAGTGACTTTATTAGACGGATCTTTCCACCCTGTGGATTCTGATGCTCTTTCTTTCGAATTAGCTGCAAGAATGGGGTATAAAGAATCAGGACGTGCTGCCGGAGCTGTTATTTTGGAGCCAATCATGAAAATCGAGGTTATTACTCCTGAAGAAAACATGGGTGATATCGTAGGTGACTTGAACCGTCGTAGAGGTCAGGTTAATGATATGGGTGACAGAAATGGGGCTAAAACTATTAAAGCTGATGTGCCTTTATCTGAAATGTTTGGATATGTTACAACATTGAGAACATTGTCTTCAGGTAGAGCTACTTCAACAATGGAGTTTTCTCACTATGCAGAAACGCCTTCTAATATTTCAGAAGCGGTAATTAAAAAAGCAAAAGGTAACGCTTAATTCTTAAGAAAATGAGTCAAAAAATCAGAATAAAACTAAAGTCTTACGATCACATGTTGGTAGATAAATCTGCTGAAAAGATCGTAAAAACAGTAAAAACTACTGGTGCAGTTGTAACAGGTCCAATTCCATTGCCAACGCACAAAAAACTTTTCACTGTGTTACGTTCTCCGCACGTTAACAAAAAAGCGAGAGAGCAATTTGAAGTAATGTCATACAAGAGATTAATTGATATTTATTCATCTTCATCTAAAACTATTGATGCTTTAATGAAACTTGAATTGCCAAGTGGGGTTGAAGTAGAGATAAAAGTATAATTTTTTTATATTTTTTATATAAAAAGCGAGTCAGAAATGTCTCGCTTTTTTTGTTTTAAAATAATGTCTTTTTTAAGGTGTGGTTTTGAGTTGTTTTTTATTTTTTTATCTCTTTTAATTTTTTATAAAGCCCTTTGTTTTAAGGTGATTCGGGTGTTTTTTGTTGTGGTTTTATTAATTAATTGTTAAGCGTGGATGGATTAAAAATGTAAAAAATGTTTTCAATTTTAGGAAAGATTAGGGTTGTTTTTGATGTTGTTTTGATGCTTGGTTTTTGATAATGAGCGATTTAATTTTTCTAACTGTTTGGTATATTCAATTTTAATATCTACTTTTGCACTCCCTGTTTGGAAATTTCTGTTATTTTCAAATTGAAGGGAATTTTAGTAATTAATAATTAATATTTATGTCTGGGTTAATTGGTAAGAAAATCGGCATGACTAGTATCTTCGACGAAAACGGGAAAAACATTCCTTGTACAGTAATCGAAGCTGGACCATGCGTTGTTACCCAAGTCAGAACCAAAGGTGTTGACGGGTACGAAGCGTTGCAACTTGGTTTCGATGACAAAAACGAGAAACATTCCACTAAAGCGGCTTTAGGTCACTTTAAAAAAGCTGGAACTGTTGCTAAGAAAAAAGTCGTTGAATTTCAAGATTTTGCAACTGAGCAAAAATTAGGAGATCTTATTGATGTTTCTATTTTTTCTGAAGGAGAATTTGTAGATGTACAAGGTGTGTCTAAAGGTAAAGGTTTTCAAGGGGTTGTTAAACGTCACGGATTTGGTGGTGTTGGACAGGCAACTCACGGTCAACACAACCGTTTAAGAGCACCAGGTTCTGTGGGGGCTTCTTCTTATCCGTCTAGAGTATTCAAAGGAATGCGTATGGCTGGAAGAATGGGAGGAGACAATGTAAAAGTTCAAAACCTTAGAGTTTTAAAAGTAGTGGCTGAAAAGAACCTGCTTGTTGTTAAAGGATGTATTCCTGGGCACAAAAACTCTTATGTAATCATTCAGAAGTAATGGAAGTAAAAGTATTAGATTTCAACGGAAAAGATACTGGAAGAAAAGTTCAACTTTCTGATTCAGTATTCGCAATTGAGCCAAACAATCACGCTGTATACCTTGATGTAAAGCAATATCTTGCTAATCAAAGACAAGGGACTCACAAAGCTAAAGAAAGAGCTGAAGTGACAGGAAGTACACGTAAGATTAAAAAACAAAAAGGAACTGGTACAGCTCGTGCGGGAAGTATCAAAAATCCATTGTTTAAAGGTGGTGGAACAATTTTCGGACCAAGACCAAGAAGTTATTCATTTAAATTGAATAAAGGCTTGAAAAGATTGGCAAGAAAATCAGCTTTCTCAATCAAAGCAAAAGAGTCGAATATTATCGTTCTTGAAGACTTTAATTTTGAAACGCCAAACACTAAAAATTTCACTAATGTTTTGAAAGCTTTAGGGTTAGAAAATAAAAAATCTCTATTTGTGTTGGGAGAGACGAATAAAAATGTATATTTGTCGTCACGCAATTTAAAGGCTTCTAATGTCGTAACTAGCTCAGAATTAAGCACTTACGCTATTTTAAACACTAACAATTTAGTGCTTTTAGAAGGTTCTTTGGAGTTAATCGAAGAAAATTTAAGTAAATAATAGGAGTATGAGTATCATAATTAGACCTATAGTAACAGAAAAAGTAACCAAAGAAAGTGAAGTTTTAAACCGCTTCGGATTCGTTGTTGACAAAAAAGCAAACAAAGTTCAAATTAAGAAAGCTGTTGAAGCTGCTTATGGAGTAACTATCGTTTCAGTTAACACGATGAACGTAAGACCGGACAGAACTACAAAATACACTAAAAGTGGTTTAATCAGTGGAAAGACAAATGCTATTAAAAAAGCAATTGTACAAGTACAAGAAGGAGAAACAATTGATTTTTACAACAATATCTAAGATAGAAAAATGTCAGTAAGAAAATTAAAACCTATTACCCCAGGTCAGCGATTTAGAGTTGTGAATGGTTATGACGCCATTACAACTGATAAGCCGGAACGCTCTTTGATAGCGCCGATAAAAAACTCTGGAGGTAGAAATAGTCAAGGAAAGATGACCATGCGTTATACGGGTGGTGGTCACAAGCAGAGATATCGTATTATTGATTTCAAAAGAACTAAAGTTGGAATTCCGGCTACTGTGAAATCAATCGAATACGATCCAAATCGTACTGCATTTATCGCTTTGTTGGCTTATGCTGATGGAGAGAAAACTTATATTATCGCTCAAAACGGATTGAAAGTTGGTCAGAAATTAGTTTCTGGTCCAGAATCTCAACCAGAGATTGGTAATACATTACCTTTAAGCAGAATTCCTCTTGGAACTGTTATATCTTGTATTGAGTTACGTCCAGGACAAGGAGCAGTTATTGCTCGTTCAGCTGGAACTTTTGCTCAGTTAATGGCAAGAGACGGAAAATACGCTACAATTAAAATGCCATCTGGAGAGACAAGATTAATCTTGTTAACATGTTCGGCTACAATTGGAGCTGTTTCTAATTCTGATCACCAATTAGTTGTATCTGGAAAAGCAGGTAGAACAAGATGGTTAGGAAGAAGACCTAGAACTAGACCAGTAGCGATGAACCCAGTTGATCACCCTATGGGAGGTGGTGAAGGACGTTCTTCTGGAGGGCACCCACGTTCAAGAAACGGATTGCCAGCTAAAGGTTACAGAACTCGTTCTAAGAAAAACCCGAGTAACAAGTATATCGTAGAACGTAGAAAGAAATAATAAGATATGGCACGTTCATTAAAAAAAGGACCTTTCGTTCATTATAAGTTAGACAAGAAAGTTCAGGAAAACATTGAAAGCGGAAAAAATGGAGTAGTAAAGACTTGGTCTAGAGCTTCCATGATTACTCCAGACTTTGTTGGACAAACTATCGCAGTTCATAACGGTCGTCAATTTGTACCGGTTTACGTAACAGAAAACATGGTAGGTCACAAATTAGGAGAGTTTTCACCAACTAGATCTTTTAGAGGTCATGCTGGAGCAAAAAATAAAGGTAAAAAATAAAAGAAGCAATGGGAGTTCGTAAAAGAGAAACAGCAGATGCGAGAAAAGAGGCTAATAAGTCTATTGCTTTCGCAAAATTGAATAACTGCCCTACTTCACCTAGAAAAATGCGCTTAGTAGCGGACTTGGTAAGAGGTCAGAAGGTAGAAAGAGCACTTAACATCTTGAGATTCAGTTCTAAAGAAGCTTCAAGAAAATTAGAAAAACTATTATTATCTGCAATCAACAACTGGGAGCAAAAAAATAGTGAAGGTAATTTAGAAGAAGCTGGATTATTTGTTAAAGAGATCAGAGTAGATGGTGGAATGATGTTGAAAAGACTTCGTCCAGCTCCTCAAGGTCGTGCACACAGAATAAGAAAACGTTCTAACCACGTAACAATCGTGCTTGGAGCTATCAATAACACACAAAGCAATTCTTAAGCAGCATGGGACAAAAGACAAATCCAATTGGAAATAGACTTGGTATCATCAGAGGGTGGGACTCAAACTGGTATGGTGGAAATGACTACGGTGATAAACTTGCCGAAGATCACAAAATCAGAAAGTATATCCACGCTCGTTTATCAAAAGCTAGTGTATCTAAAGTAATCATCGAGAGAACTTTGAAACTTGTAACCGTTACTATCACTACTGCCAGACCTGGTATCATTATCGGAAAAGGTGGGCAAGAGGTAGACAAGTTGAAAGAAGAACTTAAGAAAGTTACTGACAAAGAGGTTCAAATCAACATTTTTGAAATTAAAAGACCTGAGTTAGATGCTTATCTTGTGGCGACAAGCATCGCTCGTCAAATCGAAAGCCGTATTTCTTACAGACGTGCAATCAAAATGGCTATTGCTGCTTCTATGCGTATGAACGCTGAGGGTATCAAAGTTTTGATTTCTGGTCGTTTGAATGGTGCTGAGATGGCGCGTTCAGAAGGTTTCAAAGAAGGTAGAATTCCTCTATCAACTTTCAGAGCTGATATTGACTATGCTTTGGCTGAAGCTCACACTACTTACGGTAGAATGGGTATCAAAGTATGGATCATGAAAGGTGAAGTTTATGGAAAGAGAGATCTTTCTCCACTTGCAGGAATGGATAAAAAACAATCTGGAACTGGTGGTGGTAAAGGTGGCGATTCTCCAAGAGGAGACAGAAAGCCTTTTAATAAAGGTGGAAAACCAGACGCTCGTAAAAGAAAGTAAATTTTTAAACTAAAGAAAAATGTTACAGCCTAAAAGAACAAAATACCGTAAGGTACAAAAAGGTAAGATGAAAGGTAACTCTCAAAGAGGGCATGAACTTTCTAATGGAATGTTTGGAATTAAATCTGTACATGAAGATGGAATGTTCTTGACTTCTCGTCAAATCGAAGCTGCACGTATCGCTGCAACTCGTTACATGAAGAGAGAAGGACAGTTATGGATTAAAATATTTCCAGATAAGCCTATTACTAAGAAACCTCTTGAAGTACGTATGGGTAAAGGTAAAGGAGCAGTTGAGTATTGGGCTGCTGTTGTTAAACCAGGAAGAATTATGTTTGAAGTTGGAGGAGTTCCATTGTCAGTTGCAAAAGAGGCTTTACGTCTTGCAGCTCAAAAACTTCCAGTAAAAACTAAATTCGTCGTTGCTAGAGATTTCGAAGCATAATTAAATTTATATTATGAAACAATCAGAAATAAAAGATCTTTCTGCAGCGGAGTTGCAAGAAAAACTTAGTCAAACTAAGAAAATATATGCTGACCTAAAAATGGCTCACGCTATTTCTCCAATTGAGAACCCACTTCAAATTAGAAGTGTAAGAAGAACAGTTGCAAGATTGGCTACAGAGTTAACTAAAAGAGAGTTACAATAATTGTATTCTGCTGAAAGATGGAAGAAAAAAGAAATTTAAGAAAAGAAAGAATAGGTGTTGTTACTTCAAATAAAATGGATAAGTCTATTGTTATTGCTGAAGTAAGAAAAGTAAAACACCCATTATACGGTAAGTTCGTGTTGAAAACTAAGAAATATGTTGCACACGACGAAACAAACGACTGTAACATTGGAGATACTGTAAGAATTAGCGAAACGCGTCCTTTAAGTAAAACAAAATGTTGGAGATTAGTTGAAATCTTAGAAAGAGCTAAATAATTATGGTACAACAGGAATCAAGACTAAAAGTAGCAGATAACACGGGAGCAAAAGAAGTTTTAACTATCCGTGTTTTAGGAGGTACCAAAAGAAGGTATGCCTCTGTTGGTGACAAGATTGTAGTATCTATTAAAGATGCAACTCCAAACGGAAACGTGAAAAAAGGAGCTGTTTCAACTGCAGTTGTTGTACGTACCAAAAAAGAAGTGAGAAGAGCTGATGGTTCTTATATCCGTTTCGATGATAATGCATGTGTTCTTTTGAACGCTGCAGGGGAAATGAGAGGAACACGTGTTTTTGGTCCGGTAGCAAGAGAACTTCGTGAAAAACAATTCATGAAAATTGTATCATTAGCACCAGAAGTGCTTTAATTCGTTTTAAGATGATAAAGCTAAAAATAAAATCAGGAGATATCGTAAGAGTTATTGCCGGAGACCATAAAGGTGCTGAAGGTAAAGTATTACGTGTTTACCGTGAGAAAAATAAAGCGATAGTTGAAGGTGTAAACATGGTTTCAAAACATACAAAACCAAGTGCTAAAAACCCTCAAGGTGGTATCGTTAAGAAAGAAGCTTCTATACAAATATCTAACATTTCACTAATTGATCCTAAAACTAAGGAAACAACTAGAGTTGGTATTAGAGTAGAAGGAGATAAGAAAGTAAGATTTTCAAAAAAATCTAATCAAGTACTATAGTAATGGCATATACACCTAGACTAAAAGAAGAATATAAGAGTAGAGTAATCTCTGCTCTTAAAGAAGAATTCGGATATACAAACGTAATGCAAGTTCCTAAACTTGAAAAAATCGTTTTGAGCCGTGGAGTTGGTGCAGCTGTATCTGATAAAAAACTTATTGACTATGCAGTTGATGAGTTAACAAAGATCACTGGACAAAAAGCAGTATCTACAATTTCAAAGAAAGACGTTGCGTCATTCAAATTGAGAAAAGGGATGCCTATTGGAGCAAAAGTTACTTTACGTGGAGAGAGAATGTATGAGTTTTTAGATAGACTTATTACTTCTGCTTTGCCACGCGTTAGAGATTTTAGTGGTATCAAAGCTACTGGTTTCGACGGAAGAGGTAATTACAACCTTGGAGTTTTAGAGCAAATCATTTTCCCGGAAATTGATATTGACAAAGTAAACAAAATTTCAGGAATGGATATTACTTTTGTTACTACTGCAAAAACTGACAAAGAAGCAAAGTCGTTATTGGCTGAATTAGGTTTACCTTTTAAAAAGAATTAAGACATGGCTAAAGAATCAATGAAAGCCCGTGAGGTGAAAAGAGAGAAAACGGTAGCTAAGTACGCTGAAAAAAGAAAAGCTTTGTTAGAAGCTGGAGATTATGAAGGCTTACAAAGATTACCTAAAAATGCTTCACCAGTTCGTTTACACAACCGTTGTAAATTAACAGGTAGACCAAGAGGTTATATTCGTCAATTTGGTATTTCACGTGTAACTTTCCGTGAGATGGCAAATAATGGATTAATCCCTGGAGTAAAAAAGGCTTCTTGGTAATCTCGCAATAAGTTATTACTTTTGCAAACCGAAAAATAATTTTAATTGATTAAAGGTTCGGGAGACGGGTGTCTCCCGAAAACCATAATCGCAATCAAATACATATGTATACAGATCCTATTGCAGATTATTTGACTAGAGTTCGTAACGCTGTGGCTGCAAACCACAAAGTTGTTGAAATTCCAGCTTCTAATCTAAAAAAAGAAATAACTAAGATCTTATTTGATCAAGGTTATATCTTGAGTTACAAATTTGAAGACAACTCTGTTCAGGGTTCAATCAAAATTGCTTTGAAGTATGATAAAGATACTAAAGAGCCTGTAATTAAAGATATCCAAAGAATTAGTAAACCTGGTTTACGTAAATACGCAGGTGCTGCCAAATTACCAAGAATCCTTAACGGATTAGGAATTGCTATTGTTTCAACTTCAAAAGGTCTTATGACTGGAAAACAAGCGAAACAATTAAATGTAGGTGGTGAAGTAATTTGTTACGTATACTAATTTTAAAGACTAAATAAGATGTCAAGAATAGGTAAAAGCCCAATTGTAATCCCTGCTGGCGTAACTGTAGAAGTTAAAGACGGTATCATTACAGTAAAAGGAAAAAAAGGTCAACTATCTCAGGAGTTTTCGGACGTAGCTGTAAAAGTTGAAGGCGATCAAGTACAAGTTGAAAGATCGTCTGATCATAAAGACCAAAGAGCAAAACACGGATTGTACAGAGCATTAATCAGTAATATGATTGTTGGTGTGTCTGAAGGTTTTACAAAAGAACTTGAATTAGTTGGAGTTGGTTACAGAGCTTCAAACCAAGGTCAAAAGTTAGATTTAGCTCTTGGATATTCTCACAATATTGTTTTAGAAATTGCTCCGGAAGTAAGTTTAGAAACAATATCTGAAAAAGGAAAGAACCCTATCGTAAAATTAACATCATTTGATAAACAACTTTTAGGTCAGGTTGCTGCGAAAATCAGAGGTTTCCGTAAGCCTGAGCCATACAAAGGAAAAGGTGTTAAATTTGTGGGTGAAGTATTAAGAAGAAAAGCAGGTAAATCAGCTTAAAAATATAAGATTATGTCATTAACAAAATCTGATAGAAGACAGAGAATTAGATTCAGAATTAGAAAATCGATTAGTGGTACTGCTGCTAACCCAAGACTATCTGTATTTAGAAGTAACAAAGAAATTTACGCTCAACTTATTGATGATGTAAATGGAGTTACTTTATTAGCTGCATCTTCAAGAGAAAAAGAAATAGGAAAAGGTACTAACGTTGAAGTAGCTGCTGCTGTTGGAAAACTAGTTGCAGAGAAAGCGTTAAAAGCCGGGATCGATACCATCACTTTTGACAGAGGTGGATATTTATACCACGGTCGTATTAAATCATTAGCAGAAGGCGCAAGAGCGGCTGGACTTAAATTCTAATATATTATGTCTAAATACAAAAATGTAGAATTGGTAAAACCAAGTGGTCTTGAACTTAAAGATCGTCTGGTAAGTGTTAATCGTGTTACTAAAGTTACAAAAGGTGGTAGAGCTTTCGGTTTTTCTGCTATTGTAGTTGTAGGTGATGAAAACGGAGTAGTTGGTCATGGATTAGGAAAATCTAAAGACGTTTCTGAAGCAATTGCGAAAGCAGTAGAAGATGCTAAGAAAAATTTAGTAAAAATTCCTTTGAACGGACAATCTGTTCCTCACGAACAAAAAGGTAAATTTGGTGGTGCACGTGTATTCTTAATTCCTGCTTCTCATGGTACAGGAGTTATTGCTGGTGGAGCTGTTCGTTCAGTTCTTGAATCAGTAGGTATTCACGATGTATTATCTAAATCTCAAGGATCATCAAATCCTCATAACGTGGTAAAAGCAACTTTTGATGCTTTATTACAAATGAGAAGCGCTCACACTGTTGCAAAACAAAGAGGTGTTTCTTTAGAAAAAGTTTTTAAAGGTTAATTCAAGGAAATTATGGCTAAATTATTAGTAAAACAAGTAAGAAGCAAAATCAACTGCCCTCTTTCTCAAAAAAGAGGTTTGGAAGCTTTAGGTCTACGTAAAATGGGACAAGTTGTAGAGCATGATTCAAATCCTGCAATCCTTGGGATGATAAACAAAGTTAAACACTTAGTTTCTGTTGAAGAAGCTAAATAACAAATACTGTTATGAATTTAAGTAACTTACAACCAGCTGAAGGGTCAACGCACAATCAAAATAAAAGATTAGGTAGAGGAGAAGGTTCTGGAAAAGGTGGTACTTCTGCAAGAGGTCACAAAGGAGCAAAATCTCGTTCTGGTTATTCTAAAAAGATTGGTTTTGAAGGAGGACAAATGCCACTTCAAAGACGTGTGCCTAAGTTTGGTTTCACAAACATCAATCGTAAAGAATACGAAGGTGTTAATTTAGATACGCTTCAATTATTAGTAGACAATGGTGTGATTACTGATTCTGTTTCTATGACAGATTTCGTAGCAAATCGTCTAGCTACCAAAAATGAAATCGTTAAGATTTTAGGTAGAGGAGAGTTGAAAGCAAAATTAAAAGTAACTGCCCACAAATTTACCGCTACTGCAAAAGCTGCTATCGAAGCTGCTGGTGGAGAAGCTGTAACTATATAACTTATCTATTAAGATGAAGAAATTTATTGAATCAATAAGTAATGTTTGGAAAATCGAAGAACTGAAAAATAGAATCTTAATTACATTAGGATTGCTTTTAGTATATCGTTTTGGTGCACACGTTACGCTTCCTGGAATTGACGCAACTCAATTGACAGGTTTAGCGGGACAAACTAAAAATGGTTTAGGATCTATCCTGGACATGTTTACAGGAGGTGCTTTCTCTAAAGCTTCAGTTTTTGCTTTAGGTATTATGCCTTATATTTCTGCATCTATTGTTGTTCAGTTAATGGGAATTGCTATTCCTTATTTGCAAAAACTTCAAAACGATGGAGAGAGTGGTAGAAAAAAGATTAATCAAATCACTCGTTGGTTGACTATAGCTATTACACTGGTTCAAGGTCCGACTTATATCTATAATTTGTACAGAACATTGCCTGGTAGTGCATTCTTACTTGGCTTTAATTCACCTGAATTTTTGTTCTCGTCAGTTATTATCTTAGTTACAGGTACAATTTTTGCTATGTGGCTTGGAGAAAAAATTACAGATAAAGGTATTGGAAATGGAATTTCATTATTGATTATGGTTGGTATTTTAGCACGCTTACCGCAAGCTTTTATACAAGAATTCACAACCAGAGTTACCAATAACAATGGAGGTCCAATGTTGTTAGTTATTGAGATTATCGTGTGGTTATTAGTAATCATTTCTTGTGTATTGCTTACAATGGCAGTACGCAGAATTCCGGTTCAGTACGCTCGTCGTACTACAACTGGAGATTACGAGCAGGATTTAGCTGGTGGTAACAGACAATGGATTCCTCTTAAGCTTAATGCTTCAGGAGTTATGCCAATCATCTTTGCGCAGGCAATTATGTTTATTCCTGCTGCTGTAGCTGGATTGTCTAAATCAGACACATCACAATCTATTGTTGGTGCGTTTAGTAATATGTTCGGATTTTGGTACAATTTTGTATTTGCAACTTTAATTATTGTATTTACATTCTTTTATACTGCAATCACTGTTCCTACTAACAAAATGGCCGATGATTTAAAAAGAAGTGGTGGTTTTATTCCTGGAGTTCGTCCGGGAGCTGAAACTTCAGACTTCCTTGATAAAGTGATGTCTTTAATAACTTTCCCAGGATCTTTATTCCTTGCTTTGATTGCTGTGTTCCCAGCTATTGTTGTAAGTATTATGGATGTACAACAATCTTGGGCAATGTTTTTTGGAGGTACCTCATTAATAATTATGGTTGGAGTTGCAATAGATACTATTCAACAAATCAATTCATACTTGTTAAACAAACATTATGATGGTTTAATGAAGACTGGTAAAAATAGAAAAGCGGTAGCTTAATATATTTATGGCAAAACAATCAGCAATAGAACAAGACGGATCAATCATCGAAGCATTATCAAATGCGATGTTCCGTGTAGAGTTAGAAAATGGACATATTGTAATTGCTCATATTTCCGGTAAAATGCGAATGCATTACATCAAGTTATTACCTGGTGATAAAGTGAAATTGGAAATGAGTCCTTACGATTTGTCAAAAGCAAGAATTACTTATCGATATTAAAAAGCTGTAAGCAATAGGCAATAAGCATTAAGCAATAAAACTTATGCCTAAAGCCTAAAGCCTAAAGCCTAAAGCAAATTCACTATGAAAGTTAGAGCATCAGTAAAAAAGAGAAGTGCCGAGTGCATTATCGTGCGTAGAAAAGGGAGATTGTACGTAATAAACAAAAAGAATCCTAGATTTAAACAAAGACAAGGATAATTATGGCAAGAATAGCAGGGGTAGATATCCCAAAAAATAAGAGAGGTGTTATCGCACTTACCTACATCTTTGGATTAGGAAAAAGTAGAGCTATTGAGATTTTAGAAAAAGCTCAAGTTAGCCAAGATAAAAAAGTTCAAGATTGGAATGATGACGAGATCGGAGCAATTCGTGATGCAGTTTCATTTTACAAAATTGAAGGAGAATTACGTTCTGAAGTTTCTTTAAACATCAAACGTTTAATGGATATTGGTTGTTACAGAGGTATCCGTCATAGATCTGGTCTTCCGTTAAGAGGGCAAAGAACTAAAAACAACTCTAGAACAAGAAAAGGTAAAAGAAAAACTGTTGCTAACAAGAAAAAAGCAACTAAATAATAAGTAATATGGCTAAAGCAACTGCAAAAAAACGTAAAGTTATCGTTGAATCAACGGGTGAAGCTCATATTTCTGCCACTTTCAACAACATTATCATTTCTTTGACTAATAAGAAAGGTGAAGTTATTTCTTGGTCTTCAGCTGGTAAAATGGGTTTCAGAGGTTCTAAAAAGAACACTCCGTATGCAGCTCAAATGGCAGCAGAAGATTGTAGTAAAGTAGCTCTTGAGGCAGGACTTAAAAAAGTGAAAGTTTATGTAAAAGGACCAGGAAACGGACGTGAGTCTGCTATCCGTTCTATTCATAACGGTGGAATTGAAGTTACTGAGATTATCGATGTTACTCCAATGCCTCACAACGGATGTCGTCCTCCAAAGAGACGTAGAGTTTAATTTTATTTATTCATAGTATAAACAAGGTAGAGCATAGATTATCGAAGGATTAGACCTGAATTCATAATCTCTACCTTAAATTTTTTTTAAAATGGCAAGATATACTGGTCCTAAAACCAAAATCGCTCGTAAATTTGGCGAAGCAATCTTCGGAGATGATAAATCATTCGAAAAAAGAAATTACCCACCTGGACAACACGGGATGGCTAAAAAAAGAGGAAAAAAATCTGAGTACGCTGTTCAGTTAATGGAAAAGCAAAAAGCTAAATATTCTTATGGAATTTTAGAAAAACAATTCAGAAACTTATTCGAAAAAGCATCAGCAACTAAAGGAGTAACTGGTGAAGTTTTATTACAATTATGTGAAGCAAGATTAGATAATGTTGTTTTTAGAATGGGAATTGCTCCATCTAGAAGAGGTGCTCGTCAAATTGTATCTCACAGACACATTACTGTTAATGGTGAAGTTGTAAATATTCCTTCTTACCACCTTAAGCCTGGTGATAAAGTAGCAGTTCGTGAAAAATCTAAATCTTTAGAAGCTATCGAACGTTCTTTGTCAAATTCAAGTCATGTTTATGAATGGATTACTTGGAACAATGATCTTAAAGAAGGAACTTTCGTTTCTGTACCTGCAAGACTACAAATTCCAGAAAACATTAAAGAACAATTAATCGTAGAGTTGTACAACAAATAATAATTGACTTAGTCGAAATTTATGGCAATATTTAATTTTCAAAAGCCCGATAAAGTTATCATGATCGATTCAACCGATTTTGAAGGTAAATTCGAATTTAGACCTTTGGAACCTGGTTATGGATTGACTGTTGGTAATGCACTTAGAAGAGTTTTGCTTTCAGCATTAGAAGGTTATGCAATTACATCTGTTCGTATCGAGGGTGTGGATCATGAGTTTTCTACTATTTCAGGTGTTGTTGAAGATGTTACCGAAATTATCCTTAATCTAAAACAAGTACGTTTCAAACGTCAAATTGAAGATATCGATAATGAAGCAGTTACTATTTCTGTTTCTGGTAAAGATCAATTAACAGCAGGTGATTTTCAAAAATTTATTTCAGGTTTTCAAGTTCTGAACCCAGATCTTGTTATCTGTAATTTAGATTCAAAAATCAAATTGAACTTCGATTTAACTATTGAAAAAGGTAGAGGATACGTGCCTGCTGAGGAGAACAAAAAACAGAATGCTGCAATTGGGACTATTTTTACAGACTCTATTTTTACTCCGGTAAAAAATGTAAAATACGCAATTGAAAACTTCCGTGTGGAGCAAAAAACAGATTACGAAAAATTAGTTTTTGAAATTAAAACTGATGGTTCTATTAATCCAAAAGATGCTCTTACTGAAGCTGCAAAAGTTTTAATTCACCACTTCATGTTATTTTCTGACGAAAGAATTACACTCGAGGCTGACGAAATTGCACAAACAGAATCGTATGATGAAGAGTCATTGCATATGAGACAATTGCTTAAAACTAAGCTTGTTGATATGGATTTATCTGTGAGAGCATTAAATTGCTTGAAAGCGGCTGAAGTTGATACACTTGGTGATTTAGTATCGTTCAATAAAAATGACCTAATGAAATTCCGTAATTTCGGTAAAAAATCTTTAACTGAACTTGATGAACTTGTTGCAGTTAAAAATCTTACTTTCGGAATGGATTTAGCTAAATACAAATTAGATAAAGAATAATTCAATCCGCTGCGGCGGGTTAAATTTAAAATAGCAATGAGACACGGAAAAAAATTCAATCACTTAAGCAGACAGACTGGACATAGAAAAGCTATGTTGGCTAATATGGCTTGTTCTCTTATCGAGCACAAACGTATTAACACTACTGTTGCTAAAGCTAAAGCGCTTAAACAATTCGTTGAGCCTTTAATTACAAAATCGAAAGAAGATACGACTCACAACCGTCGTATTGTTTTTGCTTACTTACGTAGCAAATATGCGGTAACTGACTTGTTCAGAGACGTAGCTGCTAAAGTTGGTGACCGTCCAGGAGGATACACTCGTATCATTAAAGTTGGAAATCGTTTGGGAGATAACGCTGATATGGCAATGATCGAACTTGTAGATTTCAATGAGCTTTATAACGGAGGTAAAAAAGAAGTTAAAAAAGCGAAAAGCCGTCGTGGTGGTAAAGCTAAAAAAGCTGAAGGTGCTCCTGAAGCTCCAGCAGCTGAATCAGAAACGACTACTGAAGCTTCTGAATAATTATGAAAGTAATGATTCTATAGAAATCAAGGATAAACTAATTTTTAGTTTATCCTTTTTTTTTGATTTTTTTTGGAGTGAAATTAAAATTTAAGTTATAAGACTTTGTAGGTTTTATTTTTATAGATGAAAGTTTTAAAAAATCTTGGAGGCACTCTTTTAAAGAAGTAAATTTGCAAAATATCTAATTACAATTGAAAAACCTATCGGGGATTTCATGAAACAATTAAAAAAAACAATACAAATTAAAGAATGAAATACACAACACGACAAAGCGCCATTTTATTACTTAGTGATGGGACTATTTTTCACGGAAAATCTATCGGAATTAGCGGTAAGACTTTTGGTGAGGTTTGTTTTAATACGGGAATGACCGGATATCAGGAGATTTTTACAGATCCTTCTTATTTTGGTCAAATAATGGTAGCCACTAATACTCATATTGGAAATTATGGTGTCAATGATTCTGAAGTTGAATCTGAAAGCGTTAAAATTGCCGGTTTGGTTTGTAAAAATTTTAGCTTTAATTATTCCAGAGAAAATGCTTCCGGGAGTCTGGAAGATTATTTTACCAAACAAAACTTAATTTGTATTTCTGATGTTGATACCAGAGCTCTTGTAAGTTATATTCGTGACAATGGAGCTATGAATGCTGTTATTTGTACAGATGGTACTTCGATCGAAGATTTGAAAAAAGAATTGGCAAATGTGCCTAATATGGAAGGTTTGGAGTTGGCATCAAAAGTTTCAACTACTGAGCCTTATTTTTTTGGTGATGAAAATGCTACTTATAGAATATCTGCTTTAGATCTTGGGATAAAAAAGAACATCTTAAGAAATCTGGCGAAAAGAGATTGTTACATTAAAGTTTATCCATACAACTCAACTTATAAAGATTTAACAGAATTTAATCCGGATGGATACTTTTTGTCTAACGGTCCCGGAGATCCGGATCCGCTTTTTGGAGCTATTGAAGTTGCAAAAGAAATTTTGGCAAATGATAAACCGTTATTTGGGATTTGTTTAGGACATCAGGTAATTGCTTTGGCAAACGGTGTTCAAACGTATAAGATGTTCAATGGTCATAGAGGAATTAATCACCCTGTGAAGAATTTAATAACAGGTAAAGGTGAAATAACTTCTCAAAATCATGGATTTGCTGTAAACAAAGAGCAGTTAGATAATCATCCTGAATTGGAGATTACACATTTGCATTTGAATGATGAAACGGTTGCGGGTATGCGCATGAAGAATAAGAATTGTTTTTCAGTACAATACCACCCTGAGGCAAGTCCGGGACCACACGATTCGTCATATTTGTTCGATCAGTTTGTAGAGAATATAAAAGAAGCTGCTGCTAAAACGATGTAGTTAATAAATAAAGACGTTTCTTGGATAGAATACGTTTTTACTATTAAATATTTTTATAATTTCGAAAAAAAAAATATAATTTATTAATAAAAAAATAAAAATAATGAGTATTATAATTAAGGTTCACGCAAGACAAATTCTTGATTCCAGAGGTAATCCTACTATTGAAGTTGACGTAGTAACTGAAAATGGTATTTTAGGTAGAGCAGCTGTTCCATCTGGGGCATCAACAGGAGAGCATGAAGCAGTAGAATTACGTGACGGAGGTAAAGCTTATCTTGGAAAAGGAGTTTTAAATGCAGTGAACAATGTAAATACTGTTATTGCTGAAGAATTAGTTGGTACTTCTGTTTTTGAACAAAATACTATCGACCAGTTAATGATTGACTTAGATGGTACTCCGAACAAATCTAAATTAGGAGCGAATGCTATCTTAGGAGTTTCTTTGGCTGCTGCAAAAGCTGCTGCTAACGAATTAGGGTTGCCATTATACAGATATGTTGGTGGAGTTTCTGCTAACACTTTACCAGTACCAATGATGAACATCATCAACGGAGGTTCTCACTCTGATGCGCCTATCGCATTTCAGGAATTTATGATTTTCCCTGTAAAAGCGACTTCTTTTACACATGCCATGCAAATGGGAACTGAAATCTTCCATAGCTTGAAAAAAGTATTACATGATAGAGGTTTAAGTACAGCTGTAGGTGACGAGGGGGGGTTTGCGCCAAACTTAGCCGGAGGTACTGAAGATGCTTTAGATACTATCAAATTAGCGGTTGAAAAGGCTGGATATTCTTTCGGTGACGAAATTATGATTGCGCTTGACTGTGCTGCTTCTGAGTTTTATGTAAACGGAAAATACGATTACACTAAATTTGAAGGAGAAACCGGAAAAATCAGAACTTCAGAAGAGCAAGCTGATTATTTAGCTGAATTGGCTGCTAAATATCCAATTATCTCTATCGAAGATGGTATGTACGAAGACGACTGGAATGGATGGAAATACTTAACAGAAAAGATTGGAGATAAGGTTCAGTTAGTAGGTGATGATTTGTTCGTGACTAACGTAGCTCGTTTGTCTACAGGTATTGAAAAAGGCATTGCTAATTCAATCTTAGTAAAAGTAAATCAAATTGGAACTTTGACAGAAACTATTGCTGCTGTAAACATGGCTAAAAATGCAGGATATACTTCGGTAATGTCTCACCGTTCAGGAGAAACAGAAGATAATACAATTGCTGACTTAGCAGTTGCTTTAAACTGTGGGCAGATTAAAACTGGTTCAGCTTCACGTTCTGACCGTATGGCAAAATACAACCAATTGTTAAGAATTGAGGAAGAATTAGGAAGTACAGCTTATTTTCCTGGCTTAAATGCTTTTAAAATTAAATAATTGTAAGAGTTATATATTCAATTTAAACCATCTGCCGCGGCAGATGGTTTTTTTTTGGAGTTTTAACAAATTCATAGCAGGATTCTTTTTTTAATTAGTCTTAAATTCCTTAGATTTGATAAATTATTATTTTATAAGATTTATTTCCGATATATTATGTCAAAAATAGCTACATTAGAAGTAGATGGTCAAAAAATTGAACTTCCGGTAATCACGGGGAGTGAAAATGAATCAGCTATCGATATTAACAAATTACGTGATTTAACAGGTATTATTACTTTAGACCCGGGATATAAAAACTCTGGTTCTTGTAAGAGTGAAATCACCTTCTTAGATGGAGAACTAGGAATTTTGCGTTACAGAGGATATTCCATTGAAGATTTGGCTGAAAAGGCAAGTTTCTTAGAAGTATCTTACCTTTTAATTTTTGGGGAATTACCAACTGCTAAGGAATTAGAGCAATTTGAAAATGGTATTAAAAAGCATACTTTGGTAAACGAAGAGATGAAAAATATCATCGACGGTTTCCCAAAAACGGCTCACCCAATGGGCGTTTTGTCTGCTTTGACTAGTGCATTAACAGCATTCAACCCAAAAGCAGTAAATGTTGAAAATGAAAAAGAGATGTACGAGGCCATTTGTAAAACAATGGGTAAATTTCTTGTAATTGCAACATGGACTTATAGAAAATCTATGGGGTATCCGTTGAATTATTATGACAATACAACCGGTTATGTAGAGAATTTTATGCAGTTAATGTTTAAATTACCTACGGGACCATATTCTGCAAATCCAATTGTAATTGATGCATTAGATAAATTATTTATTCTTCATGCTGATCACGAACAAAATTGTTCTACTTCAACGGTAAGAATGGTAGGTTCTTCTCATGCTGGTTTATTTGCTTCTATTTCTGCAGGTGTTTCTGCGCTTTGGGGACCTTTACATGGTGGTGCAAATCAGGCAGTACTTGAAATGTTGGAGGAAATCAACAAAGATGGCGGAGATACAGATAAATTCTTAGCGAAAGCGAAAGATAAAAATGATCCATTCCGTTTAATGGGATTTGGTCATAGAGTTTACAAAAGCTTCGATCCAAGAGCAAAAATCATCAAAAAAGCAGCTAAAGAAGTATTAGATACCTTAGGTGTTGAAGATCCTATTTTAGAAATCGCTAAAAAATTAGAGTCAGCAGCTCTTGAAGATGAATACTTCAAATCAAGAAATTTATATCCTAATGTTGATTTCTACTCTGGAATTATCTACAGAGCATTAGGAATACCAACAGATATGTTTACAGTAATGTTTGCTATAGGCAGACTACCAGGCTGGATTGCGCAGTGGAAAGAAATGCGTGAGAACAAAGAGCCAATTGGCCGTCCAAGACAAGTTTATACAGGACATCCGTTGAGAGACTTTAAGTCAAACAAATAAAAAAAAATTAAAGCTTCACTTAACCTGTGAAGCTTTTTTTATCTTTGCCCAAAATACAATATAGTTATGTTGCAATTAAATATAAAGAACGAAACGTCAAGACTGCGGGCAGTAGTTTTGGGTTCTGCAGTTCATAATGGGCCAACTCCATCTTTAGAGGAAGCTTATGATCCTAAATCATTGGAACATATTAAAGCAGGGACTTATCCAATCGAAAAAGATATGATTGTCGAAATGGATGCTTTTAATGCTGTTTTTCAAAAATATGATGTAAAAGTGTATCGTCCGGAAATGATTGAGAATTACAATCAGATTTTTGCCCGTGATATAGGTTTTGTGATAGATGATACTTTTGTAAAATCTAATATTCTGCCAGACAGGGAACGTGAGTTGGATGCAATTCAGTACGTAATTGACCAGATGGATCCGTTGAAAGTAATTCGTCCACCTGAGGAAGTTCATATTGAAGGAGGAGATGTAATGTTGTGGAATGATCATGTGTTTGTTGGAACTTATAAAGGAAGTGATTATAAAGATTACATTACGGCAAGAACAAATATGCATGGTGTAGAGTATCTAAGAAAAATGTTCCCAAATAAAATCGTCAAAGAGTTCGATTTGGTAAAATCTAAACTAGAAGCTCGTGACAATGCCTTACACCTTGACTGCTGTTTTCAGCCTGTTGGAAAAGATAAGGGAATTATCTACAAGAGAGGTTTTCGTGAAGAAGCAGATTATTCGTATTTGGTGAACCTTTTTGGAAAAGAAAATTTGTTTCATATCGAAAGAGACGAAATGTATAATATGTTTTCAAACGTATTTTCTATTGCTGAAAATGTAGTGGTATCCGAAAAGAATTTTACCCGTCTGAACAATTGGTTGCGTGCTAATGGTTTTGTTGTAGAGGAAATTCCATACGCAGAAATTGCAAAGCAAGAAGGATTGTTGAGATGCTCAACGCTTCCGTTGATTAGAGATTAAAATAATTGTTTCAAGTTTCAAGTTTTTGCAGAACGTGAAACTTAAAACTTGAAACTTGAAACAAAAAAAACAAAAAATGAAACAAACTACAAATGCAATCGTAATGATTCGGCCAGTAGCTTTCAGAATGAATGAGCAAACGGCAGTAAATAATTATTACCAAAAAGTATTAGACGGACTTTTGCCAAGTACGGTAAATGCAAAAGCACAACAGGAATTTGATGCTTTTGTCGAAAAACTCAGAGCAGTAGGAGTTGATGTTACCGTTATTGAAGATACTTTAGAGACAGATACCCCGGATAGTATTTTTCCAAATAACTGGATTTCATTTCATGAAAATGGAGATGTGGCCTTATATCCGATGTTTGCAGAAAACCGTCGTCAGGAGCGCCGTGAAGATATTTTAGATGTACTTGAAGAGAAAGGCTTTGAAATCTCAAATATAGTAGATTATACATCGGCAGAAGAAGATGGTTACTTTTTAGAAGGAACCGGAAGCTTGCTTTTGGATAGAGCAAATGCAAAAGCGTACTGCGCTTTGTCTCCTCGTGCAGATGAAGAGCTGTTTATCGAATTCTGCGAAGATTTTGATTATGCTCCGGTTATTTTTGAAGCTTTTCAAACAGTTGACGGAGAACGTAAACTGATTTATCATACAAATGTGATGATGTGTTTGGGTGAAACATTCGCCGTTATCTGTGCAGATAGTATCGATGATAAAAAAGAACGTAAAATGGTTCTTGAAAATCTAAAAGCGGATAAAAAGGAAGTTATTCTAATTACCGAAGCACAGGTGAATAATTTTGCTGGAAATATGTTGGAAGTTAGAGGAACAAATGATAAGAGATATATCGTAATGAGTGCATCGGCACATCAGAGTCTGACTCCGAAACAAATTACGCAATTAGAAAATCATGCGGAAATTCTAAGTTCGAGTTTAGATACGATTGAAGCTTGCGGGGGTGGAAGTGCCCGTTGTATGATGGCTGAAGTATTTTTGCCAAGAAGTTAAATAGATTTTTAAATATAGAAAAAGGGGATAAAACACACATTTTATCCCCTTTTTTGTTAGAAGTATGTTGTAGTGTTTACATCAGGTTTCCTTTTACAATATTGATGATTGAGCTAACTATGTATTGAATCCCAATCGAAATTACAATAAAGCCAACAATTCTGGAAATAGCCACAATTCCGGAAGCACCAAGTATACGTGCTAAATAATGAGCACTTTTAAGGATTGCAAAAATTGTAAATGCAATTGCTATGATAGCGGAGCACGAAATTATAATTTCGTTTACTCCGTGGTGTTCCTGATAAAAAGCAATTAATAGTGACATTGATCCCGGTCCTGCAAGCATTGGTATTGCCAGAGGCGTTAGGGCGATGTCGTTTCTTTGTTGTGCGTCCGTTTCGATTTTTTTGTTGATTCCTCGTTTTTTATTGAATTTTCCTGAAAGTAAAGAAAAACCGGAATTTACAATTATGATTCCGCCGGCAATTCGCAAAGCATCAATGCTTATTCCGAAAAAAGTTAAAACATACTGACCGATAAAATAAGAAACTAATAAAATGATTCCAACATTAATAGCGGTCCAAAGTGAAATTCGGGAACGCTCTTTTTGAGAATCGTGTTGTGTTAGTCCAACAAAAATAGGTACGGTGCCGATAGGGTTTAATACTGAAAACAGCGCGGCAAATAAATAAATGAATAAATCCATAGAGTTTAGGTTAGTGAGGTAAAAATAGACATTTTTTAAAACTTCAGGCTAAGATCATGTAAGGATATTGTTTTTTTATTGCTTTTAATTCTAATTGGGTAACCTAAAATAAGCTCATTCTTTTTGATTACTTTTGCAGTATATTTAAAAACAATGAAAAATAAGAAAACCCTCGTTCTTGGCGCTACTACAAAACCGGAACGCTACGCTTTTAAAGCTATAAATATGCTGGTTGAAAAAGGACATACGGTATTGGCAATTGGTCAGAACAGAGGCGAAGTTGCCGGCGTGAAGATTCATACGAAAACAATTCCGGTAAAAAACATCGATACTGTTACGCTGTACTTAAATCCAGCCCGTCAGCGCGAATATTACAATTATATTATCGAAGCACAGCCTAAAAGAGTTGTTTTTAATCCAGGGTCAGAGAATCCCGAATTTTATCAATTGTTAGAATTAAACAATATCAAGGCAGAGGTGGCCTGTACTTTAGTTTTGTTGGCTACAAATCAGTATTAAGTTTTTTGTTTTAACCTCAGAATATCGAGGAATTCATTTTTAATCGGATCAGATAAGAAACATTAATGTATTACTTTTGTCGTCATGGAATTTTCATCAAAATTAATAGAAAAAGCAGTCAGTGAAATGTCGCAGCTGCCCGGAATTGGTAAACGTACAGCGTTGCGATTAGTGCTGCATTTGTTAAAACAGCCTAAGGAACAAACCGGTTTTTTATCTCAGGCTCTATTGAATATGCGTGAGAATATTAAATTTTGTCAAAATTGTCATAACATCTCAGATACCAAAGTCTGCGAAATTTGTGCTAATTCATCAAGAAATCATCAAACAATTTGTGTTGTTGAAGATATTCGTGACGTTATGGCGATTGAAAATACTGGTCAGTACAAGGGAATTTATCATGTACTGGGAGGGAAAATTTCTCCAATTGAAGGAGTTGGCCCCGGCCAATTGAATATTTCAAGTCTGGTTGAAAAAGTAAAGGAAGGAAAGGTCGTAGAAATTATCTTTGCGCTTAGTTCAACAATGGAAGGGGATACCACTAATTTTTACATCTATAAACAAATTGCCGAATCGGAAATTATAATTTCTACCATTGCAAGAGGAATTTCGGTAGGAGATGAATTGGAGTATGCGGATGAAATTACCCTTGGAAGAAGTATTTTGCATCGTGTTCCATTCGAAAAAACTTTCAAAAACAATTAAATAAACTCAAATAACACTTAGATTTTCTGAAGATTAAAGGAAAGTCTATATTTGCGATAAAATTTCACTAATGACAAAAAACGGCTTTTATATACTGTTATTAATAAGCATACTATTTACTTCTTGTATTCCTGTAAAAGATCTGGTTTACTTGCAGGATAAAAATAATTCGGGAGAACAGAATAATATTGCGGCTGTGGAGTCTAAGCCTTACAGATTGCAGGTGAATGATGTTTTGAGTATTGACATAAAAGCAATTGATCCAAAGTTGGTTTCCATTTTTAATACTACAGATGGTGCTTCTTCAGGAGCTGGAAAATCAGAGTCAGGATTGTATTTTAATGGGTTTACAGTTGACGATCATGGTAATATCAGAATGCCAATCTTAGGAGAAATTAATGTTATTGGATACACTCTTGAAGAAGTCCGTGTTCGAATCGAAAAGAAATTACTTGAAGAATATTTTAAAAGTGAAGCTAATATTTTTGTTACTGTGAAATTAGCTGGTTTTAGATATACCATAAATGGAGAAGTGGGAAGTACAGGTACAAAAACTCTGTTTCAGGAACATGTAAATATTATGGAAGCTATCGCAAATGCCGGAGACATCACTATTACAGGTAATAGAAAAGCGGTAACCGTAATTCGTCAGACACCTACTGGTGTACAAATGCAGGATATCGATTTGACGGATATTAACGTGATGAAATCCCCTTATTATTATTTACAGCCTAACGATTATATTTATGTAAAACCGGTCAAACAAAAATCATGGGGAACCGGAAAGACAGGTATAGAATCGATTACAACAATTATTACCGTTTTGTCTTTGGCTACAACGGTGTATCTGTTGCTTAAAAACTAAAATTAAATTCAAAAGATGTTAGATATAAAAGATTTTTCCATTTTTGAAAATCATTCAAATTTTGATTTTAAAGGATTTCTTCTGAAAATTGCCAGTTATTGGAAACTCTTTGCGATTAGTTTGATAATTGCTTTTGCAATTGCTTATCAGGTAAATATTCGTAAAGAAAAAATTTACGGGATGCAGACGATGGTTTCGATTAAGGAAGAAAGAAACCCGTTTTTTACTTCCAATACAAGTCTGGTTTTTAATTGGGGAGGTGTTTCAGATCAGGTCAATGGAATTTCAACCGTTATACAATCAAGATCACACAACGAATTAGTTGTAGATAAATTAGAGTTTTATATCGATTATCTTGTTCAGGGAAAATACAATTTGATTGATTCTTACGGAGCCGTTCCTTTTTACGTAAAAATTGACAAAACAAAGGGACAGCTTGCAAATACATTAATCGGGATTAAGTTTTTGAGTCCAACTGAATATGAAATTCGAATTCCGTTTGAAGGTAATTCGGCTTCATTAATTACATATTCTAATAACAGCTATAGCAATACAACGGTTCAGCCTAAAGAGTATGTAAAAAGATGTAAGGCCGGGGAAAAAGTCTCGCTTCCTTTTTTAAATTGGAGTTTACAGATAAATGATAATCCGGGCTTCTACACCGGAAATGAGTATTTTGTTAGATTTAATGATTTTGACGGGACTGTATCTAGTTATAGAGGTGTGAGTGTTAACGCTGATGATAAAGGGGGATCAATATTGACTCTGGGAATGCAAGGTACAAATAAAGCCAGGATGGTTGACTATTTGAATGCAACGGTAAAAATGTTGATCAAACTTCAACTCGATGGGAAAAACCAATTTGCAACAAATACCATCCGATTTATCGATAGTACTCTTATTGCTATGGAAATGCAATTGAAGCAAACCGGTAATGAGTTGAAATCTTTTAGAAAGGATAAAAATATCTATGAAATTGAAGGCGGTGGAGCTAAAGTTTCAGATAAAATAATGGACTTCGATGTCGAAAAAGACCAGGTTACAAGAAAAATAGCCTATTACAATTCTTTAAAATCGTATTTAAATAATAGTACGGATTATTCAAGATTACCCGCTCCTACGGTAGCAGGTATTGAAGATCCAAATGTTATTTTGCATGTTTCAAAACTTATTGCACTTTCGGCGCAAAGATCGGAGATGGCTTATGCTGTAAAAAGTGATAAGATTTTTAAAGATTTTGACAATCAAATGCAGGCTGTTAAAAATGTTTTATTGGAAAATATAACTTCTGCAAAAGCATTATTGTTGACAGATTTAGCTAGTATAAATGCTAAAATAGGTCAGGCCGAAAGTACCGTAAAAAAACTTCCGGAAGAACAGCAGGAGTTGTTGAAAATTCAGAGGAAATATGACTTAAGTGATAATATTTATACTGAATTTCTAAAAAAGAGAAACGAAGCTGAAATTGTAAAAGCATCGAACTTATCAGATATTCATTTTATTGATCCTGCAAAAGATATTGGAGGAGGATTAATTGGACCGAAAACCTCTGTAAACTATGTACTGGCGCTGTTTTTAGGGACATTAATTCCATTATTGTTTGTTTTTGGAATTTTCTTTGTCAATAACTCAATTCAAAATACCGACGATATTAGTAAATTGACGCAAATACCGTTAATTGGTGTCATTGGTGTAAATAAAGATTTGTTGAGTCTGGCAGTATTTGATAAACCAAAATCGGCATTATCGGAAGCATTTAGAGCGATTCGTTCTTCTTTGCAGTTTTTGTATAAAAAACAACAGGTGAGTGGTTCGAAAACTTTAATGATTACGTCATCCATAAGTGGTGAAGGGAAAACATTCTGTTCCATAAATATTGCCACAGTATTCGCTTTAAGCGAAAAGAAAACGGTAATTCTTGGTTTAGATTTAAGAAAACCGAGATTGGCAGATGAGTTCAATTTGAAAAATCAAATAGGTGTTGTTAATTACCTCATAAAGCAAAATAGTTTAGAAGAAATTACATACCCTACAGAAGTTCCAAATCTGGATGTTATACTTTCGGGGCCAATTCCACCAAATCCTTCAGAGTTAATTTTGAGTGACGCGATGAGAGAGATGATTTTAGAGCTGAAGCAAAAATATGATTATATTATTCTGGATACACCTCCGGTTGGGTTAGTTTCGGATGCATTAGAATTGGCACAATTCGCAGATGTGACGCTTTATATCGTAAGGCAGAATTATACCAAAAAGGATATGATTACATTATTGAACACCCGAGTAAAAAGAGGAGAGTTGAGTAATGCCAGCATTGTATTAAATGGTTATGAGAACAAGGCAAAGTATGGTGCCGCTTATGGATACGGTTACGGTGCTTATGCTAACGGGTATCACGATGAAGAGGAAAAACGCAGTGTTTGGAAGACGGTTTTGAGTAAACTCTATAAAAAATAATTGGAAGAAAATGAGTATATCGATACAATATACAATTTTGATTACTGGTGGAGCCGGATTTATCGGATCAAATTTATCGGAGTATTTTTTAGGACTTGGTCATAAAGTGATCTGTCTGGATAATTTTTCGACAGGTCATCGTCATAACTTAAAGGATTTTATCTCAAATCCGAATTTTAGATTAATTGAAGGAGATATTCGAAATTTTGCTGATTGTGCTTTAGCAGTTGAGGGAGTTGATTATGTTTTGCATCAGGCTGCTTTAGGTTCTGTTCCAAGATCGATTAATGATCCTATCACAACAAATGAGGTGAACGTTTCCGGTTTCCTAAATATGTTAACCGCTTCTCGTGATGCCAAAGTTAAAAGGTTTGTTTATGCAGCAAGTTCATCAACTTATGGAGATTCGCAGGGATTGCCAAAGGTTGAAGAAGTAATAGGGAAACCTTTGTCTCCATATGCGATCACAAAGTATGTGAACGAACTCTATGCTGAGATTTTTAGTAAAACTTATGGATTAGAAACTATAGGATTGCGATATTTTAATGTTTTTGGAAGAAAGCAGGATCCTAATGGAGCTTATGCTGCTGTAATTCCAAAGTTTGTCATGCAGTTAATGAAATACGAGAGTCCTGTAATTAATGGCGATGGAAATTATTCTCGTGATTTTACTTACATAGAGAATGTAATTCAGATGAATGAATTGGCCATGATGAGTCAAAATCCGGAAGCTATAAATACAGTTTATAACACCGCTTTTGGCGATCGAAATACTTTAAATGATTTAGTAGGTTATTTAAAGGAATATTTAGCGGCATTCGATTCTAAAATTTCTGAGGTGAAAATTGTTTACGGTGCAAATCGTGCAGGGGACATTCCGCACTCATTAGCAAGTATTGATAAAGCAAGAAAAATGCTGGGGTACGATCCGAAATACTCATTACAGGATGGGTTGAAGGAAGCTGTGAGTTGGTATTGGAAAAATTTGAAATAAAATAAAGATCAAGATAATAGTAAAGTAAATGAAAATTACAAAGATTTGTTGCATTGGTGCAGGTTATGTTGGAGGTCCGACAATGGCAGTAATTGCTCAAAAATGTCCACATATTCAAGTGACTGTTGTTGATTTGAACGAACAAAGAATTACAGACTGGAATGATCCAAATACGGATAATATCCCGATTTATGAGCCTGGACTGTCAGAAATAGTCGCTGAAGCCAGAGGTAGGAATTTGTTTTTTTCGACAGAAGTTGAAAAAGCGATAAATGAGGCTCAGGTGATTTTTATTTCGGTAAATACACCAACCAAAACCTATGGTAAAGGTAAGGGTATGGCAGCTGATTTAAAATACATTGAATTATGTGCCCGACAAATTGCAAAAGTGGCCAAAGAAAATAAAATTGTTGTTGAGAAATCAACTTTACCGGTACGTACAGCGGAAGCTATTAAAAGCATTTTGGATAATACAGGAAATGGAGTTCAGTTTCAAATTCTATCAAATCCGGAATTCTTGGCTGAAGGGACTGCGGTTACTGATTTGTTGAACCCGGATCGAATTTTAATTGGTGGAGATACAACGCCGGAAGGTGAGGAAGCAATTAGTGCGTTGGTTGATGTTTACGCAAACTGGGTAGACAAAGAAAAGATATTGACCACTAATGTATGGTCGTCGGAATTGTCTAAGTTAACCGCAAATGCATTTTTGGCACAACGAATTTCTTCTATAAATGCAATGTCTGAATTGTGTGAAAAAACAGGTGCAGATGTGAATGAAGTTGCCCGTGCCATTGGAATGGATAGCAGGATTGGACCAAAGTTCTTAAAGGCATCAGTTGGTTTTGGAGGCTCTTGTTTTCAAAAAGACATTCTTAATTTAGTGTATATCGCAAAATCTTACGGATTAAATGAAGTAGCAGATTATTGGGAACAGGTAATTATAATGAATGATCACCAGAAGAAAAGATTTTCCAGTAAGATCGTTCAGACTTTATACAATACTGTAGCCGATAAAAAAATTACATTTTTAGGCTGGGCTTTCAAAAAAGACACGAATGACACCAGAGAATCTGCCGCAATTTATGTAGCTGATGATTTGATTAATGAGCAGGCAAAGATTACAGTTTACGATCCGAAAGTTTCAAAGATCAAGATATTAAATGATTTAAATTATTTAGAAACTAGATCGGCGGAAGAGAACCATGCTACAGTTTCAACGTTTGCCAACGCTTACGATGCTTGTAAAGATGCCCATGCAATTGCTGTTTTAACAGAATGGGATGAATTTACAACGTACGACTGGCAAAAGATATATGATTCTATGCATAAACCAGCCTTTCTTTTCGATGGCAGAAATATCCTGGATGCGAAAAAACTAGAGGCAATTGGTTTTATTTATAATGGAATTGGTTCCTGATTGAAACAGATATTGAGTTGAAATTCACTAGAAAATAAGAAAGTGAGGGTGTTGGAGATTTTATTCATTGTAAAGGAAAATTATGAATTGGTATGTTGTTTATACAAAACCGAAATGGGAGAAGAAAGTTGCGGATAGACTGATTCAAATGGGGATTGAGTGTTATTGTCCATTAATTATTCAGGTTAAAGAATGGTCAGATAGAAAAAAGAAAGTTGAAGTTCCCCTTTTTAATTCTTACGTATTCGTTCAATTGAAAGATATTGATCGAAATTCAGTTTTTCAGACAGCCGGGGTAGTTCGTTATTTATTTTGGTTGGGGAAACCGGCCATTGTTCGCGATGAAGAAATTAATAGTATAAAAGCAAGTCTGAGAGCCCCAAATATAAGCGATATATCAGTGACTTCAATTCAGGCTGGAGATCGAATTAAAATAGAATCAGGAGCTTTTAGTAATCAGGAAGCGATAGTTCAGGAAGTGTCAAATACACATTATATATTGGTTTTAGAATCTTTGGGATGTGTGCTTAAAATAAAATACAAATAAATTAGTTATAGTTTAACTATTTCAGTTAAAACAGAGGGTAAAATTCTTTAATTTGAGATTTTATTTCTCTGTTTTTTTTATAATATAGTTTTTTGCATGCTGATTGATAGAGGATTGTTGGATTAAGTTTTTTTTAATAGTCCGTTTTTTTGGGTATTACGGGAAACCGTATTGATTAAATTGAGTTAATATACTATATTTGCCGAAAATAAATGTGGGGTGTCTGGGGCAAAATTTTGTGACTCAGAAGGGCGGAGCCGTGAATTGAAATGACTGTAGTGGATAAAAAAGAATACAAATTGGATGAAAACATAAAGATAGCCGTTATAGGCTTAGGTTATGTTGGTTTACCTTTGGCCAGATTATTTGCCACAAAATTTGCCGTTGTAGGTTTTGATATCAATGAAGGGCGAGTTGCTTCTTTAAAATCAGGTACAGATACTACATTGGAAATAGATGACGAAACCTTACAAAAGGTTTTAATCAATAATTCTGATGATAAACAAGGGTTGTTTTGTACAACTTCTATAAATGATATCGCAGACTGTAATTATTTTGTGATAACTGTACCTACTCCGGTAGATAAAAATAATCGACCTGATTTGACTCCTTTATACAAATCGAGTGAAACAGTTGGTAAAGTATTAAAAAGAGGGGATATTGTTATTTACGAATCGACTGTATACCCTGGTGTAACGGAGGAAGAGTGTGTGCCGGTTTTAGAAAAAGTTTCTGGGTTAAAATTTAATGAAGATTTTTTTGCAGGATACTCACCTGAAAGGATAAACCCTGGAGATAAGGAACATACCGTCGAGAAAATTCTTAAAGTAACCTCAGGTTCAACCCCAGAGATTGGCCAAAAAGTTGATGCTCTTTATAAATCTGTAATTACTGCCGGAACACATTTGGCACCTTCAATAAAAGTGGCGGAGGCAGCTAAAGTTATAGAAAATTCACAACGAGATATTAATATTGCCTTTGTAAATGAGCTAGCCAAGATATTCAACCTTATGGATATCGATACTCAAGAGGTATTGGCGGCAGCTGCAACAAAATGGAATTTTTTACCCTTCAAGCCAGGATTGGTTGGAGGACACTGCATTGGTGTAGATCCTTATTATCTGGCGCAAAGAGCTCAAGAATTCGGATACCATCCTGAAATAATTTTGGCAGGACGACGTTTAAACGACAGCATGGGAGAGTATGTAGCCGCTCAGGTGGTAAAACTGATGATCAAAAAAGGAATTTCTGTTAATGGAGCTAATTTGTTAATGCTTGGAATTACTTTCAAAGAAAATTGTCCGGATGTTAGAAATACAAAGATTGTTGATGTAATCAAAGCGTTAAAAGAATATGGAATTGCAGTCACATTATATGATCCTTTAGCCAGTATAGAGGAAGTTAAAAAAGAATACAAATTACAAACTATTAATTCTGTACCAAAAGAAAAATTCGATGCGGTTGTACTTGGAGTAGCACATGCTGAATTTTTAAAACTGGATTTTTCAGAGTTGCAGAAAGAAAATAGTTTATTATACGATGTAAAGGGAGTCTTAGGTACTTTAGCTGATAACAGGCTATAGTAAGAAGGCTTTTTTTATTTAAAGAAAAATGGAAGTAAATAATTCAATCATACATGTTATTTTGACAGGTGGTATCGGCAGCAGACTTTGGCCATTATCCAGAAAAAGTCAACCAAAGCAATATTTGGAGATGTTTGAAGGAAAGTCTTTATTTGAATTGACAGTGGATCGCAATAATCATTTAGCTGATAAAGTGATGGTTGTTGGTAATGTAGACAATCACACTCTTAGTGCCAAAGTAATGGATAAGTCTAAAAGAGAGTATGTTAATATTGTTGAAGCGACTCCCCGAAATACCGCTGCGGCAATTGCTTTTGCTGCATTTGCTTGTGATCCTGATGATATTTTAATTGTAACCCCATCTGATCATATTATTGAAAAGATGGAAGATTACAATAAAGCTATAGATGAAGCTATTGTAAAAGCTAAAGAGGGTTTTATAGTAACTTTTGGGATTATTCCAACGAAACCAGAAACAGGATACGGTTACATTGAATCAAAAGGTGATAAAGTAGTTTCATTTCGTGAAAAACCAAACGAAACAACTGCTAAAAATTTCATCGCAAGAGGTAATTTTCTATGGAATAGCGGTATGTTTTGTTTTAAAGCCGGAGTTCTTTTAGAGGAATTAAAACAATTTCAACCGGACGTTTTTGAGAAATCTAAAGCTGTTTGGGAAGCTAACAAAGAGGGTTTTTTAGATTTAGATTTGTCTTTAGAAATCCCATCTATAAGTATCGATTATGCTGTTATGGAACGCAGTAAGAAAATAAAAGTAGTTCCTGCAGCATTTTCATGGTCGGACTTAGGTTCGTTTGAATCCGTTTATGATTATTTGGTTTCAAGAGGGCATTCTGTGGATGATAATGGGAATATGGTTATTGGTACCGAAAAATATACTGCATTTTTAGGATTAAAAAACACCATTTTTGTCTATACAAGTACTGCAAACCTGATCCTACAAAAGGAAAGTTCGCAGGATGTAAAAGATTTATATTGCGAATTAGAAAGACAAAATTCAAAATTGTTAAATTAAATGGAAAGCAAAATGAAGAAAATTCTTGTAACTGGCGGCGCCGGTTTTATTGGTTCACATGTAGTAAGACGTTTTGTAAATAAATACCCAGAATATCAGATCTTTAATTTGGATGCGCTGACTTATGCCGGAAATTTGGAGAATATTAAAGATATTGAGGATAAGTCTAACTATACATTTGTAAAAGGAGATATTGTAGATGAAACTTTTATAAATGAACTTTTTTCAGAACATAATTTTGAAGGCGTTTTGCATTTAGCTGCGGAATCTCATGTGGATCGTTCGATTGAAGATCCATTAGCTTTCGTTAAAACCAATGTGATTGGAACAATGAATTTATTAAACGCAGCAAAGAATCAATGGAAAGGAAATTTTGAAGGAAAACGTTTTTACCATATTAGTACGGACGAGGTTTATGGCTCACTTGGAGCAGAAGGACTTTTTACTGAAAGCACTTCTTACGACCCTAATTCTCCTTATTCTGCTTCTAAGGCAAGTTCAGATCATTTTGTGAGAGCTTATGGAGAAACTTATGGTTTACCTTATGTTTTGACTAATTGCTCTAATAATTATGGATCCTATCATTTTCCAGAGAAATTGATACCTCTTTTTATAAATAATATCATAAATAATAAGCCATTACCCGTTTACGGGGATGGTAATTATACACGTGATTGGTTATTTGTGGAAGACCATGCTATTGCAATAGACTTGGTTTTTCACGAAGGTAAAAATCATGAAACGTATAATATTGGAGGTTTTAATGAGTGGAAAAATATAGATCTGGTTAAATTATTATGCCAGATTATGGACCAGAAGCTGGGTAGATCAGAAGGGACTTCACAAGAATTAATTACTTATGTGAAAGATAGGCCGGGACATGATTTGCGTTATGCCATAGATGCATCAAAAATTAATAAAGAATTGGGATGGAAACCTTCGGTGACTTTCGAAGAAGGCTTAGAAAAAACGATTAATTGGTATCTGAATAATGAAGAATGGCTGCAAAATGTGACTTCCGGTTCTTATAAGGATTACTATCAAAAACAATACTCCTAAAAGAAACATTTCGTTTCAACCAAATTTAAGGTTAAATTTTAACTCAAATATGAAAAAGATAATATACGTTCTTGCTTTGTTTTTTATTTTGCTAGCGTCTTTTAATGCAAATGCTCAGGATATAATAAAGTCGAAAGATTTAAGTACAGTAAAAGTGGATTATTTATCTGATGACGAAATAGGCAAAATTGTTGCTCAGTTAAAGAGCAATAATGCTACCATCAACGATGTTCAGTCTATGGCTTTATCAAAAGGGATGAGTCAAAGTGAGTTCGATAAATTACGAACGAGAGTAACGGAGTACGAGAAAAAGAATGGTAAAGACAAAGATAAGAACTCTAAAGATAAGGATAAAAAGAAAGACGATAAGTCAAATGAGTTTGATAAGGATTCTGAGTTTGGAAGAAAACAGGAGAAGATTAGAAACGAAAAAATAAAAGATTCATTAAACGCTTTGATTTTTGGATCCGAATTGTTTGATAACCCAACTTTAAATTTTGAACCGGATTTGAAAATGGCAACACCGGTAAATTATATTTTAGGGCCAGGGGATAAGTTAGAAATCAGTATATATGGCATTCAACAGTTTGATGATACTGTTCCGGTTAATTTTGAAGGTAAAATTTCAATTCAAAATGTTGGACAAATAGCAGTGTCAGGAATGTCAATCGAGGCTGCTTCACAAAGAATAAAAGCAGCGATTGCAAGAGTTTACAGTACGGTGCGATCTGGACAATCTCAGGTTAGTGTTAGTTTGGGCGATATTAGAACAATTAAAGTAACGATTGTTGGAGGGAAGCAACCGGGTAACTATTCTATTTCCTCTCTTGCCTCTGTATATAACGCACTTCATTTAGCGGGAGGTCCGGGTAAGAATGGCAGTTATAGAAATATTGAATTGATTCGAAATAACAAAGTTTATAAAAATGTTGATATTTACAAGTTTCTGGTAAAAGGGGATCAATCTGATAACGTGAGTTTAAAGGATAATGATGTTATTAGAATCCCTGCTTACACCCAAAGAGTAGTAGTTGAAGGAGAGGTGAAACGACCAGGGATTTTCGAGATGAAAAAAGGAGAAAAATTTTCTGATCTTTTGAATTTTGCCTCAGGTTTTAATGAGTTTGCTTATACTGCATCAGTAAATGTACTTCAGAAAACAGGAAAGGAATTTAAAGTTCACGATATCAACGAAAGTGAATATGGTTCCTATGTTCCGCAATCAGGAGATGTATTTAAAGTTACAAAAATCTTGAACCGATTTGAAAATCGTATTAAAATTGAAGGAGCTGTTTTCAGACCGGATTATTATTCTTATAGTGAAGGAATGAGAATTTCAGATCTTATCACAAGAGCGGAAGGGCTTAAGGAAGATGCTTATACTAAAAGAGCACGAATTATTCGTTTGAAGACCGATTTAACAACTGAAATTGTTAATGTAGATTTAAGTGCTGCTCTATCCGGAGATTTGAATGCAGATATAGAACTTAGAAGAGAAGATATTGTAACAGTATATTCTATTTTGGAATTCAGAGAAGAGTATAAAGTAACAATTGATGGGGAAGTTAAAAAACCAGGAGAGTATGAATACTTTGAAAATTTAACTTTAAATGATCTTGTAGTACAAGTTGGTGGTTTGACTGGATCTGCATCAAAAAGAGTTGAAATAGCCCGAATGGTAAAATCTGATGTGATTGATGATGCCGATCCAAAGAGAATTGAACTGGTTGAACTTGAAATCACAGCTAATAATAACGAACAGATTAAGAATTTTGTATTAAAACCTTTCGATGTCATCAATATACGTAAAATGGCGGTCTATGAAAAACCTGAAATGGTTAAGGTAAGTGGAGCTGTTACCTATCCTGGTAAATATGTTCTGGCAAATAAAAAAGAAACTGTTTACAACGTTGTGATGAGAGCGGGAGGTTTGACCTCAATTGCAAATCTGGATGGTATGAAAATAAAAAGACCGATTAAGCAAGAGCAAATTGAACAGTTAGAGTCTGTAAACCTTAATTTGGATAAAAAACTTACTGCGGAAGAAGAAGCGCTAAAACCAAAACAAGAAGGTTTAAATTTAAAAGATAAAGATACTCTCAGTTCTAAATTGTCGAAAAAACTTAGAGATGAATTAAAATTCGCGACTATTCCTGTAAATTGGGAGAAGATCGTAAAAGATAAAAATCATTATTCAAACGTTACTTTGTTTCCAGGAGATGAGATTGAAGTTGCCGTTTATAATGAAGGTGTAAAAGTGACAGGCAATGTTTTACTAACTTCTGAGATTCCATATAGAAAAGGAAAAGGGTTTAAATATTATATAAACTCAGTTGGAGGAGTGGATAGTAAAGGATGGAAAAAGAAAGCTTATATTATTTACCCTAATGGGAAAGCTTCTGTAACGACATCATTTTTGTTTTTCAGATCCTATCCTAGTGTAGAACCTGATTCACAAATTGTAGTTCCGGAAAAACCACAAACTAAAAAAATGACAGCTGGAGAATGGGTTGGAATTGGAAGTGTGATTTCTAGTTTAGCGTTATTAATTGTTACAGCTTTTAAATAGATTTTAAATGGAAAAAGAATCGAATGTTAATGATGAAGTCACTTTAAAGGAATTGATTCAAAAAATTGTCGAATGGTATCATTATTTGCTTTCTAAATGGAAAATTATCATTATAGCCGGAATAATTGGATCTGTGCTTGGACTTTCATATTCTTTAATTAAGAAACCAGCTTACACGGCTACTTTAACCTTTGCGTTAGAAGATGAAAAACCATCTGGAGGATTAGGAGGAGCAATGGGTTTAGCAAGTTCGCTTGGAATTGATATTGGAGGTGGTGGAGGAAGTATTTTTACTGGTTCTAATTTGACGGAATTGTTTAAATCTAGAGCAATGGTTGAAAAAACATTGCTTAGTCCAGTTTTAATAAATGGAAAAAGAATTTCGTTAGCAGAAATGTATATTCAAAATAGTGAATGGAGAGAAAAGTGGAACGAAATACCTAAATTAAAGAAGCTTCAATTTTTGCCAGAGACTAATCGTAAGCTATTTACACGTGCACATGATAGTATTTTGGGAGTGATTTATAAGGATTTGTCTAATAATCACTTAACCGTAGCACAAAAAGATAAAAAGATCTCAATTATTACAATGGATGTAAAGTCAGATAACGAATTGTTTTCATTATACTTTACTGAGGCTCTTGCAAAACAAGTAGGTGAATTTTATATCGAGACTAAAAGTAAAAAGGCTCGTATGAATATGAAAATTTTAGAGAGGCAAACGGATTCTGTTCGTTCTGAATTAAATGGTGCAATTACTGGTGTAGCGGTTGCTAATGATAATACTTTTAATTTAAATCCAGCCTTAAATGTTAGGAGAGCCCCTTCTGCAAGAAGACAGGTAGATGTTCAGGCAAATACTGCAATACTTACAGAGTTGGTTAAACAATGCGAACTGGCAAAAGTAACTTTGAGAAAGGAAACTCCTTTAATTCAGGTAATTGACAGACCGATTTTACCTTTAAATAAGGAACGTTTAGGAAAGGCTAAGGGAATTGTTTTTGGTGGTTTTTTAGCGGGCTTTTTGGTCTCATTGTTTTTGGTGATAAGAAGACTATTAAGACAGTTATTGTCATAAGTAAAACTATCCACAACAAGTATACTAGTTAAAACTAATAATGTAAAAATATATTTTTTAAATTATATCATAAAAAAGTAGATAAAATGAATCTTGAAAATAAAACAATTTTGATTACAGGAGGTACAGGTTCTTTAGGGAAAGCACTGACTGCACATATTTTTAAAAATCATCCTAATATAAAAAAACTTATAATTCTTTCTAGAGATGAGCAAAAACAATTTCAGATGGCTCAGGAATATTTGGAGAAAGATTATCCTCAAATACGTTTTTTTCTTGGTGATGTAAGAGATCAAGAAAGATTGGTAAGAGCTTTTCAAGGTGTTGATATTGTTATTCATGCTGCCGCTATGAAACATGTCCATTTAGCGGAATATAATCCAGACGAATGTATTAAAACTAATATTGGCGGGGCACAAAATGTAATTTATGCCGCCCTGCAAACAAGTGTCAAAAATGTAGTTGCTCTGTCAACTGATAAAGCATGTGCTCCTATTAATTTGTATGGTGCAACAAAACTAACCTCCGATAAATTGTTTGTTGCAGCTAATAATATAAAGGGAGAGAATCCGATTAAATTTTCAGTCGTACGCTATGGTAATGTAATGGGATCTAATGGTTCAGTAATTCCATTCTTCATGAAGAAGAAATCTGAAGGAAAATTACCTATTACAGACACAACAATGACAAGATTTAATATCTCTCTTCAAGGAGGAGTTGACATGGTGATGCATGCCATTGAGCATGCATGGGGAGGAGAAATCTTTATCCCAAAAATTCCATCTTATAATATTGTTGATGTGGCTAAAGCAGTTGCTCCCGAGTGTTCTTTGGATATTGTTGGAATTAGGCCTGGTGAAAAAATTCATGAGGAAATGATCACATCTTCAGATGCATTTTATACTTATGATTTAGGAAAATATTATACGATATTACCTACTGTTCCTACTTTTAATATAAGTGATTTTGTTGATAAATTTAATGCTAAATTAGTGGAACCAGGATTTAATTATAATTCAGGAACAAATACCGAATGGGAAACGGTAGATACTTTGAGAACTTTAATAAAAGAACATTTAGACCCAACTTTTGAAATATAATGGGACAGAATATCATACCATACGGTCGTCAAAATATTACTGAAGAAGATATTAATGTTGTAATTGAAGCATTAAAATCTGAGTATTTAACACAAGGACCAAAAATATCTGAGTTTGAGCATGCATTTGCAAATTATATCGGAAGTAAATTTGCAGTGGCAGTTTCTAATGGGACTGCAGCTTTGCATCTATGTGCATTAGCTTTAGGTGTTAAGGAAGGCGATAAAGTAATTACTACACCTATTACTTTTGCAGCATCTGCAAATTGTGTTCGGTATTGTGGAGGAGAAGTGATATTTTCTGATATTGATCCAAATACTTATCTTTTAGATATCAATAAAGTTAGATCGTTATTGGAGTCTTCTCCAAAAGGAACATACAAAGGGATTATTCCTGTTGATTTTGCCGGAAGAGCGGTAGATCTGGAAGCTTTTAGAAAATTAGCTGATGAATTTGGCTTATGGATTATTGAAGATGCTTGTCATGCACCAGGCGGAGCATTTTTAAATTCTAAGAATATACTAGAAAATTGCGGAAATGGTAATTTTGCTGATCTGGCAATATTTTCTTTTCATCCTGTAAAACACATTGCATGTGGTGAAGGTGGTATGATTACAACTAATGATGAAAAGTTGTATAAAAAACTTCTAGCCCTGCGTACACATGGAATTACAAAAAATGAAGGAGAATATGTTAATTCTACAAAATTTGCTAATGGATTTGAAACAGAAGAAATAGTTTATCCTTCCTGGTATATGGAAATGCAGACCTTAGGATTTAACTATCGATTAACCGACTTTCAAGCTGCATTAGGATTAAGTCAACTAGAAAGAGCTAATGATGGGATTGCAAAAAGACGTGAAATTGCAACAAATTACAATAAAGCTTTCATTAATAAAAGTTTCATTAAAGGACAATCTGGTGTAGTAGAAGGACATGCTTATCATTTATATATAATTGAAGTTGATGATAGATTAGGACTTTATAATTATCTTAGAAAAAATAACATATTTGCTCAGATTCATTATATTCCATGTCATCTTATGCCATATTATAAGCAATTTGGATGGAAAGAAGGTGATATGCCATTTGCTGAACAGTATTATAAAGATTGCATCAGTTTACCGATGTATCCAACATTAACAGAGGAAGAACAAGAATTTGTAATAAAGATTATAAACTCTTATTTTGAATAAAAATAATCAGAAAGAATCGTTTCTTGCTAGTAAGGCATATGCTTGGTTTGTAAGAAATCGCTAAGTTATTGAAAAATATACCTTTCAACGTGACCGGGTTATTACTCTGATAAAAGAATATAATCTTAATCCGGATAAAATTCTTTAAATTGGATTTTCAGCAGGATATCGAATAAATGCTTTAAAGTCTATCTATAGTAGTTGTGAGGTTTATGGAATTGATCCTTCAAGAATGCTATAAAGTATGAGGTAGAACATTTTTCTGATGTATATTTTATACATGGCACGGGAGATAAATTATATGCCTTTGAAGATAAATTTATTGATATAGTCATCGTTGGATTTGTTTTTATGTTATAGATCGAGATATTTTGTTTAAAGTTATTTCTGAAATCGATAGAGTTTTAAAAAAAAATAGGGAAATTCCTGTAATTGTTGATTTTTTATTGGAAAAATCTTTTAGAAATATATACAAGTATATTAATGAGTTTACTACGTTTTCATTTAAGCAAAACTATGATGAAATTTTTACTTCCTCAAAACTATATTACCTTCTTGATAAATATATCTGGAATCATTCAGAAAAATACTGGATGCAACAGATAATTATTTTGATAAATATAGTTATCTCATTACTCAAAAAAGATATTAATGCCAGCTATAAGTAGGTAATAAAATACAGATTTTTAATATTTTGTAAATTGAATAATAAATTAATATTAGGAACGGTTCAAATGGGCCTAAATTATGGTATTAATAATACCAACGGTAAATTAAGTTTTGAAACTAGTTGTCAGATCTTAAATAAGGCTTTTGATTTGGGTGTTCGTACTTTAGATACAGCGGAAGCTTATGGAGATGCTCATAAGGTTATAGGCGATTTTCATAAATTAAACCCCAATTTAATATTTAATATCATTACTAAGATTCCTCACGGTGATATTAAAGATATTGAATATAAAGTAAACACTTATTTGGAGGAATTACACGTAAAATTTTTAGATGTTTTAATGTTTCATTCGTTTGAGTCATACTTAAATAATAAAGAATGTATTTCGGTTTTAAATGAATTTAAAAAGATTGGAATTATTAATCATATCGGAGTCTCTGTTTATACAAATGAACAAATAGAATCATTATTGTCAGATGATAGCATAACAGTTGTACAGATGCCATTTAATTTACTCGATAATACTTCAATACGTGGTGGAGTAATGGAAGCTTTAAAGAAAAAAGGAAAAATAATTCATACAAGATCTGCTTTTTTGCAAGGATTATTTTTTAAAGAAAACTTTGATAACATTATCTCTCAAAAACTATCATCAGAATTACTTGCTATTAAAGATTTTGCTAAACTTGAAAATATTAATCTTTCCAGTCTAGCGTTAAGCTATTGTCTAAATAATAAATTAATTGATGAAGTTTTAATTGGAGTAGATTCTCCAGAACAACTTACAGATAATTTAAATGCTCTAAATTATAATCTGAATCAAGATCTTTTAGATAAAATCAATGCTATAAAAGTTAAAGATTTAGATTTGCTAAATCCATCCTTATGGAAATAAAAACAATATTAATTACACAGGCTAGATTAGGAAGTACAAGACTGCCTGGAAAAGTGTTAAAGGAAATAAATGGGGAATCATTACTTCAAATTCACCTGGATAGATTAAAAAAAAGCTCTAAAGTTTCTAAAATAATTGTTGCTACAACTATTGTTGATGCGGATGCTATAATTTACAATAAAGCCAGAGAATGGGGATATGAATCCTTTAGAGGGTCTGAATCTGATGTACTAGATAGATTTTATCAGTCAGTAAAGATTGATAAACCTGATTGGATTGTGCGTGTAACATCGGACTGTCCACTTATAGATCCAAATTTGGTTGATAAAGTGATATCATTTGTGCAAGAAAATGATAAAGACTATGGTTCAAATATTTTAATAGAAAATTTTCCAGATGGACAGGATATAGAAGTATTTAAATTTTCAGCATTAGAAAAAGCATGGAAAGAAGCTAAATTGCTTTCTGAAAGAGAACATGTTACACCTTATATTAGAAATAACTCAGATTTTAATGGTGGACATTTATTTTCGTCTATTAATTATGCTTGTAATTCAGATTTTTCTAATATTAGAATGACTGTTGATGAAAAGAGAGATTTTGATTTAATTGAAATACTTGTAAAGGAATTAGGCACAGATAAATCTTGGAGTGAATATACGAATTACATTATTGAAAATGATTTGACCAGAATAAATGGTGAAATTATAAGAAACGAAGGATTATTAAAGTCATTAAAAAAAGATATATAATGGGAACAGGACAAGAATTATATAAGAAAGCTAAAACATTAATACCAGGTGGTACAATGTTGTTATCTAAAAGACCGGAAATGTTTTTACCAGATTTATGGCCATCTTATTTTTCAAAAGCAAAAGGTTGTAAAATATGGGATTTAGACGGAAAAGAACTTTTAGATATGTCAATAATGGGTATTGGAACCAATACACTTGGATATGGTAATGATGAAGTTGATAATGCCGTTTTGGAAACTGTAAAAAAAGGAAACATGACGACTCTTAATTGTCCTGAGGAAGTTTATTTAGCTGAAAAATTAGTTGAATTAAATCCATGGGCTGATATGGTCCGTTTTGCTAGGAGTGGTGGTGAAGCAAATTCAATAGCAATTCGTATAGCTCGTGCAGCTTCTGGTAAAGATAAAGTAGCTATTTGTGGTTACCACGGATGGCATGATTGGTATTTGTCAGCAAATCATAATGATGGTGGTGATGATTTATCTGGACATTTGCTTGCAGGTTTAAGCCCTAAAGGAGTGCCGAAAAATTTAAAAGATACTGTTTATCCATTTAATTATAACAATTTCGAGGAATTACTTTCAATAGTTAATAACAATGAAATTGGTGTAATCAAAATGGAAGTTCTCAGAAATTTTGGACCAGAAGATAATTTTTTACAGAAAGTTAGAAATCTTGCAACAGAAAGAAATATTGTTTTAATCTTTGATGAATGTACCTCTGGATTTAGGGAAACTTTTGGGGGAATTTATCAAAAATTTGGAGTTGAACCTGATATTGCAATGTATGGAAAAACAATTGGAAACGGATATGCTCTAACTGCTGTTGTAGGTAAAAGAGAAGTTATGGAAGCTGCCCAAAATACTTTTATTAGTAGTACATTTTGGACTGAAAGAATTGGATCAACAGCAGCCTTAGCTACGTTAAAAGTGATGGAAGAAGTAAAATCTTGGGAAATCATTACAGCAACTGGGAATAAAATGCGTAACGGTTGGCAGAGATTGGCCGATTCATATAAATTAAACATTTCTATTTCTGGAATTCCAGCTTTGAGTACTTACAGCTTTAATAGCCCTGATGCTCTTTCCTATAAAACATTTATTGCTCAGGAAATGTTGGATAAAGGATTTTTAGCAAGTACTAACTTTTATGCATCAACAGCACAAACAGAGGCTCATTTAGAATCCTATTTTAATGCTCTTGATGAAGTGTATAGTTCAATATCAAAGTGTGAGAAAGGAGATTTGAAAATTCAAGATCTTTTAAACGGCCCCGTATGCCATGGTGGCTTTAAAAGATTGAATTAAATGATAAAGATGAATTCATATAAGGCATTTCAGAAACAAATATTTTCAGACGATAATTATTCGATTGTTCCGATTCGGTTTGAGGATCGTATGGACATTATGAAGTGGCGTAATGAACAAATCTATCATTTGCGTCAAGTTAAACTGTTAACTATTGATGATCAAAATTATTATTTTGAAAATATAGTTGCAAAGCTTTTTGATCAAAGTAAACCAGATCAAATTTTGTTTTCTTTTTTGGAGAATGAGATTTGCATTGGTTATGGAGGATTGGTCCATATTAATTGGAATGATAAAAATGCTGAAATCTCTTTTGTAATGAATACCGAATTACAAAAGAATAATTTTAAAAGATATTGGAGCATTTATTTAGGGTTAATTGAAACTTTTGCTTTTAATGAAATAAACCTTCATAAGATATATACTTATGCATTTGACCTAAGACCTCATTTATATGAAATGCTTGAAGATAAGGGGTATAAGAAAGAGGCAGTTTTGACAGAACATTGCTTTTTTGATGGTGGTTTTATTGATGTCGTTATACATAGTAAATTCGATAGTAGTATAGTTAAAGATGAATTGTTTTTAAGAGAGGCTAATGAAGATGATGTTGAATTGTTATTTATTTGGGCCAATGATCAAGATGTTCGTAAGAACTCTATTGTACAAGACCAAATTATCTGGGAAAATCATTTAGCTTGGTTTAAAAAAAAGATAAATGATTCAGAAACAAAAATATTTATACTAAGTAATAAGAATAAATGTTTTGGACAAATTAGAATTGATAAAGTTGGTTCACAGTGGCAAATTGATTATTCGATTGATCATATTTATAGAGGTCAAGGTTTGGGAAAAGAAATTGTCAAACATCTTTTGAATAAATTTAATTTTAAATTTAAAGCCACAGTAAAAAAAGAAAATTACCCTTCTGCGAAAGTTTTTACTCATTTAGGATTCAAAACTTTGAAATCAGATAATGAAGATTTTTTATTTTTTGAGTACTAAAATTAAAAGAGATTATGAATAACTATATTGTTCTGTCAGAAAAAAGCTGGCATAAAGATCTTTTTAATGATCTAAAAAAGTCATTTAATAATGAAAATTGGTTATTGATTGATTCAAAAAGCGATTTTAATTTAGATAATTTAGAAAAATTTAAACCATCTAAAATTTTTATTCCTCACTGGTCGCATATTATTCCAAAAGAAATTTACGAGAAATATGAATGTATAGTATTTCATATGACTGATTTACCCTTCGGAAGAGGAGGTAGTCCTTTGCAAAATTTGATTGTTAGAGGATACAAATCAACAAAAATATCAGCTTTAAGAGTTGAAGAAGGCCTTGACACTGGAGATATTTATCTAAAAGAATCGCTTGAATTATACGGGACTGCTGAAGAAATATTTTCCAGAGCTTCTCTAATAATAAGGGAAATGATTTTTGATATTATACAAAAGGAGCTAATTGCAACCCCTCAATTTGGTGAAGTTACAGAATTCACAAGAAGAAAGCCAGAAGATAGTAATATAATTGAATTGACAAGCCTAGAAGAAACTTATGATTATATAAGGATGTTGGATTGTGAAGGTTATCCAAAAGCCTTTATTGAAAATGACAGTTTAAAGTTTGAATTTGATAAAGCTATTTTTAATGAAACTGAAAAAATAATTACTGCCAATGTTAGAATTTTTAAGAAATAAAAAAATAATGATTGTTGTTGCCCATCCTGATGATGAATTATTAGGATTGGGTGCCACATTTCACAAATTAATAAATGAATATAATGTACAGACTCATGTCGTTATTCTTGGAGAAGGAATAACATCTCGTGCGGATAGTAGAGATATTAAAGCATGGGAAAGGGAACTTGCAATTCACAGAGATAATATAAAAAAAGCACAATTGGCCATAGGTTATCATAGTACTAGTATTTATGATTTTCCTGATAATCGATTTGATTCAGTAGCGTTATTAGATATTATTAAGACTGTTGAAAAAGAGAAAAAACAATTCAATCCAGAAGTAATTTTTACTCATCATGGAGGAGATGTAAATGTGGATCATCAGCGAACTTTTGAGTCTATAATTACAGCTTGTAGACCAATGAAAGACGAAAAAGTTAAGACTATTATAACTTTTGAAACTCCTTCTGGTACTGAGTGGAGATCGCCAACTGATCCACGTCAGTTTTTGCCAAATTTATTTTTTAGTGTATCAGAAAGTGATTTGAATGCAAAGATTAAGGGGATGGAAAGCTATGAATTTGAACGTCGAGAATATCCTCATCCTCGTTCTCCAGAAGCATTGAAAATTCAAGCTCAAAGATGGGGAATTACAATTGGGACTAATTTCGCAGAAGCCTTTTGTTTAGTAAGATCAATAAATTAATTAGAAAATGAAATTAGGAAATATAGAAATAAATAGTGAATCACCAGTTTTTATAATTGCTGAATTATCTGCAAATCATAATGGTAGTCTTGAAACAGCATTAGAAACTATTAGAGCAGCAAAGCGTGCAGGTGCGAACTGTATAAAGCTGCAAACATATACGGCTGAGACAATGACTATAGATTGTGATAAAGATGATTTTATAATTAAAGGTACGATATGGGATGGTCAAAATTTGCATAAACTTTACCAAGAGGCATATACTCCATGGGAATGGCATAAAGAATTGTTTCTTGAAGCCGAAAAACAAGGATTGATTTGTTTTTCTTCGCCATTTGATAAAACGGCTGTTGATTTTCTTGAAGAGTTGAACGTTCCCGCATATAAAATTGCTTCATTTGAAATTACAGATATACCTTTGATTGAGTATGTTGCTTCGAAAGGAAAACCTATTATTCTTTCTACAGGTATTGCTGAGCAAGAGGATATCGAATTAGCTTTAGAGGCATGTCGAAGAATGGGGAATAATGATTTGGCATTGTTAAAATGTACGTCAAGTTATCCAGCTCCAATAAATGAGGCAAATATGTGTATGGTAAAAGATTTATCTGAAAGATATGGAGTTATAAGCGGATTATCTGACCATACTATGGGAGTTACAGTTCCTATTGTTGCAACCTGTTTTGGTGCAAAAATTATAGAAAAACATTTTATTTTAGACAGAGCAATTGGTGGACCAGATGCTTCATTTTCTATGAACGAAGAAGAATTTACAGAAATGGTAAAAGCAGTTCGAGAAGCTGAAAGTGCTATAGGTGTAGTAGATTACACTTTAACAGAAAAACAGGCAAAAGGAAAAGATTTTTCAAGATCGTTATATGTTGTGGAAGATATGAAAGTTGGAGACGTAATAACAGAGGAAAATGTTCGATCCATTAGACCTGGTTTTGGCTTACATCCTAAGTATTTTAACGATATTTTGGGGAAAGTAATTAATGTAGATTTGACAAAAGGTGAAAGATTGAATAATAAGAATATAGATTAAGAATTTAAACCAATTATGAAGGTTATTAAAAATATTTTGGGATCAATTTATCATAAAATTTTATTTTTTATTTTTAAGTATAGAGCCTTAAGCAAAAAGAATATAATAATCGATAATACAGTTAAATTGTATTACAATAAAGAGAATTTAAATATTTCAAATGATGTTGTAATTGGAGCATTCACTGTTATTTATGCCATTAATTCTGGGCATTCTAGTAAAAAGGGACTACTGAAAATAGGTAAAAATACTTCAATTGGAGAGTTTAACAATATTAGGGCTGCGGGAGGAGAAATAACAATTGGAAATAATTGCCTGATTTCGCAATTTGTAACAATTGTTGCATCAAATCATAATATTAAAAAAGGTGAAAATATTAATGGACAAGGCTGGGATGAAACCAGAACAGATGTTTTTATTGGTGATGATGTTTGGATTGGAGCAAATTGTGTGATTTTGCCAGGAGTAAAAATTGCAAATGGATCTGTTATTGCAGCGGGAAGTGTCGTTACAAAAGATGTGCAGGATAATTCAATAATGATAGGAGTACCTGCAAAAAAAATTAAAGATAGATAGATCAATGAAAAGAAATTTATTGTTGAATTTTTTGAATGAAGAACATAAAGAAAAAGCGAATGATCAACTCTTTTTTGATTATTTGCACTTTAATCTAAATAACAGGATATATTCATATGGGGCACAGTTTAAAAGTCCAAATGAATATGAAAGAGATTTAAAAAAAAGAATAAAAGATAAGTTATTCAATTTTGGAATCAAGATATATGCATTTTTATTTTCCTGTTTTAAAAAGAAAACAGACATTGATGTTATCTTATCTTCAGCATATTTTAATTTAAATAATAATTCAGAACTAAATGAATATTTACTTATTACTCCACCTTGGATATTTGGTAAAAATCAAAAGTATTTTGAATATTCATTTTTTAAGCAAACTTTTGAGTTAAATCATAAGTTGGCAGGTGATTTTAAAGATTTGCTAAAACCAGATTTTATTTCATTAGCAAAAAGATATAAGTTTGATTTTAAAGAATATGTTGTTAGGCATAATATTAAAGCGCTTTTTTTGCCACAAGATATTGGATTCTTTGAAAAAATGGCAATAGACGTCTTTAAAGAATTAAATCTTCCAACCTTTAACTTCATACATGGACTACCAGGTATTTATAATGATATTGATTATAATAGAACAGATTATTTAGTAGTCTGGGGAGAAAGTATAAAAAAAAATTTTGTAAAAGCAGGACTAAATCCAGATAAAATTATTGTAAACGGACATCCTAAATATAGCAGTCTGTCATTAGACCAAAATTTAAGATTTGAACTGGATAATATACTTATTATTACTAAATCGCTTAACGGATCTCAGTTTAGTGATAGTTTGATAGTGGGAGATCGTAGTAATCTTATTTATTATCTGTTATCAATTAAAAAAGTCTTAGAGAAATTGGGCGTGAAGAAAGTACGATTAAGACCACATCCGAGTGAAAATATTGATTGGTATCATAAATATATCGAAAAAGATTTTTTTGTTTTTGATACGGATGATTTAAAGACATCATTAACTAATTCAAGTTTAGTAATTGGCGGAACCTCGACTACTTTTTTAGAAGCATTAATTGAAGGGGTTAATTATGTAGTATATGAGCCACTAATTGAGGATACTTTAATTGATGGATTTTATCCAGTCGCACCATTTGACAGAAGTGAAAAGAAAGTTCCTGTAGCAAGATCAGAAGAAGAACTAGAAGAAATATTAACAAAAAAAGTATTTGTAGATTTAACTATTTTGAATGACTACATCAGTAAAGAATTTAAAACGGATGCTGTTCTAAACTTATTAAAGACAAAAACAAAATAGAAACGTGCAAAATACTTATACAAAAAATTACATTAAAATTTATTTTTGGCAGGGAGTTTCACTTGTTTTAAATTTTCTGTCGATGTTTATTGTTGTTCCATATTTAACGTCTGAGCCTACAATTTATGGTATTTATTCCGTTTGTATCTCTTTTTCGATATTTCTTGCTTATGCAGATTTAGGATTTATGGGAGCCGGACAAAAATATGCAGCAGAATATTTTGCTAAAGGAGATGAAGCTAATGAAATTAAAGTTATTGGTTTTTCTATTTTTATTTTACTTATTTTTTTAGGTTTATTTTCAGTTGGATTTTTTATACTCAGTCAACAACCAGAGATTTTAGTAAAAGGAATTAATACTGCTACGCAACATAAGATAGCATCTTTATTGCTATTAATATTAGCAATTTTTACACCTACAACTTTACTTCAACGTCTATTACAAATGATTTTTGGTATTCGGATGGAGGATTTTATTGTTCAGCGAACAAATATTTTAGGAAGTATAATAAAAATTATTTCCGTTTTATGGTTTTTTAAAAAGGGCAATTATGATATTGTTGGATATTTTTTATTTACGCAGGTTGTCAATTTCGTAATCACAGTAATCGCATTGTATATTGCTAAAAAAAAATACAATTATAATTTTAAGTTTTTATTTTATTCGATACGTTTTAGCAAAGAAATTTTTAAAAAAACAAAAGGTTTAGCTTTTGCCAGTTTGTTTATAACCATATCATGGATATTGTATTATGAGCTTGACTCTGTTGCAATTGGTAAAATTTTAGGAGCTAATCAAGTAGCAATTTATGCAATAGGATTAACTGTTTTATCATTTTTTAGAAGTATATTAGGAATTCTTTTTTCTCCTTTTAATGTGCGTTTTAATCATTTTGTCGGTATTGGTGATGAAAATGCATTAAAATCTTTTTACCTCCAAATTGTATCAATTTTAGCCCCAGTTGTTGTTTTTCCGATACTTGTAATAGCAATTTTATCAAGTTCTATTGTGCTTACCTGGGTTGGGAATGATTATTTACAATCAATAGAAGTCGTACAATGCTTAGTATTATGCAACATATTTGCATTTGTGACATATCCGACTAATTCAATGTTAATTGCCAAAGAAAAGCAAAAAGTATTGTATTTTGTAAATGCGTTACTTCCTTTTGTTTTTTGGACTGGCATTGTTTTTACAGTTAATTTTTTAGGAGTTAAATCATTTGCAATTTTTAAATTGGTTGCTTTTTTGGTATCAGCTTTATTTTTGTTAAGGTTAATGATCATCTACTTGGAATTAGATTTACTTACAGCAATTAAGAAAATTTTTGTTCCAATGTTTTTACCGGTTTTAATTTTAATTATGACTGCTTTTTTTATTAGAAGTTATTTGCCACACGAAAAATCAAAAATGAATTTATTAATCGTGGCTTTAGTTATGGGATGTTTGATTATAATGGCATTTATAATTCAATTCTTTAGTTCCCGAAATTTTAGAATGCAAATATTTAAAACTATTGGTTGGGAAGGTAAACTATGAAAATATTAATTTTTAGTGATTGTTACGTTTATGGTGGAAGTGAACGATTAATGATATTCTTATTGAAAAATGATTTTTTGAATAAAAATAATACATTATTATTTGCTTATAGAAAACATAAAGATTATGAGGAAGGACTTCGAAATGAAAATATTTTAGATCGCAAATATAATTATCCTCTATTTTTACTTTCTAATGAAACTTTATTTCTTAAGATAAATGATGTTGTTAAAAATGGCTTTGTACGAAAACTAATTAAAATACCATTTTATTTAATCGAAAAAGTAGGACTCTATTTTATATGGAATTTGATTAGATTAATGCATTTTCTATTAAAAGTAAAGCCTGAAATTATTCACGTTAATAATGGAGGATATCCTGCTGCAAAAAGCTGTAATATTATGGTTGTTGCTAATTATTTGACAGTTCGAACAAAAGTTATTTATCAGGTTAATAATCAGGCAAGAAAGCGTAAAACTTTTTTAGAAAAGATCTATGATGCGTTTATAAATAAAAATGTTGTTTTTTTTATAAACGCATCATATAAAGCCAAACAACAATTAATTGAAAAAAGAAATTTTGATTCGGATAAAATATTGGTAGTAAATAATTGTGTACCGTTACCAAATGCAAAATTGAACAAAGCAGAAATTTTTGAATTAATTAAAATTCCTCAAGATAGTTTCTTGATTGTTGAGGTTGCATTTTTATCTGAAAGAAAAGGTCAAAAATATTTAGTAGAAGCATTGAAAGAATTATTTGATAAAAAATTACTTTCAAAAGAAAAAGTCTTTTGTGCTTTTATAGGAAATGGAGAAGATGAAGAGTTTTTAAGGAATTATATTAATGATTTAGGATTAACATCAAATATCTTTTTGTTAGGTTATCGCACTAATAGCGAAGATTTTATTATGGCCAGTGATTTATTTGTATTACCTTCAATAAAAGATGAGGATATGCCATTAGTAATATTGTCAGCTTTGGGATATGGAAAAGCAATTATTTCTACAGATTTTGCCGGTATTTCTCAAGTTATAAAATCTAATTTTAATGGTATCTTGATAAAAAATGAAATAGAAACCTTTGCACACAATTTAGGTATCGAAATTCTTCGTTTGTATAATGATAAAGAATTGAGAAATCAAATGGGGATTAATGCAAAAGAAACATATGTTGACTATAGCCCAGAAACTTATGGGATTGTGTTGAATAAAATTTATAAGCGACTATATGCAATTTAAAGAAACTATTCTACTACTTGGGGGCACTGGATTTATAGGAAAAAATATAGTAGATTATATTTTAAAAAATAAACAGTTTTTAGATTATAAAATTGTTGTCTTATCACGAAGTTATCAAAATAATTCTGAAGACAGGGTAGAATATGTGACAGGTGATTATGCTGATAAAAATAGATTGATTAGTTTGTTTTCTAAATGGAATTTCACAAAAGTTTTTCATTGTGCAACTTCAACAACTCCATTATCATCAGGAAGTAATATAATAGGAGATATTAATGGTAATTTGATTGCGACGATAGGATTGTTAGATGTGATGAAAGATTTTGATTGTAAAAATATTGTATATCTATCTTCTGGAGGTGCTGTTTATGGGGAGAAAAATTTGGAGTTAATTTCTGAAAATGAAATTTGCTATCCTTTGAGTTCTTATGGAGTGGTAAAATTAACAATTGAAAATTATCTCCGATTGTACGAAAAACAATATGGGATTAATTACTTAATATTGAGAGTTTCTAATCCCTTTGGGAAGTTCCATACCTCAGAAAAACAAGGAATTATTAATATAGCGATCCGACGAGCCTTGAGAGGTCAGGTTATTGAAGTTTGGGGTGATGGAAATCAATCAAAAGATTATCTATTTGTTGATGATTTGGTAAAAATTATTTTTAATTTATTACAACAAAAATGCGTTAATAAAACAATAAATATTGGTTCGGGAAAATCACATAAGTTAAATGATATTTTAAATACGATTAAGATTTATTTACCGAATTTAGAAGTAAAATATCTCGATTCAAAATTAACAGATGTTAAAGATTTTTGTTTGGACATATCATTTATGAAATCGCTGATTGGTTTTGAAGCTTCAGATTTTAACCAAACCATAGAAAAAACAATTATCTGGGAAAGATTACAATTATGATTATTTAAACTAAAAGTTAATATTAATAAATTATCTATAAAATAAAAGAGATACTATGAAAGCAGTAATACTCTGTGGAGGATACGGAACAAGAATTCGAGATGTCGCTGATGACATACCTAAGCCTATGATACCAATTGGGGGAAAACCTATAATCTGGCATATTATGAAAACGTATGCTCATTATGGTTACAATGACTTTGTTTTATGCATGGGATACAAAAGTGAAGTTATTAAAGATTTTTTCTTGAATTATGAAGTTAGAAGTTCAGATATAACAATAAAATTAGGAAAAAAATCAGAACAAATAATTTCTGAAACAAGCCATGATGAAGATGGTTGGGAAATAACTCTGGCAGAAACAGGTATTAAAGCAATGACAGGAGCTAGAGTACGTCGCATTAAAAAGTATATTGGCGATGATCCTTATTTTATGTTAACATATGGGGATGGAGTTGGAGATATTGATATTAATGCTCTGGTAGCCTTTCATAAATCACATGGTAAAATGGTAACATTAACTGGTGTTAGGCCACCTGGAAGATTTGGTGAACTTGGTATTGGAGACGATGGATCAACAATAACAGGGTTTAACGAAAAACCTCAGGCAAGTGGTGGTAGAATTAATGGTGGATATTTCATATGTAACAGAGAGTTTTTAGATATCCTAAGTGATTCAGAAGACTTAGTTTTAGAGCAAGAGCCAATGAAAAAGCTTGTAGAATTAGGTGAATTAAAAGTTTTTGAGCATGACGGATTTTGGCAACCGATGGATACTTCAAGAGAATATACTTTATTAAATGAACTTTATAATAACGGTAAGGCACCGTGGGTAAAATGGGAGAAAAAATAATCTTTGGAGATGTTTATCGTAACAAAAAAATTTTAGTTACAGGTAACACAGGTTTTAAAGGATCATGGTTATGTACTTGGTTAATTTCTTTAGGGGCTGATGTTTATGGTGTTTCAAATGAAATTCCTACAAAGCCTTCTATGTTCGCTGAATTAGGGCTAACGGATAAAATGAATCATTTTTTTGCTGATGTTAGAGATTTGGATGCAATGAAAAAAATTATAAATGATGTAAAACCTGATTTTGTATTTCATTTAGCAGCACAGCCCATAGTTTCATTATCGTATGCAGAGCCAGTTGATACAATTTCTACTAATGTAATGGGAACTACAAATGTTCTTGAAGTTTTGCGAGCATATGATAAACCTTGTACAGCAATAATAATTACAAGCGATAAATGTTACGATAACGTAGAATGGATTTATGGCTATAAAGAAACTGATGCTGTTGGAGGTAAAGATATCTACAGTGGAAGTAAGGGGGCAGCAGAATTGATTTTTAAATCTTATTATCATTCGTTTTTCAAAAAAGAAGATGGGCAAGTACAGATAGCTTCAGCTCGTGCTGGAAATGTAATAGGAGGTGGAGATTGGGCATTAGACAGAATTATACCAGATTGTATGAGATCTTGGAGCGAAGGTAAAGTAGTAGAGATTAGAAGCCCTAAAGCAACTAGACCTTGGCAACACGTTTTAGAACCTCTTAGCGGATACTTACAATTAGGAGAACGTTTGTATAAAGATCATTCTCTAAATGGTGAAAGTTTTAATTTTGGACCAAAACCGGAATATAATCATACCGTACAGGAAATATTAGAAGATATGAGTGTACGTTGGCATTTCGAAAATTCTAAAGATGCTTATCAAGTAACAGGAGATATCAAATTTTATGAAGCAGGGTTATTAAAATTAAACTGTGATAAAGCCTTATTTCATTTTCAGTGGAAACCAACATTGGATTATAATACTTTGATTGAATATACAAGCGATTGGTATTATCAGTTTTATAAGAATAATGTTGATATGTTTACTTATACAAAATCGCAGATTGAAGGATACGAAGATTTAGCTAAACTTGGTAATATATCATGGACAAAATAATTGTAGACGGAGTTTTACTAACCCCGCTAAAAAAAATACATCATCCAAAGGGTGATGTATTTCATGGAATGAAAAAATCTGATCCTGGTTTTTTTGGTTTTGGAGAAGCTTATTTTTCTACAATTAATAGTGAAGATACTAAACCATGGAAGAAACATTTTGATATGACTTTGAATTTTGTGGTACCAATTGGAGAAATTCGTTTTGTTATTTACGATGACAGAGAATACAGTATGACTAAAAATTGTTTTTTCGATGTGACTTTGGGAGATAATAATTACCAGAGAATTACAATTCCTCCCGGTGTTTGGGTCGCTTTCAGTGGAAAAGGAAAATCATATAATTTGCTGTTAAATTTAGCTAGTATAGAACATGATCCAAATGAAATCGAAAGAAAAGAAAACTTATCTGATATAAAATATCAATGGTAAAAAAAAAGATTCTCATTACTGGCGGGAGTGGATATATAGGAGGGCGTCTGTGCTTGCATTTTGCTAATGAAGGATATTCTGTAACATCTCTTTGTCATTCAAAAATTCCTTCTAATCAGGATTGGGTATCAAAGATGGAAAAAGTTGTAATTGGAGATGTCAGAGATGAATTATTTCTAATAGAATTAGCTAAGGATAATTATGATATAGTAATTCATCTTGTTTCTTTAGATCATCATCAGTCTAACTTATCTCCAACTTTCGTTAGTTCAGTTAACATAACACCAGTCTGGTCCATATTGGAAATATTTTCTAAGCAGGGTCTTAGTAAATTTATTTATTTTTCTACAGCACAAATTTATGGAACGTTACAAGATGAACACGTTTTAGAAAACCAAACATTAAAACCTCAAAATCCTTATGGGCTAACTCATCAAATCGGGGAAGTACTTTGCGATTATTACAATCGAAAATCTTCCGTAGATTGTAGCATAATTAGACTTTCAAATAGTTATGGAGCACCATTGTTTGAAGAAAATAATTGTTGGTGGTTGGTTATAAACGATTTATGTCAAATGGCATACAAAAAAAAAGAAATCGTATTGCAGTCAGATGGTTCTCCTCTGCGTGATTTTATTCATGGTTGGGATGTTTGTAGTGGAGTGCAGACTGTAGTTGAAACAAGTAATAAACAACATTTTGTTTATAATTTAAGTTCTGGAAAAACGTTGTCAATTTTGGATATCGCTGAAAAAGTAAAAAAAATCTATTTGGATCGCTATAATGTTGAATTAGTTATTACGAAAGCAAAATCAAACCATAATATCACAGAAAAAAGAGTATATAAAATTGATAACAGCTTGATTTGCCAAATTGGATTTGAACCCAAATGGAGCTTAGAGATGGGAATAAATGATCTTTTCGATTTTTTAGAAAAAACAATGTTTAAAAAATAAATTATAAATATGCCACTTGTTAGTGTAATCGTAACGACTTATAATAGAAAAGATTTATTAGCGGAAACATTAAATTCAATATTAAATCAGACTTTTCAGGATTTTGAATTAATTGTCGTTGATAATTTTTCTGCTTATGATTTTTTTACTCATATAGAGAGCTTTAAAAGCGCAAAAATAAAATGTTTTCAAAATCATAATAATGGTATCATTGCGATCAATAGAAATTATGGATTAAAGCAAGCTACAGGTAGTTATATTGCATTTTGTGATGACGATGACATTTGGTTTTCTAATAAATTGGAAACACAAGTAGCAATCTTAAACGGCAAAAGTGATCAGACTAAAAAATTAGTTTATTCTGATGTATTACTTTTTGGTGAGAATATTAGTGAAAAAATTTCAAATCGTAAGGCTACAGATGACATTAATGATCTGATTAAAAGAAACCAAATCCCCCTTTCAAGTACTTTAATTTCATATTCTGATTTAGTAATTTTTAATGAGGATTCTGATTTGATTGCATGTGAAGACTTTTATCTTTGGTTGAAATTAATGAAAAATGGTTATTCATTTTTTTATATAAAAGAACCTCTTATAAAATATAGAATGGCAGCCAATTCTGCCTATAATTCTAATGCTCATTTAGCTCATGTCAGAACTATTTACGCATTGATAAAGTACGTAATAAACTTCGGATTTGAAGGAGTCAATATGCTTGGCTTTGTAAAAGTTGTTTATACAGAACTTTTTAAATTTTATATCAAGAATTTAAAATCAAAGCTTAAAAGTAATGCTTGATATTTCAAAAGATAAATTAAATAAAGAATTAATATTTGGACAAGATTTGTTAATTCTCGTCCTGTTTTATTTTGGAATTGCTGCTATATTTGATTACTTTATTAATGTAAAAATTTTAGGACTATCATTCTTTGTTACTATTATAACATACGGTTTTGTTTTTTTTATTTTTATTAAAAATTTAAAAATAATTAATCGAAATCAGATTCTTAGTTATTTCATAATTGTATTGCTGTTACTTTTTGTGCTAGGCTGCAGAGCTTTGTTTTATCAAGAAAACATGATCAACATGTTAGGAAATGATCGATTTATATTTTTCGTTCCGGTTGTTCTAATGCTGTTTAACAGGGTGAATTTTAAAAGAATTTCTGAAAAAAAAATAAGATTTTTTTTATTAGCAATATTGGTCATTCATTCGATTAACTCTCTTTTTTATTTGGTGGGTATACCTGCTATTGAACATGTGGATGTGCTGGCTGATGACTATGTTGAGTTTAGTCGATTTGGTGGTATTATGGGAGGATCAAATGTTCAGGCTGTTTTTACTTCAACTATTTATACTATTCTTGTCTTATCTGATTTAAAGATGTCAGTAGTTAAATTCTTTTTTTTGACATTATTATCAATAATAGCCATCGCTCCCACAATATCGCGAGGAGGAATGGTGGTTTTATTGTTGACGTTGATTTGTTTTTTTTATAACAAATTGAAAAAGGGATCATTAATAGATAAAATTAGTATATCTTTTTTTACATTGTTTATAGTAACTTTAGCAATTACCCAAATTGATTTTTCTAATATAGAAATATTATATACATCATTTTTCGATAGATTTGATCAGGATGATATTTCTAGTGGAAGAGGAGAGAGACTTATTTACTTCTGGAAAATAATTAATAATAGTATAGTTTGTTATATAATAGGTGTTCCGGTATCACTTCAGGAAACAAGTACAAATGCAATAAGTGATAACGTTTTTACGCTTCTGCCAGTAAACTTAGGAGTAATTTTTACTATTTTATTTCTAACCTTTATTTTTTTTATAAGTAAAAAAGTGAGAATTAGAAATAAAGCGGTAATTAATTGGTATCTCGTAATTTTATTTTTAATTTCTTTTACTAATAATGCAATAATTTGGACAGCATGGACTTATTATGTAATATTTGGTTTTTTTTATCTAAAATTCAAAAGTTCAATTAGTGATTCGGATTCTTCATATAGTCTCATTTAATGTTTTTGTTTAAATGGTTGATTATTAATTGTTTTATAAATTTAAATTATGAAAATTGCTTACCTGTTTCCCAGGCTTGACAATAAAAGTTCCATTACTCTTTTTCAAGATTTAATGCCTCAACTGAAATTAATAGACAGTAAAATTGAAATTGATATATATTATTTTGATGAAGAAATAGCTTTGACTTTTGAAGAAAAAACAACAAGATTAGGTTTTTTCGAGCTACTTCCCGTAAATGATTATGATATTATTCATTCAAGTGGTTTAAGGCCAAATATTTATACATATTTACATGGAAGAAAGTTTAATAATAAAACAAAATTAATAACTACAATTCATAGTTTTATTTATAAAGATTTTAGAAATCAGTTTAATGCTGTTTTTGCTTCTATTTTTTCAAAAATTTGGTATTTAGTTTTAAATTCTCAAAATACTGTAGTTGTTCTTACTGATATTGCAAAACAATATTATTCGAATAAGATTAAGACCAGAGTTGAGGTTGTTAATAATGGAAGAAAAAAAATTCAAACAAATTCGATATCGGATATAGATAAGGAATTAATGATGGAAATTAGAGGAAAGTTTTCATTTGTTATGGGGACTCATGCAGTGGTTTCTAAAATTAAAGGTTTAGATACTGTCATCAAAGGCCTTCAAACTTTAAAGGATTTTTGTTTTATAATTATAGGTGATGGTCCAGAAGTCGAAAATTTAAAATTATTGGCTAGAGAATTAAATGTTCATAATCAAGTTTTCTTTTTAGGGTTTAAAAAAAACATAGGATCATTTTTTCAGTTTTATGATGTTTATGTGATGCCATCAAGAAGTGAAGGATTGCCAATTGCTTTAATTGAAGCGATATCATGCAAGACTTTATGTCTAACAAGCAATATTCCTACGTTTAATGAGCTTTTTACAGATGAAGAAGTCCCTAAATTTATATTAGACGATACTAATGATTTTTGTAAAGAAATTTTAAAATTAAAAGAATCTGATCGTCGAGAAAACTTTATAGAAAATGCATATTATAAGTATCATCAAAAATATTCTGATGAAATAATGGCAAAAAATTATTACTCTTTGTACAAAAAGTTATTATAAATGATTGAGAATAACGTTTCTATTATAATGCCATCTTATAAATCAGAAAGATTTATAACAAAATCTATTGAGTCGGTATTAAATCAAACTCATAAAAATTGGGAATTAATAATTATTGATGACTGTTCACCAGATAATTCTTTACAAATCATTAAAGAATATTGTAACATCGATTCCAGAATTAGGTTAGTCACTCATGAAAAAAATTCTGGAGTTGCTGAATCTAGAAATAGAGGGATAAAAGAAGCTAAATTTCCATATATTGCTTTTCTTGATTCGGATGATTTATGGGAAGAAAATAAATTGGAAGTTCAGTTAAATTTTATGGAGCAAAATAAAGCTGCAATATCTTTTACTCAATATTACAGAATTAATGAAGTTGATGAAAAAATAGGGGAAGTTAATAGAATACCAGATACTGTAAGTTACTTTGATCTTTTAAAAGGCAACGTTATTGCTATGTCAACTTCAATGATGGACATGAGGGTTGTAGAAAAAATTAAATTCGAAAAAATAGGGCATGAAGACTATTTATTCTGGCTTATGGCTTTAAAAAGTGGTCCTATTGCATTAGGAATAAATTTGAAACTTGTACATTATAGAGTTCATTCAACGTCATTATCATCTAATAAGCTAAAAGCTGTAACTTATACCTGGCATATTTACAGGGAGTGGCTAAATCTGAATATAATTGGGAGTGCATATTATTTTTTTATACACGAGTTTAATGCAGTTCGTAAAAGATTACAGTTATGAAGATATTGTTGACAGGGGCGAATGGTTTTTTGGGGAGATCTATAAAAGAGAAGCTTTCAAAAGAATATGAAGTTTTTGATTTATCCCGAAGTAAAGGAGATTATACTTATTTTTTGGAAAAAGAAATTCCTGTTTTTAAAGAAAATTTTGACATTGTCATTCATTCAGCGGGGAAAGCACATAGTATCCCAAAAAGTGATCAGGAGAAAAAAGAATTTTATGATATTAATGTAACGGGCACTTCAAATCTCTTAAAAGGTTTGGAGAATAAAGGATTGCCAAAGCAATTTGTTTTTATAAGCTCTGTTTCTGTTTATGGACAAGAAACAGGTCGTAATATAAATGAAAATCATTCTCTAAATGCTGTTGATCCTTATGGAGTTAGTAAGATTGAGGCTGAGAAAATTATAATAGAATGGTGTCGCATAAACAATGTTATATGTACAATTTTAAGATTACCTCTTTTAGTTGCTAAAGAACCTCCCGGGAATTTAGGAGCTATGCTAAAAGCAATTGAAAAGGGCTATTATTTTAACATTGCAGGAGGGAAAGCAAAAAAAAGTATGGTTTTGACTAAAGATATAGCTTCTTTTATACCAATAGTCGCACCAATTGGTGGAACATATAATCTAACAGATGGAATTCATCCCAGTTTTTTTGAGTTAAGTTTTTTGATTTCTAACAAAAGATATTTTAGTTTACCTTTAGGTATTGCTAAATTAATTGGAAAAATTGGAGATATAGTAGTAGGCGAGAGAGCTCCTATAACTTCATTGAAAGTGAAAAAAATTACATCAGATTTAACTTTTGATGATTCAAAAGCAAGAGAATTATTAAATTGGAAACCAGAACCAGTTCTAGATTATTTGAAAAGAGAAAAGCTGTAATTAGAACAATATATTGAAAAAGAAAGATTATAATAATTAAGAATGGAATATTTAACTTTAGGAATTGTTTTGATGATTATAATGCTGCTTTATTTTAAAATGGCAGATCATTTTAACATAATTGATAAACCTAATCAAAGAAGTTCACATACAGAAATTACATTAAGAGGTGGTGGTATCATTTTTTGGTTTTCGGCCTTAATGTATTTTATTCAACATATACAGAATAATTATTTTTTCTTTACTGGAATAACTTTGGTTAGTTTGGTCAGTTTTTGGGATGATATTCAAAGTTTATCTAATAAGATTAGAATATCGATTCATTTTTTAGCGATTTCCTTAGTTTTTTATGATTTAGGTTTGTTTGAATTAGTTCCAATCTGGGGAACAGTAATAGCTTATATTTTGGCTATTGGATTAATAAATGCATATAATTTCATGGATGGAATTAATGGAATTACAGGTCTATATACTTTGATAGTAATGGGTGTGTTATTGTATGTAAACCAAAATATTCAATTTTTTACTGATGGTATATTTATAAAATATGCAATGATTGCAAGCTTAGTTTTTTTATTTTTTAATTATAGAAAAAAGGCTAAATGTTTTGCTGGCGATGTAGGAAGTATTGCTATTGCATTTTGGATAATTTACTTAGTTGTAAAATTAATTTTAGTTACAGATTCGCTTATTTGGCTTTTGTTTTTAGCTGTCTATGGAGTAGATACTATATGTACAATCATTCATCGTTTATATCTGAAACAGAATATTTTTGAAGCACATCGCTTACATTTATACCAGGTTTTAAGTAATGAATGCAAGATACAACATAGGTTAGTATCATTGTTTTATGCAATTATACAATCGGGGGTTTCATTTTTAGTTATCAGTTTATATCAAAAAGTTCAAGATTCTCTCTTGTTTTTGGTTGTAATTATACCTCTATTATTTATATATTCATTGAAATTTTATTTGTTAAATAAAAACAATTTAAGTTTAAATGTATGATACCTAAAATTATTCAAGGAGCGAATTTTTCAGATTATCGTGGAATCATTTCATACGTAAATGATTTTTCCTTTAGCGATATAGCGCGTTTTTATATTATTAGTAATACTCCGGAAAACCCGATCCGTGCTTGGCAGGGGCATAAATTAGACGCTAAAAATTTTTATTGTTTGAGTGGATCTTTTAAAATTCACTTTGTTAAAGTAGATAATTGGGAAAATCCTTCAAAAAAATTAATTGTTGAGACAATTTTAGTTTCAGAATCGGATAGTAAAATTGTTCATATCCCTCCAGGTTATGCAAATGCTATTGAATCTTTAGAAGTAAATTCAAAATTGATTTCATTTTCTACTTTGCCATTAGCGAATGTAAGTGAAGATGATAGTCGTTATCCTTCAGATTATTGGTCTTTAAATGGATAAAAAAAAAATTTACTTGTCATTGTCACAACAAAATGGCTTTGAAAATGAATATATTCAAAAAGCATTAGAGGTAAACTGGATAACTACCGGCGGACCTAATGTAGAAGAATTCGAATGTAAACTTGAAAAATATTATGAAGAAGAATCATTTGTAACAGCTTTAAATTCTGGAACTTCGGCAATTCATTTGGCATTGATTTTAATTGGAGTTAAGGCTGGTGATGAAGTGATTTGTCAAAGTATGACTTTTTCGGCATCCGCAAATCCAGTTCTTTATCAAGGTGCAATTCCTATTTTTGTAGATAGTGAAGCAGAGACATGGAATATTTGTCCACAAAATCTGGAAATTGCTATAAAAGATAGAATTAAGAAAGGTAAAAAACCAAAGGCAATAATTGCTGTCCATTTATATGGTGTACCATATAAAGTTGATGAAGTACATGCGATTGCTGATAAATATGAAATCCCTGTTATTGAGGATAGTGCTGAAGCATTAGGGAGTTGCTATAAAGGAAAAAAATGCGGTAGTTTTGGTAATTTTGGTATCTTATCTTTTAATGGAAATAAAATAATAACAACTTCGAGTGGCGGGGCATTAATTTCTAGTTCTAAAGAGGCAAAAGAGAGAGCAGTTTTTTTCGCAACTCAGTCAAGGGACAATGCAGTTCATTATCAACATAGCGAAATAGGTTATAATTATAGAATGAGTAATATTTGTGCAGGGATAGGTTTAGGACAGATTAAAAGTTTGCACACTAATATAGAATCCAAAGTAATTAATCATAATTTCTATAAAACGATTTTTAATTCCATTCGTAATGTTGAACTTTTTGAAGTTCTTAATGAAGATTATTTCTCAAATTATTGGTTGAATGCAATCTTGGTTGAGCCAGATTTTAGCAATAGTATAAGTAGTGAATCTTTAAGATTAGCTTTTGAAAAAGAAAATATCGAAAGCCGCCCACTTTGGAAACCGATGCATTTGCAACCTATTTTTGAGAAACATCCGTATTACGGAGGCGATATAGCAAAAGACTTATTTGAAAAAGGATTGTGTTTGCCTTCAGGATCGAATCTAACATGTGAGGATAAGGAAAAAATTAAAAAAGTTATTCTAGATTTTTTTAAATTATAAAAGAATTAGATTGTAATATGAAAGTCGAAAAAACTAATATAAAAGATTTATTGATAATTGAACCAGTTATTATAGAAGATGAAAGAGGCTACTTTTTTGAATCCTATAATAAAGCAAGATTTATAGATTCAGGAATTGATATAGAATTTGTTCAAGACAATCAATCGTTTTCTAAGAAAGGTACTTTAAGAGGATTACATTATCAAAATCCACCTTTTGCTCAAACCAAATTAATTCGGGTTTTAGAGGGTGAAATAGTTGACGTTGTAGTTGATTTGAGGAAAAAATCAGCAACTTATGGTAAATTTTTTAGTATATTACTTTCGGCAGAGAATAAAAAGCAGCTTTTCATACCACAAGGTTTTGCTCATGGCTTTTCAGTTATTAGTGAAACTGCATCTGTAATGTATAAGTGTGATCAGTTTTATAATAAAGCTTCCGAAGGGGGAATTAAATTTGACGACCCTTCTTTAAATATTGATTGGGGGATGGATTTAAAAGAAGCAATCGTTTCGGAAAAAGATCAAATTCTTCCTTGTATTGAAAATTGTAACAGTTTATTTTAATGAAAAAGATTCTTGTAACAGGGGCAACCGGACAGTTAGGATCTGAGCTTTCAGTTTTATCTACTTCTTATCCTCAATATGAATGGATTTTTGCTGACCGTACAAAAGTAACTTTAGATAATTTAGAATTATTGCAATTCCAATTAAATGAAATTAGTCCGGATGTCATATTTAATTGTGGGGCCTATACAGCAGTTGATAAAGCTGAAAATGAAAAAAAGTTAGCATTTGACGTAAATCATAAAGCTGTAGAATTAATTGCTAAATATGCTAAAGAGAATGGCGCACAGCTGATTCATGTTTCTACTGATTACGTGTTTGACGGAACTTCATCAGTTGCTTTAGATGAAGAGGCAGAAACGAATCCGGTAAATGTTTATGGAGAAAGTAAATTAGCTGGAGAAAATTGTTGTACAAAAGAATGCCCTAATTCAATTATTATTAGAACTTCATGGGTTTATAGCAAATTCGGAAATAATTTTGTTAAAACCATGCAACGTTTAATGAAGGAAAGAGAAGAAATTAATGTAGTTAATGATCAGGTTGGTTCACCAACGTATGCTAAAGATTTAGCCCTAGCAATGATGAACATTCTTGCAGCGTCAAAATGGATTCCGGGAATTTATAATTATTCAAACGAAGGGGAAATCAGTTGGTATGAATTTGCTTTGGCAATAAAAGAGCTGGGAAATTATAATTGTAAAATTATAGGAATACCTTCCTCGTCCTATCCAACTCCAGCAAAGCGACCAAACTTTTCATTATTGGATAAGAAAAAAATCAAAACTATTTATAATTTAGATGTGCCGAACTACAAAGAAAGTCTAAGAAGAATGTTTATATAAATACAAATTTATGAAAGGAATTATATTAGCAGGAGGCTCTGGCACCCGTTTGCATCCTTTAACACTTGCAATGAGCAAGCAGATGATGCCTGTTTACGATAAACCGATGATCTATTATCCTTTGTCAACATTGATGATGGCTGGAATTAATGAAATTTTAATCATTTCAACGCCTCATGATTTGCCAAATTTTAAAAAGCTCTTAGGTGATGGAAGTACTATTGGCTGCAAGTTTAGTTATGCAGAGCAGCCTAATCCAAATGGTTTGGCTCAAGCTTTTGTAATTGGAGCAGATTTTATTGGTCATGATAAAGTTGCGTTAGTTCTTGGAGATAATATTTTTTTCGGAACAAATATGCAACAATTATTAAAAGATAACGCAGATCCTGAAGGGGGTGTTGTTTTTGCGTATCATGTTTCTGATCCTCAAAGATATGGAGTGGTTGAGTTTGATGAGAATAAGAAGGCTGTGTCCATTGAAGAAAAACCTTTGGAGCCAAAATCAAATTATGCAGTTCCTGGACTATATTTTTATGATAATTCGGTTGTAGAAATTGCGAAGAATATTAAACCTAGCGCACGTGGTGAATACGAAATTACGGATGTAAATAAAGTTTATCTTGAAAAGGAGAAATTAAAAGTTGGTATTTTAAGCAGAGGAACGGCTTGGCTAGATACAGGGACTTTCAATAGTTTGATGCAGGCTGGCCAATTTGTTCAGGTTCTGGAGGAAAGACAAGGTTTAAAAGTAGGTTGTATTGAGGAAATTGCTTGGCGACAAGGATTTATTAATGATGCTCAATTAGAAAAACTTGCATTGCCTTTAGTAAAATCAGGATATGGAACATACCTATTAGAATTTTTAAGACAAAAGAAAAAAGGTGTTAAAATCTAATTTATATAGAGGGAATATTTTTTTAAAACCTTTAATTTGTACTTTTGTAGGCTATACAAAATTTACAAAATCAAACGGAACCAGAATTGGATACTGATAAATCAACCAAAATAGCTTCTATATTGCATAATTCTTTCTCACCAAGAAACTTGCGAGCTAGTATTAATAACCTGAGTTATTTGCCTAGGTGGATCATTATTGCCATTGATATAATGGTTTTGATCTTCTCGTTTACTTTTACTTATATGCTGTTTGAAGGGACGGCATTAGGCTATATTATTACCTCTCATCAGTCTTTTTTCGTCTCGAGTTTAATAGGTGTTAATATATTTTTCTTTTGGTTATTTAGAACATACTCAGGTATTATAAGGCACTCTTCTTATATAGATGCTATAAAATTGCTGTTTTCTCAAATGTCAGTTTTAGTGTTTTTCTTGTTCTTTAATTTAGTTTTTGAATTGTATACAGGTCATAAAGCATTTTTGAATACTGCTCTTTTTATTAATTTGGTATTGTCATTTTGCGGTTTGTTCTTATATCGTGTGATTGTAAAGCAGACTTTTGAATTGTATTTTTCTGAGAAAACCACGACCAAGTTAATTCGAACTGTAATTTATGGGACAGATGCTAATGCTATTTCAGTGGCAAATGCGTTGAAGTTTGAAACTCCATCCCGATTTAAAATTGTTGGATTTGTTGACAAAAACAATCAGAATGCATCTAAAAGGATGCTTGACTTACCTATTCTGATTTTAAGAAAAAAATTACCGGCTTTGATGCGCTCCGTAGCTGCAGAAGGCGTAATTATCGCTGATAAAAGTTTATCTAAAGATGAGCAATTGATTATTGTAGACCAGTGTTTAGAGTTCAATTACAGAGTATATACAGTTCCGTTGATTTCGGATTGGGAGAACCAAAAAGAGATTTCTCAAAAAGTAAAAAATATTCAGATTGAAGATTTATTAGAAAGAAAACCTATCGTTCTGGATAGTAAGTCAATTTCGAAACAATTAAAAGACAAAACAGTTCTTATTACCGGTGCAGCAGGATCTATAGGAAGTGAAATTGTTAGACAGGTTCTTGGTTTTAATCCTAAAATGATTGTTATTTTGGATCATGCCGAAACGCCGCTTCATAATTTGTGTTTGGAAACCGCAACATTTGGTTCCGAATCAAAAATTATAGCTGTAGTTGCCGATGTGAGAAGTAAAAAAGCCTTAGAAAAAGTTTTCAAAAATTATAATCCGCATGTCGTTTTTCATGCCGCGGCATATAAACATGTGCCTTTAATGGAGGAAAATCCGGCACAGGCTATTCATACCAATATTAAAGGGACTAAGAACCTAGCAGATTTATCCTGTAAGTATCATGTCAAAAAATTTGTTATGGTTTCGACAGATAAAGCTGTGAATCCTAGTAATGTGATGGGAGCGAGTAAACGAATCGCTGAAAAATATGTTCAGTCTCTATTCCTGAAAAATCAGAGAGAAAATGGAGGAGAGAGCGTTACTAAATTTATCACGACTCGTTTCGGAAATGTTTTAGGTTCTAACGGATCAGTAGTTCCTTTGTTTACCAAACAAATTGCTGAAGGTGGTCCGGTGACTATAACCCATCAGGATATTATTCGTTATTTTATGACTATTCCTGAAGCTTGTCAGTTAGTTTTAGAAGCCGGGGCAATGGGGAATGGAGGTGAGATTTATATTTTCGATATGGGTAAACCAGTAAAAATTATTGATCTGGCTAAGAAGATGATTAAACTTGCGGGTTTTATTCCTGATAAAGAAATAAAGATTAAAGTGGTTGGTTTGAGACCTGGTGAGAAGCTTTATGAAGAGTTGTTAAATGATACTTCTAAAACTTTACCAACGTATCACAATAAAATTATGATCGCTCAGGAAATTCAGGATGAGTACGAGAATTTGCATATCGAGATTGATGAACTTATCGGTATAGCTGATTTTTATGATAATGAAGATATTGTAGCCAAAATGAAAAAAATAGTTCCTGAATTTAAAAGCATGAATTCTACTTTTGAGGTTCTGGATAAATAATTTGCAATATTTGGATTAAGTTTTAATTCTAAAATATTAAAAGGTGTTTTTTTAAAAAACGCCTTTTTTGCTTTTTGAATATTTTCTTATCGCATAATAATCTTGTTAATTAAAAACGAGAATTTATTAGAACTTGAAAAAATAGTTAAATTTTAAGGAATAACTTTATCAATAATATAGTTGTAGATTGTTCCTAATAATACTAATAATGAACAACAATAGCCCCAATGATTGGTTGTTTGAAATAACACCTAAAAATAAGTTCTTTACGCTAAACTTAAAAGAAGTTTGGCAGTATCGGGACTTGTTACTTCTTTTCGTAAAACGTGACGTCATCACGGTATATAAGCAAACTGTTTTAGGTCCGCTCTGGTATTTGATTCAGCCATTGTTTACTTCAGTAACCTTTACAATAATATTCAATAATGTTGCTGGAATTGAGACAGGAACTGTTCCTCCATTTTTATTTAATCTGGCAGGAATAACAGTTTGGAATTACTTCACTGCTTGTCTTACAGGAACATCAGACACTTTTAAGGCTAATGCCGCGATTTTTGGAAAAGTATATTTTCCCAGAATCATCACTCCTCTATCTGTCGTAATTTCAAATCTTGTCAAGTTCGGAATTCAATTTTTAATTTTTATTGGGTTCTATGTTTTCTATTATTTTCAAGGAGCAGATTTAAGTTTAAATGGTCTTGTTTTATTTTTTCCTGTTTTAATAATCATAATGGGAATTTTAGGATTAGGTCTGGGAATGCTTATTTCAGCAATGGTTACAAAATATCGTGACTTTAGTCATTTAATTGGTTTCGGTATACAATTATTGATGTATTTGTCAGCAGTAATGTATCCGATGGTACTTATTAAAGATAAATTACCGGCTTATGGCTGGCTTGTTGTGTATAATCCATTAGCTTATATTATTGAAACAGCACGTTATATGCTTTTAGATGTTGGAGAAGTTTCAATTTTAGGATTATCCTATACTTTTGTTGTCACCATTGCAGTATTTTTCATTGGACTTTTAATTTTCAATAAAACTGAAAAGAGTTTTATTGATACGGTCTAAAAAACAATAAAATACATCTATTTACCCTTTCTATATATTTACAATAACAATTGGAAAAAGATATAATATTAAAAGCTGAAAACGTTTCTAAACAATACCGTTTAGGAGAAGTAGGTACAGGAACCCTGAGTCATGATATTAATCGTTGGTGGCATAAGATTAGAGGAAAGGAAGATCCATATCTGAAAATAGGGGAGACAAATGATCGCTCTGTTAAAGGTAATTCAGATTATGTCTGGGCTTTGCAGGATATTAACTTTGAAGTGGAACGAGGTGAAGTTTTGGGTATCATTGGTAAAAATGGAGCAGGAAAATCTACTCTTTTAAAAATACTTTCAAAAGTTACAGCTCCAACTACCGGAATTATAAAATCCCGTGGTCGTATAGCTTCGTTATTAGAGGTTGGTACAGGCTTTAATGGTGAAATGACCGGAAGAGAAAACATTTTTTTAAATGGTGCTATTTTAGGAATGACCAAAAAGGAAATTTCGTCAAAATTGGCTGAAATAATTGAGTTCTCGGGTTGTGAACGTTATATTGATACACCTGTAAAAAGATATAGTTCCGGTATGACCGTTAGATTGGCTTTTGCCGTAGCGGCATTTTTGGAGCCCGAAATTTTGGTAGTTGATGAGGTTTTGGCAGTTGGAGATGCCGAATTTCAGAAAAAAGCTATCGGTAAGATGCAGGATATTTCAAAAGGTGAAGGTCGTACGGTTTTATTTGTGAGTCATAATATGGCGGCTGTAAAGAGTTTGTGTACTAGAGGGATAGTTTTAGAGAATGGAACTGTAAAATTTAATGGGGATATTAATGATGCTCTAGATGTATATAATTCTAATCTATCCGATCTTGTTACTACTATAAAATGGGAGGTTGATGAAGCCCCTGGAAATTTAAACGCTAAAATAACATCTATAAAACTTATCGCAGAAAAAGATTCTTTTTTTATTGAAAATCAAATTAGATTAGAAATCGAGTATATAAATTTTATTGAAAATCATTTACTTAATTGTTCTATATCTATTTTTGATGATAAAGAGGTGTATGTTTTAGCTTCCCCCAATTTAGAAAGAACACCTTTAGGAAAAGGAACCTATAAAAGTGTCTGCACTATTCCTGAAAATCTTTTAAATAAAGGTAGATACTTTTTTACAATAATATTAGTGGGTAATAATTTTGAGATTATTACTCAACTCGATAAAATGATTTCTGTAGATCTTGAAGAAGAAGGAATTCATAGAAAAGATTATTTTGGGTATTGGGGAGGAACTGTTCGACCATATTTAAATTGGGAGAATACTCAAATAGTAGGATAATATGAATGTTTTTAGAGTTATCAGACGTAAATTAGGAAATAATTTACCTGTAATTAAATACCTTTATCATCAAGGTTTTTTTTTCCCTTACAAGGGTTTGATAAAAAATGATGTCTTAATTTTTGATGATATTTTTCCCCATCCTGCTTCTGGTTTTAGACTTGAAGAATTTAGACATGTATTTGAAAACTTTGAAAAATCAAAAGTTATAGTTGAACCTACAGCTTATCGTATTGTAGGTACTCCGGTTGAAAATCATCAAAATCATATAAATGAGTTTGAAGAGCAGTATAAATCATTAAAGAATAAAATAAAGCTCAGAAAAGGATTTGTTAATATAAATAGTAAACTGTTCTACTGTGTTTTTATTAATAACATTTTCAGGAACTTAAGCTGGTTGGAAAAACATAAAATACCTTTTGTTTTTACTTTATATCCTGGTGGCGGATTTCAGTTAAATGAAATTCCAAGTGATGATAAATTAAAAAAAGTTTTTCTCTCACCAATGTTTCGTAAGGTTATTGTAACACAAAAAATTACTCATGCTTATTTATTAGATAAAAAACTGTGTGATCCTGAAAAAATAGAATTTATTTTTGGCGGAGTTGTTCCGCAAGTATCTTTAAAAAAAGATTTGAAGGAGAAAAAAAACTATTTAGACAACAAAACAACTTTTGATATTTGCTTTTGTGCTGCTAAATATATGTCAAAGGGCGAAGATAAAGGATACGATGTTTTCATAGAATTTGCCATGGAAATTGCTAATAAATATGATTTTATAAAATTTCATGTGGTTGGCGGTTTTACAGAGGAGGACATTGATATAGCACCAATTAAGGATAAAATCAGTTTTTATGGATATCAAAATTTTGAATCTTTAGGAGCAATATATAAAAATATGGATATCTTAATTTCTCCAAATAAAGCCTTTATTTTAGGAAAAGGAGCATTTGATGGCTTTCCTTTGGGGACAGTTGTAGAAGCAGCTTTAAATGGCGTAGTTGTATTGATTACAGATGAATTAAAACAAAATAATGCTTTTGTTCCAGATATAGACCTTATTTTAATAGAAAGTAAAAAAGAATCAATTATAAAGCAGGTAATAAAATTAATAGAGAATCCGGAAAGATTATATGCAATTTCGAACAATGGCAGGTCTAAATTTGAAAACGTATATTCAAATGAAATTCAGATGTCGCCTAGAATTGCATTACTTCAAAACGAAATTGCAAGAAATATAAAATGATAAATGTAACAAAAACTTTTCTTCCTCCTTTAGAAGAATACAACAAGCAGGTACAGCGTGCCTGGGATAACGAATGGTTAACTAATAGAGGAGAACTTGTTTTAGAATTGGAAGAAAAGTTAAAGAGCTATTTAAAGGTTTCTAATATTATTTTAACAAATAACGGAACAATACCACTACAAATTGCATTGAAACTATTAGGAGAAAATGGAGAAATTATTACAACTCCATTTAGTTATGTAGCCACTACTGCTGCAATTGTTTGGGAAAATTGTACCCCTGTTTTTGTAGATATTCATCCAGAGTATTTATCAATTGATGAAACTAAGATAGAAGCAGCTATCACATCAAAAACAACTGCAATATTGGCAACGCATGTTTTTGGGAATCCATGTAATGTAAATGCAATTGAAATTATTGCAAAAAAACATAATCTGAAAGTAATTTATGACGCTGCACATTCCTTTGCGGTGACTTATAATGGGCAATCTATATTTGATTTTGGAGATATTAATACTTGTAGTTTTCATGCAACCAAATTATTTCATACAGGAGAAGGAGGAGCCATGTTTGCTAACGATCTAAATTTAAGTAACAAATTATTTCATAGTCATAATTTTGGACATAACGGGCCATTGTCATTTCATGGGTTAGGAATAAATGGTAAGATGTCTGAATTGCAGGCTGCACTAGGACTGGCCGTTTTACCTTATATGGAGGAAATAATGTCAGAAAGAAAAAAAGTAGTTAATTATTACAATTCGAAATTGGATTTGTCCAGAATCCAAACTTTAAAAATAAGAGAGAATACCACTTGGAATTATAGTTATTACCCCTTAATTTTTGAGAGTGAAGAGCTATTATTAAAAGTTCAAAAAGAGTTAAATGAAAATGAAATTTTTAGTAGACGTTATTTTTATCCTTCTTTAAATACTATTGAATATACAGGAGGGGAGTCAATGCCAATATCCGAAAGCATTGCCTCCAGAATTATGTGTTTACCATTATACGTTGGTTTAAAGGAACAAGATTTATTTAAAATAATTTCGATAATAAATAATATAGTATGCTAATTGTAGGTGCAAAAGGTTTTGCTAAGGAAGTTTTAGAAGTAGTTTATCAATTAGACCAACTTGAAGATTTGGTTTTCTATGACGATGTAAATGTTGACATAAAAGGTACTTTGTATAATAAATTTACCATTCTAAAAAATACAGAAGAAGTATCGTCTTATTTTAAAACAATCGATAATAGATTTACAATAGGAATAGGTGGTCCTGTTTTAAGAAAAAAAATGTATGATAAATTTACCGCTTTGGGAGGCATTTTTACCTCAACTATAAGTCCTTTATCCAACATAGGTAATTTTGGAAATGAAATCGAAATTGGTTGTAATATCATGACAGGTACAGTTATAACCTCTGATGTTACTATAAAAAAAGGATCTTTAGTGAATTTGAACTGTACAATTGGTCATGATTCGATATTAGGAGAATTTGTAGAACTTTCTCCAGGAGTAAGTATTTCCGGAAATTGTATCATTGGTGCGTATTCTCTTTTGGGAACAAATTCTACAGTCTTACCAAAAGTTACAATTGGTAAAAATGTTATTGTTGGAGCCGGAGCGGTAGTTACCAAAGATGTTCCGGATAATTCAATGGTAGTAGGAATACCCGGAAAGATCATAAAAGAACTAGAATCATTAGATTTTTAAGAATGGGTAATAGTCCAAAAGTTAGTGTTTGCATGATTACATATGGTCATGAGAATTATATTCTTCAGGCCATAGAAGGAGTTTTGATGCAAAAATGTGATTTTGAAATTGAACTAATTATTGCTAATGATTGTTCACCTGATAAAACGGACATCATCATTAAAGAATTTATAGACAATCATCCTAAAAAGTCATGTGTTAAGTATTTTAATCATGAAAATAATTTGGGTATGATGCCTAATTTTATTTTCGCTATTAAGCATTGCTCCGGACAATACACTGCATTATGTGAAGGAGATGACTATTGGACAGATCCGTTAAAGCTTCAAAAGCAAATAAACTTTTTAGAAACAAATTTAGATTATGTTCTATGTTTTCATGAAGTTAATATTCTTAAACCGAACGGTGAAATTACAGAAGATTTTATTACAAAATTGCCTGAGAATTATGAAACCCTTGAAACCTTAGCGAAACTGGGAAATTATATACACACACCATCCGTTGTTTTTAGAAATGTCATTCATGAATTTCCTTTTGAATTTCAATGTACTCCAATTGGAGATTATTTTTTATACTTAATGCTGGCAGAACATGGTAAGTTGAAAATTTTAGATGAAAAAATGGCCATTTACAGATATGGAGTTGGTGTTTTTTCAAGTACTTCACAGCTTCAGATTGTAAAGAATAATCATACATTGTTTACCTGTTTGTTATCTTATTTGAAAGATGAACAAATAAAAAAAATAATTTTCGGAAGACAAAAAGATGATTTAAATCGTATTGAAACTTTGATCAAAAGCGAATATGATCATGTTTTTGTTTCCAGAAATCTTTTTTTTAAAACTATAAATTCGTTGATGAAAGATTATAAAAAGCCAAAAAAAATAATTAAAAAAGTAAAAGCTAAAATCTTTAGGAATGCGGAAAAATAATTTTGATTTTCTAAGATTCAGTTTTGCATTATTTGTGGTAATTTCTCATTCTTACCCGCTTTCAGGAAGCGATCTTAGTAATCAATGGCTTTTGAAAATAACCAATAATCAAATTGAATTATCAAGTTTAGGATTAAACGGTTTTTTTATTTTAAGCGGTTATTTAATATTTCAAAGTCTGGAGAGAAGTAAAAATATAGTTGAGTACTATTGGAAAAGAATATTAAGATTGTTTCCCGGACTATTTGTAGTTCTCGCTTTAACTATATTGTTGGCGCCATTTGTATATAAAAGTTCAATATCATATCTTGATAATAGAGAAGTATGGACCTACATTCCTAGAAATCTTTCCCTGTTTAAATTACAATATAATATCGCTGAAATATTTAAAGACAACCCGTATCATTTTGCTATAAACGGTTCTCTATGGACAATTTGCTATGAATTTTCTTTCTATGTTTTACTTTCCATTCTGTTTATAATAATTAGTAAAAGACGATTAGTTTCATTCCTTCTATTATTTTTCTTTTTAATGATGTTTACGGGATACAACTTTTTCGGTATTCAGTTAAGTCAGATAAGTAAATTTGGAATTTCAGCATATCACTTTATTAACTTAGGAACCTTTTTCGTTGGAGGCAGTTTGTTAGCGTCTTTAAATATCGAAAACTTTAAGCATAAAAATTTTCTTTTAATAATAGTTTCCATTTTTCTTGTAATAACCTTATACTTTAATTTGTATAATTTCTGTAAGCATATCTTGCTTACAAGCATAATTTTAATAATAGGGTTGAATCCTTTAAAATATATAAGTTCTTTTGGAAAAATGGGAGATCCGTCTTATGGAATTTATATTTATGGCTTTCCAATTCAGCAGACATTGATGCATTTTTTTAATTTGAATTTATCGGGATTATTGACCCGATCTGTTTTAATTTCAATAATTTTTGGATATTTATCTTGGCATTTGATTGAAAAGAGAGCTTTGTTCTTTAAAAAAATATTTGCAAAAACTAATTTTGATAATAAATGCTAGCGATTGTAATACCATATTATAAATTGATTTTTTTTGAAGAAACTTTACAATCACTATCGGCGCAAACAGATAAAAGATTCAGAGTATACATAGGGAACGATGCCAGTCCCGAAGATCCCTTTTTGCTTTTGGAGGAGTACAAGGATAAAATGGATTTCGTTTACCAGATATTTGAGGAAAATTTAGGAGGAATATCACTTGCGAAACATTGGGAACGTTGTATTGCCCTTGTTGAAGATGAAGACTGGATAATGATTCTGGGTGATGACGATATTTTGGAGAAAAATGTTGTAGCGTCCTGGTATGAGCATTACAATGTTTTTCATACAAAATCAAATTTGGTAAGATTTGCTTCAAAATCATTAAACATGAATTTGAATGGGAGCATAAGTAATTCATTTACGAATCCGGAATGGGAAAAAGCATCCGATTCTTATTTTAGAAGATTTAAAGGATTGACAAGGAGTTCTTTATCTGAATATACATTTTCAAAAACAATTTTTCAGAAATATGGTTTTTTTGATTTTCCTCTAGCCTGGCATAGTGATGATGCGGCTTGGTTATTTTTTTCGGATGATAAACCTATTTACTCTATAAATGAGAGTAATTTATTAATCCGATATTCCAGTTCGTCCATATCCGGAAAACAGAATAATCAAAAGTTAAAAGATCTTGCAAGCGAAAATTTTTATAAACAATGTATTATTGAAAAAATTGAATTGTTTAGTAAGCCGCAACAGTTGGATTTGATATCAGAATATGAAATTTCAATCAAAAAGAACAGGAAACTGAGATGGAATGAATGGCATTATTTACTTCTTTTTTATCTTTCAGCAATGCAGATCAATGCTTTTATGAAGTGTTTAAGAAGATTTTGTTTAAGTTTTAGATAGTTAGTGGATTTAATGAGTAAGTTAAAACTATAGATCAAGTGAAAATACTTTTTGTATCGATGCCGTCTATTCACGTTCTCCGTTGGATTGAAAACTTAAAAGATAAAGGTCATGAACTTTATTGGTTTGATGTTTTAGATCGGGGACCGCTAGAGAATTTAGATTATGTTCGTCAATTCGTAGATTGGAAAAAAAGAAAATATCCCTATATAAAAGGAGAATATTTTTTGAGAAAAAAGATGCCTTCGGCGTATGATAAAATAATTCCTTATTTAGAAGTTTCTGCCAATGAAGGTTTGGAGAAAATTATACAGGAAATTAAGCCCGATATCGTTCATAGTTTTGAATTGCATTACTGCTCTTATCCCATACTGAAAACAATGAATAAAAATCCGGGTATTAAATGGATTTATTCTTGTTGGGGAAGTGATATTTTTAGACATCAGGTTCTTAAAAATGACATTCAGAAAATTGAATCTGTTTTAAGCAGAGTTGATTTTTTAATAACAGATTGTGAAAGAGATTATCAATTAGCAAAAAAATACAATTTTAATGGAGTTTTTCCGGGAGCTCTTCCCGGAGGTGGCGGATATAATATAAAAGATATTCAGACAAGTTTTCAGGATAATGAATCCAGAAAATTAATCCTGATAAAAGGTAATCATAATGAAACAGGAAGAGCCCTCTATACCTTAAAAGCTATAAAAAAAATAATTGATCTGTTAGATGATTTTCATATTGCTGTTTTTTCAGCAGGAGAAAAAGTCAGAGAATTTATTAAATCAGATTCAGAACTGGAGGGAAAAATTAAAATAATAGAAAGAATAAACCAGTCGGAGCTTCATCATTATTTTGGAAAAGCATTTCTTTATATTGGGAATAATTTTTCAGACGGCATGCCAAATTCATTATTAGAAGCTCTGTTACTTGGGGCAATCCCTTTACAATCCAATCCGGGTAATGCCACAAAAGAACTTATAGGAGAAAAATATTTTGGAGAAATAATTAATGATCCCGAAGACTCAGATGAAATAGCTGAAAAAATAGTAAATCTTATCCATAATAAAGATAATAATGTTCAATTTGCCAAAAGTAATCATCTCAAAGCCATTGAAGATTATAACTATGAAAAAATAAGAGATTCAATAAATAATCTATATAGTACAGTAGCCTTATATGAATAAACCTTTAGTTTCTATTATTATTCCTGCTTACAATCGGGCACATTTGATTGGTGAGACGCTCGATAGCCTGATTGGACAAACTTATTCTAATTGGGAATGTATTATAGTTGATGATAATTCGTCTGATAAAACAGAAGAAACGGTAAAACTTTATCAGGAAAAGGATAGTAGATTCAAACTGGTACTAAAATCAAACGAAGATAAAAAAGGAGCAAGCGTTTCCAGAAATATTGGATTGAAAATAGCAAATGGTGATTATATTCAGTTTTTGGATTCAGATGACATACTGGCTGTAAATAAACTCGAAGAACAAATTCATCTATTGTCAAATGAAGATGAATTTGTTATTTCAACATGCAAATGGGGAAGATTTGATCATATTGGCGAACCGTTTAAATTGAATGAAAATAATCCTGATTATAGAGGTTTTGATTCTGCAAAAGAATATTTTGATTTGATAGGCCTGTATGGAGGTTTTTTTCCATCGCACAGTTTTTTAATGAATAAAAAATTAATAACGTTATCAGATTATTGGAATGAAAGCTTAACGATGAACGATGATGGAGAGTTTTTTTTTAGAGTATTATTGAATTGCAGTAAAATAGTTTTTGCCGGTAACACCTATGTATTATATCGAAATAATGTGTCCGGTGAGAATTTAAGTTTGTTGCAAACCACCGAAAAAGCTCATAGTTTGGTGAATAGCTGGAAAATAATAGAATCACTGTATTACACAACATATGGCGATTCAGATTCTGCTTTTATAAATAAAAAAAAACAAGGGATATATTTTGGGATAAAAAGAGAATTTCCCAAAGTCATTGCAGAGAATAAAGTGTTTTTTAAGCAACAGATTAAAAATGATACGTTTTCTCTAAAATTAGCAAAACTAAAAAAAAGGATTTTTCATAAACTGAAAATTATATTTGAAAAATAAGATGCGGGTAGGATTTAATCCATTTAAAGATGAACCACAAAAAGATTCTGAGTTTATTCATCAGATCATAATTCCTGTTTACATACCTAATCAGGAAGGTTATTTTAAAGATAGTTTTGCAATTTTAAAACTTTGTCTGGAATCTTTATGGTCCACAGTTCACAAAAAAACATTCATTACTATTGTTAATAATGGAAGTGATATAATTGTAAAAGAATATTTAGATTTTCTTTTAAAGCAAAATAAAATACAAGAATTAATTCATACTGATAACATAGGAAAACTTAATGCTATACTTAAAGGTTTAGCGGGGAATAATATAGAATTGGTTACAATTTCAGATTCAGATGTATTGTTTTTACCCAACTGGCAATCTGAAACAATAAAAGTTTTTACAAATATCCCTAATGCGGGAGTGGTAGGCATTGTACCACAGTTTAAAATGTATGAACAAAATTGCGGAAATGTTATTTGGGATAATTTATTCAGTAAAAAATTAAGATTTATTCCTGTAAAAAACAAAGAAGCTTTAATACGGTTTTATGACAGTCTTGGTTGGGATCGAAATTACAATCAGGATTATCTGGAATATAATTTAGGTTTGGAGATTAGTTCAGATTTAAAAGTACTGATTGGTTCGGGACATTTTGTAGCAACTTATAAAAAAGATATTTTTGATGAAATCGTAAGTTATATAGGCTTTAAGATGGGAGGAACCAGTGAGGGCTATTTAGATAAATCGCCTCTTAAAAAGAATTATTGGAGACTAACAACTCAGGATAATTATGCCTGTCACTTAGGAAACACTTTAGAAGACTGGATGTCGGTTCTGCAAGTTTCTCCTATTGAAACAGTCCAATACGGATTTCATAAAAACATAAAATTAAACCCGGTTTTATATTTTATAAAAAACAGAGTATTTGTAAAATTTATTTCAGTCAAATGGATGAAAAAGATATTCTTGCGATATAAAAAGTTACCACAATCAATGATCAGAAATTATTAAGTAAATGTACATTCAAAAGAAGTTTTCTATTCTCATTACAACCAAAAACCGAAAAGAGGATCTGAATTCTACCTTGCGCAAAATTCAGCATTTACTGGATAGAGAAGATGTATCTTGTATTATTTGTGACGACGGTTCAACAGATGGAACGTACTCATTTATTGAAAAAAATTACCCGGAAATTCATTTAATTCGGAACAATAAAAGCGAAGGACTGATCTATAGTCGGAACAGAATGATGGATTTAGTGACAACTGATTTTGCCATTTCGATTGATGATGATCTGCATTTTATTACCACGAATCCTTTAGAAATTATAGAGAAAGCTTTTGACGAAAATCCTGATGCTGCACTGTTTAGTTTTAGAATTTACTGGAATTTAGAAGAACCAAAAATAACAGGCTGTAATGACGTTTTACATCAAACCAAAAGTTTTGCCGGTGGTGCTAATGTCTGGCGAATGTCCGTCTGGCGAGATATACCTGATTACCCGGCCTGGTTTGTTTTTTATGGTGAAGAAGATTTTGCTTCTTTTCAATTGTTTAAAAGACAATGGAAGATTTATTATTTACCGGAGGTGCTAGTAAATCACAGAGTAGATTTAAAATCCAGAAAAAATAATGCCGATTATAGTTTACGCCTGCGACGGTCATTACGTTCCGGCTGGTATTTGTATTTTTTGTTTTATCCTCTTAAGGTCATTCCAAGAAAAATAACATATTCTGTTTGGATGCAGCTTAAATTAAGAGTTTTCAAGGGAGATTTTAAAGCTCTGAAAGCATTGTTTTTGGCAACAATAGATTTAATTTTGGCATTTCCTAAAATAATCAGGAATAGTAATAGATTATCCGTGCGAGAATATAAAATTTATCAGGAACTGGAAGATACCAAGTTGTATTGGAAACCATAAAATAATACTGTCACAATTCTTTTAAACATTTACAATGAAAACGATCGTTATTATTCCGGCACGTGGAGGATCTAAAAGATTGCCTCAAAAAAATATAAAGCTGCTTGGAGGAATTCCTTTGTTAGCACACAGTATTATGTATGCTAAAAACAATAGCGCTATCATTGATGAAATTTATGTTTCGACTGATGATGAAAGTATAAAAGAAGTTGCTTTGGAATACGGAGCAAAGGTAATAGACAGACCCGCAGATATTTCGGGAGATCATGAGGCAACAGCTTCGGCATTAAAGCATGTTTTACAGAATATTGATCATGAAGTAGGGAATGTGGTACTGCTTCAGCCTACAAACCCTGTTCGTCCGGAAAGTTTACTAAAAGAAGCATTTGAAATTTATCAAAAGGAAGCTTGTGATAGTTTATTTACGGTTTCAAGAAATTATAAAAAGTTCGGAAAAATAACAAATCAAAAGTTTATTCCGTACAATTACAAAATTGGTCAGAGAAGTCAGGATATTGAACCGCTTTATTTTGAAAACGGATTATTATATATTACCAGAAGTACTTTAATTCTGGAGAATATAGTGATTTCAGAAAATGCATTTCCTTTTAAAATAGATCATATTTTTGCCAATGTTGATATTGATACACAGGAAGATTTTGATTACGCCACATTTTTATACCATAAACATATAAACCCCTAATTAACAAACTACTTTATGAGACCCTATATAGAGATTGAAGGACGAAGAATTGGACAAGATTTTCCACCTTTAGTTATTGCCGAAATTGGAATTAATCACGAAGGTTCTTTGCAAGTTGCAAAAGAAATGGTCGATGCAGCAAAACGTGCCGGTGCTGAGGTAGTAAAACATCAGACCCATATTGTTGAGGATGAAATGAGCGGAGCCGCTAAAAAAGTAATTCCTGGTAATGCAGATGTTTCTATTTATGAAATTATGGAACGCTGCTCTTTGAATGAAGCTGATGAGCTGGAGCTTAAAAATTATGTTGAAAGCCAGGGCATGATTTTTATTTCAACACCATTTTCACGTGCAGCAGCAGAAAGATTAAAAAAGTTTGATATCCCTGCTTATAAAATTGGTTCCGGAGAATGTAATAATTATCCGCTGCTAGAACATATAGCTTCTTTCGGAAAACCGGTAATTTTGAGTACAGGAATGAATACAATTGAAAGTATTACAAAAGCAGTAGCTATTTTTGATAAACATAATATTCCTGTCGCTCTTTTGCACACCACAAATTTATATCCAACCCCCATTCATTTAGTACGTTTTGGTGCCATGACAGAATTGCATCAGGCATTTCCGGAGAAAGTATTTGGTTTGAGTGATCATACTTTAAACAATAATGCCTGTCTGGGAGCTGTAGCTTTGGGTGCCAGTATTCTGGAAAGACATTTCACGGATCATATGCAAAGAACAGGCCCGGATATTGTTTGTAGTATGGATGAAAAAGCTTGTCGGGAATTAATTATTTCGAGCGCAGAAATCGCATTAATGCGCGGCGGTACAAAAAAACCGGCACAAGAAGAACAAGTGACAATAGATTTTGCATTTGCTACTGTTTGTGCAATTGCTCCAATCAAAAAAGGCGACAAATTATCTAAAGAAAATATTTGGGTAAAAAGACCGGGAACCGGTAAAATACTGGCAGAACATTTTAACGATCTGATAGGAAAAACGGCCTTAAGAGATATTGAAAATGATGAACAATTAAATTGGGAGGATATAAACGAACTTTAAAAACATAATCCATTTACTTTTTAACTCCAATTTATAACTTTGAAGCAAAATATTAGATTAAGAGAACTTGATTTTTTAAGAGGTATCGCGATTATTTTGGTCTTAATGCGTCATCAAAATATAACAGACTGGACTACAAAAATGGGCTGGATAGGTGTTGACTTATTTTTTGTTTTAAGTGGATTTCTTGTTTCGGGACTGTTATTCAAAGAATATTTAAAGTTCGGAAATATAAAACCGGGACTGTTTTTAATACGAAGAGGATTTAAAATTTATCCTATATACTATTTGACCTATTTTTTGTACTTAACCCCAAAAATTATAAAGCATCAGTTCGAGTGGAAAGGTGTCTTTTCAGATGTATTCTTTATTCAGAATTATGTTTATGCCTGGGGTTATGCTTATGTACCAAGTTGGTCTTTAGCAGTCGAAGAACATTTTTATTTTGGTTTTGCCTTATTATTATGGATAGTTGTTAAATATGCCTGGATTAATTTAAAACCGAATCAGACAAGTAAAATAAATAAGTTTGAGTTACTAATCTTTCTTATGATGTCTTTTTCTTTAGTTTTAAGAATTATAAGTAATGTCTATTTTCCTGAGAACGGAGATAAAAATTTTACAATGTCACATTTAAGAATGGATTCACTATTTGCAGGAGTTTTTGTTTCATACCTGTATTATTTTAAAAATGAGGAGCTAACACGTTTTTTTGAGCCAAATAAAATACTATTAATTTTGATTTCATTTTTAGCTCTTAGTTTTACGCCGTTTATAGACTTTGAAGAATCATTTTTCGTAAGAACATTTGGGTATTCACTTCTGTACTTAGCATTTAGCATCATACTGGTGTATTTTCTAGTAAGCGCAGAGATAAACAAGAAACTTGATAGTCTGTTCTCCAATAGAATAGTAAATATTATTAGCAAGATTGGATTTTCTTCCTATAGTATTTATATTATACATGGTTTCATAAATTTTTTCTTTGCCTTAGTAAATAATTTTGTTTTAAATAAATTCTTTAATCAGATTTCTATATTTTTTATTACCTGTACCATAAGTGTTTTATGCGGAATTTTTATGACACTTAATATAGAAAAGTACTTTTTAAATTATAGGGATAAATATTTTCCCAGTCGAATAAACTGATCACCATTAAATGAAAAAAATCCTATTTCTTACAGGAACCCGTGCTGATTTTGGAAAGATAAAATCATTAATTTCAATTTTGGAGCAACAATCTCAATTTGAAGTTTTTGTATTCGTAACCGGAATGCACTTGCAGGAACAATATGGTTATACGCTGATCGAAATTGAACGCTGCAATTTTAAGAATGTTTTTACTTTCGAAAACCATACCCACGAAACAACAATGGATTTGACTCTTGCAAAAACTATTGAAGGATTATCAGGTTATTGCAAAACCATTAATCCGGATATGATAGTTGTTCATGGAGACAGAGTAGAAACCTTAGCGGGTGGAATTGTTGGTTCATTAAACAACATTCTGGTAGCGCACATTGAAGGAGGTGAAGTTTCAGGGACTGTAGATGAATTAATTCGTCATAGTGTTAGTAAACTAAGTCATATTCATTTCGTTTCAAATAAACAGTCGGCGAGAAGATTGATGCAGATGGGAGAGATTAAAGAATCTGTTTTTACAATTGGTTCTCCGGATCTTGATATTATGTTTTCTGACCAGTTACCGGATTTAGTTACGGTAAAAGAATATTATAAGATTGATTTCGAAAATTATGCAATCGTAATGTTTCATCCTGTAACTACAGAAATCAAAGAAATGCAAAAATATGCCCAAAATTTTGTGTCCTCTTTATTACAGGACGACCATAATTATGTTGTCATTTTTCCGAACAACGATCTGGGAAGTCAGTTTATTATTGAAGCTTATAAGAGTTTAAAAGAAAATCAGAGATTCAGAATTTTTCCGTCTTTGCGATTCGAGTATTTTTTAACCCTATTAAAAAATAGCCAATTTATTATTGGCAATAGCAGCGCTGGAATCAGAGAAGCTCCGTATTACGGAATTCCAATTATTAATATTGGAACCCGCCAGCAAAACAGAGCTGTTCATGCCGATATAATCAACACAGATTATTCTGAAGAAGGTATAATAGAATCACTAGCTGTTATTGATTCGCATAAAATTCAAAATATAGAGGATGATTTTGGAAAAGGAAATAGTAATGTATTGTTTCTTGAATGTCTTCAAAAAGAAGATATTTGGCTATTGAACCACCAAAAACAATTTAGAGATTTATCTAATTAATGAAAGCTAAACTTAAAAGTATATATTATAAGTTGAATAAACTCAAAAACCGATTGCTCTATGGTAAGCCGGTTTTAGTTGCCATGTATCACAGAACCAGTAATGAAGTTAGAAGTGAGTTACAGTATTTAACGGTTGATTTGGTTAGTTTTGAAAAGCAACTTCATTATTTTAAGGAAAATTATCAGATTCTTAGATTATCAGACGATTGGAGCTCATTAAAAAAAACAGGAATAGTCATTACATTCGATGATGGATACGCAGATAATTTAGCGAATGCTTTACCCCTATTGGAGAAGTATGAAATACCGGCTACAATTTTTGTAACGACATTAAATATAAATACTAAAAAAGAGTTTTGGTGGGATCGTTTTGTATTTGACTATAACTTCTGTGATCAGTTTTTCTATCTTCCTGATGTAAAAGAAAAAGCATCAAAAGAAACACATTCGTTTAGCGATTTAAACAAACTTATTGGCAAACTATCAAATGAAGAAAAGGAAATTTGGTTTTTAGATTTTGAAAGTTTAAATAAAATTCCTTTTCACGATACTGAAGATTTCAGATCATTAAGCTATGAAGAGCTTAAACGTTTGTCTGAGCATCCATTAATAGATATTAGTATACATACTCATAATCATTATCCTCTTGGTAATCTAAGTTATGAGGAACAGAAAAAAGAGTTAAGTTCTTCAATTGAAAAATTAGATAAATTGGTTACAAAATCAGTAAAGTATTTAGCATTACCTCATGGATCGTATAATGGTAGTACACTTAGAGTGATCGAAGAATCAGACTGTTTAGGAATTCTGTTAGCAAATAATGATTACTCCAATCATAAAAATAAATCAGGTAAAAAAATAAATCGGATTTTGATTCCTAATATTAAAGATAAAGAACTGGTACAATATATGAATAGATTTGACTTTAAAATATGGTAGATAACAGGTCTGAAATAGCCATACTTTCTACGGTTATAAATTTTGATTTATATTACAAAAGCTCCCCGTTTTTTCCGCAAGATGTTCAGAAATATGTGATAGATGGGAGAAATGGAATGCATGGTTTAAAAAGTATTTTTTATATGATGAAAATGCTGAAAAATAAAAACATTGAATGGCTTATCATGGCAGATGAAGATGTTCTATTTCAGGATTCAGAGATGGTTTTTGATATTATCAATACAATGAAGTCTCAGAATTATATGGTATGTGGTGTGCGGGATGGAGGTATGATTGCGCACAGAACATATAATCCATATGTGATTAATACTTTTTTTTCTATTTTAAATTTTAAAGAACTTGAGAAAATTTGGAATAAAGACGAGATTTTAAAAAGTGATTACAGCTTAGAAAATGAGTTTGATGATGATTTAACAAATCTAAAATGGAATTTTGATACCAAGAGTCTTTATGAACCTTATTACTGCTTTTATCTTTGGTTAAGACGAAAAAATAAAAAGTTTCTCTTTCTGGATACCGAAATGAACGAAGATCAAATTGCAAATTCAATTACTTATAATAATAAAGTACTTTTGCACCATACCTGGTTTGCCAGGGCATATGGTAAAAATGATGAACAAACTCAAAGAATAAATGTGCTATTTGACTTATTGAATTTGAAAGATCGCAGAACCTCCGAACCTGTAATATTTAAGGATAAAACATTTTTCATTATTCAGAAAATAAAAAAGACATACAGAAAAATAGTCATGAGACTTAAACGCTAGACAATGAAAAGCAGAGAAAAAATAATTGAAAACAGCTTCATTTTGAGGGTTTTATTTTAAGGCAACATGCTTACAGTTAGTAATTATCATTACATCAGATCGGATTTTAAGACTAAATATCCCAGTATATTCGGACTGACTCCAAACGAGTTTAGACAACAGTTAATATTGCTGAAAAACCAGGGTAATTTTGTTCGTTCCAATGATCTGGTTTCTGATTTAAATACAATATTAGAATCAGAGGACAACCATTTACTCATTACTTTTGACGACGGTTTAAAAGAGCAGTTCGATCTTGCCTTGCCTGTTTTAGATGAGCTTAACATTCCTGCGGTTTTCTTTGTAAATTCAATTAATTCTGAAGAAAAAAAAGTAACAACCGTACATAAAATTCATCTGTTAAGATCGATTATTTCGTCTTCGGAATTTTTAGATAAATTTATTGATGTGCCTTTTTCTCAGTCAGAAAAGCAAAATGCTCAAAGCATTTACAGGTATGATGATGAAAAAAGTGCAGTCTTAAAATACATCTTAAATTTTAAATTAGATTTCAAACAACAGGAACAAATTGTCAATAGGTTATTTGATTTTTATTTTGAAGAAGCTGCAATTTTTGAATCGCTCTATATGACAGAGCAGAATTTACAGGAATTGGCCAATAAGAGTTATTTGGGTAGCCATACACATAGTCATTATCCGTTAGGATTATTAGACGATGAAACCATAAAAAAAGAACTTGAAAAAACAAAAACATATTTAGATACCTTAACTCATTCCAATATAAAGATAGTTTCCTATCCGTATGGAACCCCTGAGGTTTGTACAAATCTGGTAGCAGATCTGGCTCAGGAAACCGGATACAAAATAGGTTTTACAACCAAAAGAGGTATTAATACTGCAGAAGAGAATCCTTTGTTACTAAACAGATTTGATTGTAACGATTTGGCAGGAGGAAAAAATTATAAAAAAATATGATCACCAGAGAAGCAACAACAGAAGATTGGGAAATTTTATGCTCATTTTTCAAAATAATTTACAGGGAAAATCATCCGCTACATCACAAAGAATTTTGGGAATGGCAGTTTGGAAATAAAGAGTATGGACGCTCTTTTATTTGCTTAAACGAAAAAGGTGAAGTGGTAGGACATGTTGGAGCCAATTTTGGAGGTGGACTGGCGTGGATCATTAATGTATATCTTAATGAAGAATGCAGAGGAAAGGGAGTGTTAGGAAAACTATATGGATTGGCCCGAAATTATTATCCTCTTGCGGCAACAGCAGCAAATGAAGCAGGCTTAGGATTGTATAAAAATATGCGCTGGATCAGATATTATGATTTAGTTCGCTATGTAAAAATAAACCCTGATCTCGTTGAAACCGGTTTTGAGGCAGTCTGCAGGAAAGTTGAGGTGAATGTAGATCACTTAATAAAAAAAGACACGCATTATTTTCAGCAACCTTCGATAAAAGGAATTGTTTTAGAAGATGGCTCCAGAGCGGTAAGTCAGGAAAATGTTGGCGGGCTAAGAATTACGGATATTGAAAATCTGGGGAAATTAGAAGCACAAGCCTGGCAATTAGGATATTTATGGATAGATTATATAACATCCTGGAATGACCTGAAAACAAAAGATCTGGAGAAAAACGGCTGGGCTTTAGATTACAAAAATACCGTGCCGTGGAGGTTAAATCCTGTTGAAGAAAAATATTTTTGCGATATAACATTTCTTTCAGAAAAGCCTTTGGATAATGAATTTATAGTACATAGATCTTACTCAGATCATGGCAGAATAGGAAGCTTAAAATAATAACTGATGAAGAATTTAGGAGTTGTCATAACTGATGGGGTTGGGTTTCGTAATTTTATATTGAGCGATTTTATTCAGGAAGCTAAAACCAATTTTAATGAGGTAATCATTTTTTCATGTTTACCCAAAACGGTTTATAAAGATTTTGATTTAAACTGTAAGATTATAGAATTAGAAGTTTTTGAAGAATCATTTTACACCTGGTTTTTTAGAAAAGCCAAAGAAGTTACCCATTTGCAGTTGCATGCAAAAGGCAATTTTGGTATTGCAGATAATTTAAACATTACCCAATCAAAAGCCAGAAATCCCAGAGGTTATGCCACGAGATTTATACATCAGTACTCCAAACTATTTCATTCTGAAAACTGGATACTTCGATACAACAAATGGCAACAGCAAACCTTTAAATCTAATGCTATTACTAAACAATATTCGGAACTGTTAAAAGAAAATAACATTTCGTTATTGTTTTTTACACATCAGCGTCCACCATTTATAGCACCGCTTATATATGCTGCCGAAAAATTAAAAATTAAAACATCGGCTTTTATTTTTAGTTGGGATAACCTCGCATCAAAAGGAAGAATGGCCGGTAATTTTGATTTTTATCTTGTTTGGAGCGATTTGATGAAACAGGAATTATTAACTTTTTATCAATCGATCAAAGAAAATCAGATCGCTGTTGTCGGAACCCCGCAATTTGAGCCTTATATTTTGAATAAATATGGTTATGACAAAGAAACGTTTGAGAAAAGATTTAAAATAGACCATAATAAGCCAACTATATTTTTTACATGCAATGACGCCAGTAGTGAGAACGATCCTGTTTATTTAGAAATACTGGCAGAGTTTATTACACAACAAAAACTCGTGAAAGAGGTTAATCTTATTGTGAGAACATCTCCGGCAGAAGAACCTCTAAGATTTAAAAAATATATTGAAAAATATCCTTTCATAATATGGAATTTTCCGGATTGGAACATTAGCAGAGAAGGGCATCAGGAAGCATGGACGCAAAGAGTTCCATCTGTTGCGGATCTCAATGATTTAAAATCTTTATTACAGCATTGCGACTTGTCTGTAAATGTTTTGTCAACCATAACATTGGATGCTTTTATTTTTGATAAACCTGTGATAAATCCCGTTTTCGGGAGTGAAACAAACGGATGGTTTGATGATCAGAAGTTTTTAAAGTATGAACATTTATCCAAATTAGTAGATTCAGATTCGACTGATATTGTGAAAAATGATGAAGAATATCTGGAAGCTATCAACAAAATTTTGAGTCATATTGATTCTAAAAAAGAGGAGCGTGCAAAATTTATAACGCTTCAAATTGGAGGTGCCTTACAAGGGACGAGTCAAAGAATCTCTAAAATTTTAGGAAAAATATGATCAATAATAGGAGAAGCAGAATTTCTATTCTCGATGGTTTTAGGGGCATAGCAATTCTATCGGTTATTTTGTATCATTACTTTTATCGCTGGAATGACTCAAGATATCCTTATTTTGGTGGAAATTACTTTCATTATGGATTTAAAGGGGTTCCCTTTTTCTTCATGATAAGTGGATTTGTAATATGTTATTCACTAGAAGGTACAAAGGACTTTATCTCTTTTTGGAAAAAAAGGTTCATTCGCTTATTTCCTTCCGTATTAGTTGCTTCTGTATTTACATATTGTATTCTATTAATATTTGATTACTATAATACATTCCCCGATAATCATTTTAGAAATTTAATCATCAGTATTACTTTTATTCCCCCTAATGTTTATAATTTAATTTCTGGAACTCCGGAGCACTTTAGTTATATCAACTACGATTATTGGAGTTTATGGCCAGAAATTCAGTTCTATCTCTTTACCAGTATTATTTATTTTTCTAATAAAAGAGAATTTAAGAGAAATTTTATCATAGCATGTTTTGCATTCTTACTTTTACATTATGTATTACTTTTGTATGGCTTAGATCAAATTAAAATTGTAAGTAAGTTTTTTAATCTGTTTAATCTTATAAAGTATCTTGTTTTTTTTCTATGTGGAGCATTGTTTTATATGTTGTATAATAATAAAACATTTAAACTATACATACTTTTACTAATAGTAAGTTTTTTAATTATTAATCATGTTTTTGATTTGTTAGAACTTATTTCAGTAACAATTATGTTTTTATTATTTTTTTGTTTCATTTACTGTCCTAAATCCTTACGATTTTTAGAAAATAGATTTATTCTTAACATCGGATTGTCGTCTTATTTTCTTTATCTTATTCACGACTATATTGGAGTAGTGTGGATTAAGAACATCGTTGGTTATTTTTATCCGAACAGTTTTATCGCCCCAATCTTAATTATGATTGTAATGATTACTTTAAGTATTTTTTACACAAAAAAAGTAGAAGCTAAGATTAGTAAATATTTACATAAATGTTTAGTAAATAAGAATAATGATTAAGGTAGCTGTAATTTGTAATTATAAATTATTTCCGGAAAGAGTAGGAGGTATGGACTATTTTTTCTGGGATTTTGATACGAAATGTAAAGAAAATAACATTGAGGTCGATTGGTTTTTTCCTAATAGTTCCAATCATGGTAGTTACTCGAATCTAACTATATATAGTAGTAAAGAACTAAGGCTGGAAAGTAATTTTATTTCTTTTTGCAAAGAACATAAACCGGAGTATACACATATCATTACTCATTTTGTAGAATTGTGTACGTCTTTTTTTTATAATGTAAAGAAAGTTTCAAATGCTGAGGTCATTGCTGTAGATCATAATCCAAGACCTTTAAATGGATATTCATTAAAAAAGAAAATAAATAAAAGACTTAAAGGAATTCTGTTCTCAAGATATATTGACGTTTTTGTCGGAGTATCCAACTATACTGTAAAAGAAATTCTAAATGATTTCGGAACTCATTTAAAAGCAAAAACGATTACTATTTATAACGGAGTGATCATAGATTCAATTTTAACGAGAACCAACAGAGCGACTACTAGGCCAGTTTTTTTAGTTGCTTCCCACCTTAGGGAATCTAAAGGTATTCAGGATTTAATTGAAGCCGTATATCTTCTGCCTGCTGAGATAAAAAATCAGATTAAAATAACGGTATATGGTGAAGGGCCTTACGAGCAGCATCTGTCAGAAAAAGTAAAAGAATGCAAGGTAGAGGATTGTTTCATTTTTATGGGGAGTAAGCCTAATTTAAATGAAATTTTTTCGCAATATGATTATATGTTACAGCCCACTCATATGGAATGTTTCAGTTTGTCAATTCTGGAAAGTCTTGCAGCAAACGTTCCTGTAATTACGACTAATGTAGGAGGGAATACTGAAGCAATAACCTCAGGAGAAAATGGATATATTTTTGAGGCCAAAAACGTAAAAACACTGGCAGCAATTCTTGAAGATATTTATTCGGGGCAAAAAAAGATATCTGTTAATACAAGAGAATTAATTGCTAATTCCTTTTCTTTGCCGAAAATGGTTGAAAATCATTTTGCACTACTCAGACAAAATGAGTTAAAATTTTAAATCATCGTAAACGAAAATATGTTTTTTAATTCCTTAGCATTTGCTATTTTTTTACCAATCGTTTTCTTTCTGTATTGGTTTGTATGCAACAAAACAAAAAAAGCTCAAAATGCTTTATTAATTATCGCAAGCTACTATTTCTATTCTTGTTGGGATTGGAGATTTTTATTTTTACTCATTTTCTCGACTTTTTTAGATTATTATACCGGAATTCAAATCGAGAAAGGAAAATCAGAGCAAAGCCGAAAGTTTTGGTTTTGGCTCAGTATTTTAGTCAATTTAGGTTTTTTGGGAGTTTTTAAATACTATAATTTTTTTGCGGCATCTTTCTCAGAATTAGTAAATTCGGCAGGACTCAAAGCAAGCCCGATATTATTGAATGTCATTCTTCCTGTCGGAATTTCATTCTATACTTTTCACGGACTATCCTATGTTATTGATATTTATTATAAACGTATTAAGGCTGAATATAACTTTGTTGATTATTCATTGTTTGTGAGTTATTTCCCGTTACTGGTTGCCGGACCAATAGAAAGAGCGACTCATTTATTGCCTCAGGTAAAAATTAAGAGAGAATTTAATTTTCAAATCGCAAAAGAAGGTGTTTATCAAATCATTTGGGGACTAATCAAAAAAGTAGTTATCGCCGATACCTGTGCTACTTATGCCAATGCTGTTTTTGATAATTATTCTTCTATGAATTCATTGTCGCTTATTTTAGGGGCAGTATATTTCGCATTTCAAATTTACGGTGATTTTTCCGGATACTCCGATATTGCATTGGGAGTCTCAAAATTGTTTGGATTAGATTTACTTAGAAATTTCAACTATCCATATTTTTCAAGGGATATTGCAGAATTTTGGCGTCGCTGGCACATCTCTCTTTCTTCATGGTTTCGCGATTATTTGTATATTCCTTTAGGAGGAAGTAAAGGAGGTATTTGGATGAAAATCAGAAATACGTTTATCATTTTTATAGTAAGCGGATTTTGGCATGGAGCGAACTGGACTTACATCACCTGGGGATTTATAAATGCCATTTATTTTTTACCCTTACTGTTATCCAATAGTAACCGTAATAATATAGACGAGATTAAACTTACTTTTAATACAGATTCTGTAAAGGTGATATTTAATATTCTTTTTACATTTTTTATCACTTGTATAGCCTGGGTATTTTTTAGAGCTAAAACAATTACGGATGCTGTATCCTACTTAAAGCGAGTAATTTTTAATGGGGATTTTTATGCTCAATATCTCGATAACGAACGGTATAATTATGAGGTATTGCCTATGATAATATTATTTGTTTTAGTCGAATGGAATAACAGAACCAAAGAAGAACCTCTGTCAGGTAAAAGAAGTATGCTGAGAGTGATTTTGGCCCTAGGAGCTATACTGGCATTTGGGACTTATTCAGATTACAAAGAATTTATATATTTTCAATTTTAATGAAACGATTTTTAATTTATACAGCCAAAATCTTAATAGCCGTAATTTTGATTGCCGTAATACTGGATGGTTTGTATACCGCTATTTTTTTTCAATCTAAGAACAGAGGGAAGATAGAGTCTGTTTTTAATTCTGAAGTTCGTAAATATGACGTTGTAATTTTAGGTTCTTCGAGAGCCAACAATCATTTTGTTTCTCAGATGTTTGAAGAGAAAGGATTGAAAACATTTAACTACGGTATGAGCGGCGGACATCTGTTTGAAGCCTCATTGATGCTAAAATTAATGATCGAACGAAAATATGAAATCAAAAACGTAATCCTTGAAGCCGATTTGAATCTTTCTAATGATCAGGAATCAGATGGGGTTTCTGCAAAGTTTCTGCCTTATATTCATAATTCAAAACTTATAAAAGATCATTTCTCCGGTCAAAAGAATTTTAACGAACTGTATTACATACCTTTTTATAGATACATAAAGTTTGATTCAAAAATTGGTTTTAGAGAAATTTACAATATAGCAGGAGGTAAAGCAACAAATGCATTAGATAACTTAGGATATTATCCATTAGCAAAACATAAAAATGGGAATATGAAAAACAATATTGTTAACCTAAATCCTTTACCCAAAAATAAATACTACGAAGAAATCAAAAATATTTGTAAAGTCAATAATATAAAATTTATTGCGGTAATGACTCCAATGTGTGAGAATGTGGTGGGGATGAACTATTTTGATAAAGTTAAAAAAGCATATCCGGAAATCCATAATTATGAGAATGTGGTGGTAGAAAATAAATATTTTTCTTCTTGCGGACATATGACTGATGAGGGAGCAAGAATGTTTACAGCCCGAATTTTAAAAGACTTTTTCAATCGATAAATTATGAGAATAGCTTTTCTAACACCGGAATATCCTCACCCTGAAACCGGAAATTCAGGCGGTTTGGGAACAAGTATTAAAAGCTTAGCAATTGGACTTTTAGAAAAAGGAGTTTCAGTTCGTATTTTGGTGTATGGTCAGCATAAAGATGATATTTTTACGGACAATGGCATCATTATCCAACAAATAAAAAATAAGAAATTAAAAGGATTATCGTGGTTTCTGACCAGAAAAAAACTAGAGAAAATAATCAATCAGTTATTTTCTGCTAAAGAAATTGATTTAGTAGAAGCGGCAGACTGGACAGGCATTACTTCTTTTATTCAGCCTAAAAAATGTCCGGTTGTAATTCGACTACACGGATCTGATACTTATTTCTGTCATCTGGATAATCGTCCTGTAAAATGGATTAATAAGTTTCATGAAAAAAGAGCCTTGAAAAAAGCAACGGCCTTATTATCTGTAAGTCAGTTTACAGCAGATACAACAAATATGGTTTTTGGTCTGAGCAAAAAATTTAACGTGATTCCTAATCTCGTTGATATAAATCTATTTCAGCCTTCAGACAATTTGGTTGCTAATGATAAAAGTATATTTTATTTTGGGAGCCTCATTAGAAAAAAAGGACTTTTAGAATTGCCTTTAATTTTTAATGAAGTAATAAAGAACGATCCCGAAGCAAAACTCATTTTAGTAGGGAAAGATGTTCCGGATATTATTTCGGGTAATTTGTCGACCTGGCAAATGATGCAGAATCTTTTTTCAGAAAGAGCCCAAGCAAATGTTTCTTATTTAGGGAGTGTTCCTTACTCCGAAATTAAGAAGAAGATTGAGCAGGCAACAGTTTGTGTATTCCCTTCTTTTGCAGAAGCTTTTCCTGTTTCCTGGCTTGAAGCTATGGCGATGCATAAAGCAATCGTAGCATCTGATATTGGTTGGGCAGGAGAAGTGATTATTGATGGGGAAAGTGGTTTTTTAGTTGATCCAAAAAATCATAGTTTGTTCGCTGCCAAAATTGCTCAGTTTCTCGATAATTCGAGATTGACAAAAGAGACAGGAGAAAAAGCAAGAAGCAGAGTTGAACATTTTTTTGGCACTGATAAAATAACAAATGACAATATTAATTTTTATAAAAAAATAATCAATCCGGAATAAAGAAATGAAATTGAATGAGTTTAGAACAAGGAGTGGAGAGATTATTCTTTACAATGGGCAACCTGACTTAGAGAAACTGGAAGTTTTGTGTTCTGGCGCCGGAGATATTTGGCATAGTTCATTTGAACAAGGTTATAAAAATGCATTCCCGGAACTGGTTTATCAAACTGCGACTTTTTTTTGGTACATCAATGATTTTGACCATCTGGACGAGTGTGTGAGCTGGCGAATTAATTCAAATTCATTTGCCATTCGAAAGTCTGTCTGGGAAACTCTAGGCGGGTTTGATACAGAATATCAAAATCATCAAATTGAGGCATTAGATTTTGGGTATAACGCATTACGAAATTCTGCTGCAATTCCCCTTTATATAAAAGGGTTATTTATAGATAATGTCAAGGAGAAAATAAATATAACTGCAAAAGACCGATACATTTTTTTTAGAAAAAACTTTAAAAAAGAGCATTCCTTATTCATGCTTTATCGGGAAGGTTTCTGGAAATGGAAAGAATGGAATGCTTTTTTTTATGCTGCGAAAAATTTTAAAAGAAGCTCTGAAAAACCAGTTATTAAACCTCGTGACTTAAACCGTATCGAAGGTAAACCATCTGTTAGTTATATTATTCCAACAATGATGCGTCAGGATTTTACGTTACAATTGTTAGAAGATCTGAGTGTACAGAGTTATCCCGTTTCGCAGGTAGTTGTAGTCGATGCAACTCCCGAAGCCCTCAGGAATGAAAAAATGTATTATGAAAGACGATTTCCTTTTGAGTTAATTGTAAAATGGCAGGAAACAAAAGGAAGCTGCAGAGCCCGTAATGAAGCTATAGAGTTGTGTACGGGTGAATATATCGTTTTTGGAGACGATGATGTTCGGGTACAGTCGAATTTTATTGAAAATCATATTCGGTTAATGCAAACCTATAAGGTGAGTGCCTGCAATGGCTTAGATATCAGAGCAGATAATGAACAGCAGGAATTAAAAGATTTAGAAGTTAAACTTGAAAAATTAGGAGAGAAAAGATGGAAATCCGGCGCATCCTCAACTTTTAGCAATGCCAATTCCTGTGTAAAAACCGAATACGTCAGAAAACTAACAGGCAATGATATTAACTTTGACGGAGGTTATGGTGAAGATACTGATTTTGGAATATCGCTGGCTAAATTAGGGCAGGTGGTTATCTTAAATCCTTTTTCTCCAAATTTGCATCTAAAACCACCTGCAGGCGGGTATCGCTTTTGGGGAAATCAGGCTAGAATCACAGGGAAAAAGAGAAAAACACAACCATGGGAATTGGATACTCCCGTAAAGATGATTCGTCCCGTACCAAGTCCGACAATTATGTACGGTATTGTAAAGCATTTTACTCCTCAGCAAGTAATTGAATACAAGTACAAATATTTTTTTCTATACCTCTTCAAAGGTTCCAAAAAAAGTCTATTGTACCGATTTTTTAGAATTCCGTACAAAAATCTTCAGTTTAAAAAATCACTGTTTTATGCCAAAAAACTAAAAGATCTGGGGATCAGATATAAATAGAATATGAAATTTTCTTTAATCATTTGTACTTACATGCGTCCTCAGCCTCTGCTGGAGTTATTGCAATCCGTAAAGACACAAACCTTATATCCGGATGAAATTTTAATTATCGACGGTTCTGTAAATAAGGAATCAGAAATTATTTTAAGTGAGAATTCATTTCAAAATTTAAAGTACTTTTTAGTTGATGATCAAAATCGCGGACTTACCAGACAAAGGAATTTTGGTATTGGTAAAGTTGGTCAGGGTATTGAAGTTGTTTGTTTTTTGGATGATGACACAATTCTGGAGTCAGATTATTTTGAAAATTTATTACAAACCTATAGCGTGTTTCCTGATGCTATGGGCGTAGGAGGTTATATTACGAATGAAGTAAAATGGGAAAAAGCAACCCAAAATTACATTCCTCAGATTAATGAATTTTATTTTGACGGATGGAAACGCAAAGACGGAAGCAGGTTTGTTTTGCGAAAAAAACTTCATTTAGACAGTAATTGTCTCCCTGGTTTTTCTCCTTTATTCTCACATGGCAGAAGTATTGGTTTTTTGCCACCCAGTGGTAAAATATATGAAGTTGAGCAATTAATGGGAGGCGTTTCTTCCTTTAAAAAATCAGTTTTTGAGAAGCTGTCATTTTCTACCTATTTTGAAGGTTATGGTTTATATGAAGATGCTGATTTTACTTTAAGAGTCGCAAAGATTGGTAAACTTTATATCAATACAGCCGCAAGATTAGGTCATTTTCATGCCGAAACCGGAAGACCCAACCGGTATTATTATGGAAAAATGGTAGTTAGAAACGGATGGTATGTCTGGCGTGTTAAAAACCCCAATCCGGATTTTAAGAATAGATACAAATGGAATGCAATTACATTACTTTTGACATTGGTCAGATTTAGTAATACATTTACCTCAAGTAACAAAAAAGCCGCTTTTACAGAAAGTCTTGGTAGAATTTTAGGCTGGTTTAGTTTAATTTTTAATAAACCTGAAGAATAAAATAGTTAGATGAATTTATTTCAACTTATAAAGTCAGATTATAGAAAATACCGCAAATATGGCGGTCATTTCTTTGTAATTGTATTTTTTACTCAGGGCTTTTGGGCCACTTTTCAATATAGGATTGCCTATTACATTTATACTAATATTACCTGGAAATTATTTAGACTTCCTCTGTTGTTTTCTACTTTGGTATGGCAAAAAACGATCGAAATTGTCACAGGGATTTCGATAGCATCTTCTGTAAAAATCGGGCATTCCTTTTATATAGGTCATTTTGGAGGTATTATTATCAATGCAAAGGCTATTATTGGAGATAATTGTAATATATCACAAGGCGTTACTATTGGTGTATCAGGTAATGGCGAAAAGCGAGGAATACCAGTTTTAGGGAATAATATATATATTGGAGCCAATGCAGTAGTTGCCGGTAAAATTACTATTGGCAATAATGTACTAATCGGTGCCTGCTCTATGGTTAAAGATTCTTTACCGGAGAATGCTGTTGCAATGGGGGTTCCGGCTGTAATCATTTCTCAAAACGGCTCAAAAGGATATATTTAATGAAATTATTAATTGTCTCATCAGCGCCATTAATTTATAAAAATCAAATTCCATTTGCTTATAGTCCTTATGTGAAGGAGCTAATTATTTTAGAGCAGTTTAGCGATGATTTTATTTTCTGCTGCCCGGTTTGGGAAAAAGACAGAGGACTTTTAATCACTGAAATTCCCTTTACTTTCAAAAAGCATTTTCAGCTTAAAGATTTTAATTTAAGTTCTTTTTCAAATATTCTAAAATCCTTCTTTTCCAGTTTTTATAATATTTTGGTTTTATTCAAAGCAATGAAAAAGGCAGACCATATTCATTTGCGCTGTCCCGGAAATATAGGTTTGTTGGCATGTTTTGTTCAGGTATTTTTTCCAAATAAGCCTAAAACAGCTAAATATGCGGGTAATTGGGATCCTGAAAGTAAACAGCCCTGTAGTTATAAAATTCAAAAATGGATTTTAAACAATCCTTTTTTGACCCGAAAGATGAAAGTTTTGGTGTATGGAGAATGGAAAAATCAATCACAAAATATTAAGCCTTTTTTTACTGCAACTTATGCTGACGCAGAAAAAGAAAGTATTAAAAAAATAAGTTTTGATAATAGGATAGAATTTATTTTTGTGGGAAGTCTTACTCCGGGCAAAAATCCGTTATATGCATTACAATTGGTTCATGAATTATTAAAAAGAGGAAATAACGTAGTGTTAAGTTTATATGGAGAAGGATCGGAAAGAAATTTTTTAGAAGAATATATTAAAAACAATAGTTTAGAGAAAGAAATTGTTTTGCATGGAAATCAGGATCTGGAAACCGTAAAAAAAGCTTATCAAAAAACTCATTTTGTCATTTTGCCATCAAAAAGCGAAGGCTGGCCAAAAGCAATTGCCGAAGGAATGTTTTGGGGATGTGTGCCTATTGCAACCAAAATATCCTGTGTTCCCTTTATGCTCGATTATGGTAACAGGGGGCTTTTGTTAGAAATGGATTTCGAGAAAGATGTTAATGAAATAATCGGAATACTGAAGAATCAGACGCTCTTTTTTAACAAAAGTAATTTAGCAGGCAATTGGTCACAAAATTATACGACCGATGTTTTTGAAGCCGAAATTAAAAAACTCTTGTTAAAATGAGAATTATACAAATAATAGATTCTTTAGAAGCCGGAGGTGCAGAGCGTATGGCGGTAAACTATGCAAATGCACTATCAAAAAACATAGCGTTTTCAGGTTTAGTTGTTTCCCGAAAAGAAGGATTACTGGTAAATCAGATTGATGATAGCGTTCCCTATTTGTTTTTAAAGAAAAGAAAAAAAATAGATTTACAGGCCGTTTTTACATTGCGTAAATACATAAAAAAGAATAAAGTTGAGGTGATTCATGCTCACAGTTCTTCTTTTTTTACTGCCGTTTTAGTTAAATTGACTTTGCCCAAAATTAAAATTATCTGGCACGATCATTATGGTATTTCGCAAGATTTATACGCCCGGAAAAACTTAAGTTTAAAACTTGGTTCTTTTTTCTTTACTGGGATTATTTCGGTAAATTCAGCCTTAAAAGATTGGGCAGCGTCTTATCTGTGGTGTTCAGATATTGTTTATTTTCCTAATTTTATTGTTGATAGTAAATCCGGCCAGAAACAAAACTTAAACGGATCTGAGGATAAAAGGATTATTTGTGTAGCCAATTTGCGCCCTCAGAAAAATCATGAATTATTACTTGAAGCGGCTAATTTGCTAAAGAACAAGTTTCCGGACTGGACCTATCATTTGTTTGGAAAAGACTTTGAAGATTCTTATTCTAAAATTCTGAAACAAAAAGTTATGGATTTGGACCTTCAGGAGACCATTTTCTTTTATGGAACCACTACTAACGTCGGATCTGCTTTAGAACAATGTCAGATTGCTGTTTTAACATCAGTTTCAGAAGGGCTTCCATTGGCTGTTTTAGAGTATGGATTATATAAATTGCCTGTGGTTGCTACAAACGTAGGCGAAATTTCAAAGATAATTACCTCCGGTAAAGAAGGATTAATAGTAGAACCTGATAACTTAAAAGAGTTTGCCGGAGCAATCGAAAAATTAATAGTATCCGGTAAGTACAGAGATGAAATGGCTTTAGAATTGTATAATAAGGTTCAGCTAAATTTTAGTGAAAGTGCGATTGTAAAAGAATATCTTTTATGGTTGAAATCTTTACTTACTTTTACAGTTTGAAAACAATAGACCTAATAAATGAAAAATAAAAAAGAACATTATATTCTTCTGCTTCTAATTCATGCAGTAATTGCTGTAGTTGTTTTTGCTGTGCCTTTTTTATCGAAAATATATGCGCTTTTAATTCCTGCTGTAGGTCTCTTTATTGTTTACCGGACTAAAAATGTAAACAATGAAGTACTGATAGTTGCGGCATATTTGGTAGGTGTTGAGGTTTTTTTGCGGATGACAGGAGGAAATTTTAACAATGAATATGTTAAAGTCAATGTCATTTTTTTCATGCTGTTGGGTATGATATATAGTAATTTTTCGACAAATGCCTTTATATATTGGGTTTTTCTTGTCTTGCTGATTCCGGGTATCTTAATAACAGCTACCGCTTTTAATCCTTCTATAGATATTAAAAAATCATTGGTGTTTAATTTATCAGGGCCATTGTGTTTAGCAATATCATCAATTTACATGTTTAAAAGAAGAATTTTGTTTTCGAATTTGCAAAATGTATTGGTTGCAATGGGATTACCGATATTGAGCACAACAGTATATTTGTTTTTATTTAATCCCAGTGTTAGAGATGTAGTTACAGGTACACAATCTAATTTTGAAACTTCCGGAGGATTTGGACCTAATCAGGTTTCTACCGCTTTGGGCTTGGGAATGTTTGTGTTTTTTACACAATTGATATTGTTTTCAAAATCGAAAATAAAAATTATTCTAAACGGAGTTTTACTAATATTTGTGACCTATAGAGGTATTGTTACCTTTTCAAGAGGAGGGGTTCTAACAGCTGTGGTCATGATTGTTTGTTTATTATTCTTGTTATATAAGTACTCAAATCTACGAGGGAAAAACAAATTCGTATTGGTTTTTATTCTTACGGGATTAATAGGCATAGGAGTTTGGACGTACTCTTCTTTTCAGACCAAAGGACTTATAGAAAAACGTTATGCAAATCAGGATGCGAGAGGGAGGAATAAAAAAGACCGCTTGGGAGGAAGGGAACAAATTATGAATGAAGAATTTGCCCTTTTTATGGATAACCCCATTTTAGGAGTTGGACCAGGAATGGGAAGGTATGTTAGGGCAGAAAGATTTGGAGATGACGCAGCTTCACACAACGAAATTACTCGTATGTTTAGTGAACATGGTTTGTTTGGGTTTTTTGGACTAATAATATTATTTTTGACTCCTTTTGTCGTCTATATAAGTAACAAGCAACATCTCTACTTTTTGTCATTTTTTGCCTTTTGGTTGTTAACGATTAATCATGCCGCCATGCGTACTGCAGCACCAGCTTTCGTATATGCATTATCATTACTTTTTGTTCAGGTTAAAATTCCTGAAAAAGCAGAAAATTCCGTCGATTAAGTTCTTTTTTTTATAATACATTTGCCTCAAGTTTAAGCCCCTAACAAACTTATTAAATGTTTTCAAAAACTAAAATGCATTTCGAAATTTCGGAAAGGAGAGTCTTACTTCTTCTTTTCGATGTTGTTTTTATTTTGTCCGCATTATATCTGTTAAGTTTAGTATTTCATTATAACTATTTCGTTTTTGATAAGAGTAATTTTCCAAGTATACTTTTACTTCTGACTTATGTGTACGCTTTTGGCGTAATATTCGAAATGTACAATCTACAGGTAGCCAGTAATCAGTTGCAAATTCTTCAAAGTGTAATTTTTACGGCCACAGCTTCAAGTCTGGCCTATTTGTTTACTCCAATTCTAGCCCCAGTATTGCCTAAGCAGCGATTAATTATCGTAATTTTTTATTTTACAATATTGGGTACATTGCTATTGTGGCGTTTGTTTTATGTTTACTTCCTGGCATCGCATCGTTTTTCTCAGAATGTAGTTTTAATTTGTGACCAAAATCAGGTAGAAGAATTGGTTTTAGGACTTGAGAATGTGGATCCGCATTACAAAATTATTGGTTTTGTAAATTCAGATGCAATTTCAGAAGAAGATTCAAATTTTCACTATGTAAAAGAAGTTAAAAAGAAAGATCTAGAGGAGTTTGTGGTGCGTAATCAGGTTTCGGAGATTGTGATTGCTTCTCAAAAAACAGATGGAATCACTGCCGATTTATACCAGCAATTACTTCACTTATTAGAATCAGGAAATATCATCAGAGAGTATACTCAGGTTTACGAAAGTAAAACACAGCGTATTCCGGTACATTATATAGCCCGTGACTTTTATAGATTCTTTCCCTTCAGCAGAAATAATAGCAATAAATTATACTTGTTTTTTGTTCGTTTCATAGAGATGTTGTTCTCCATTACCGGACTATTGGTTTGTTTTCTGTTTATCCCTGTTATTCTTGTTACGAATTTGTTAGCGAATAAAGGAACTTTGTTTTACACCCAGGAACGAGTAGGTAAAAATGGAGTTGTTTTTAAGATCTATAAGTTCAGAACAATGGTCGAAAACTCGGAATCTAATGGAATTGTTTTCGCTACTTCAAATGATAAACGGATTACGCCTTTTGGTAAAATGATGCGTAAATCAAGAATCGATGAATTACCTCAATTTTTTAATATTTTAAAAGGCGATATGGCGGTAATTGGACCAAGACCTGAACGACCATTTTTCGTGGATGAAATTGCCCGTATAATGCCTTTTTATGAGACTAGACACGTTATAAAACCGGGACTTACCGGTTGGGCACAAGTAAACTATTCTTATGGAGAATCTATAGAGGAGAGTTTGATCAAACTGCAATACGACTTATACTATATCAAACACAGAAGTATCTTTCTGGATTTGAGTATTACTTTTAAAACCATTACAACCGTTCTGTTTTACCGCGGACAGTAAATTAGATAATAATCGGAATACGTTTTTTATTTCGGATAGCTACTCTAACCAAAACAAATCCACTAGTTATGATCATTGGCAGAACAATAAAGAAGTGTGCCTTGTTGATCATAAAAAGGGTATAAACAATCAAAAAAAGTAAATGTAGAACCGCGAAACGGTAAGTCCATCTTTTGTTTTTTAAGAGCGAAAAGAGGATTAATACCAATAAAAGCGGACTTAACAAAAGCACATTATAATTCATCGCCAGTTCCTGATGAAGCGAATAAAACCCAACCGTAACAAAAAAGATTCCGATCAACGACAAGATCAAAAGATAGATTTTATCCACCACTTTATGGTGTACCAAAATTACGAAAGCCAATATTAGGAGGTAAGTGTAAATGTTATTCCACCATGAACTTGGAATTTCTTTTTCAAAACTAAGTAGTGTTTTGCTTTTACTTACTAAAGGCTGATTTTGAAAAGTAGTTTTTTCTAAACTGTTTTTCAATTCGAAGGGTAAAAAGATCTTAGTGCCTGCCTGATCTACTTTGGTTCCGAAAATAATACTGGTTCCAAGCTGCTCATAAAAATGATCTTTGAAGTAAGGAAATAAAATAGATCGGTATGTTTCTTCAGTATCTCCTTTTTTCGTTACAATATTTGCATTTAAAGATTTATTGATAACATCTACAACCATCGAAGTACAGTTTTTATCGATAAATTTATAGGTGTAATAGCGATCCTCAGAGAATGCAGCGGCATTTAAGTTGTCAAAAAAATTTTGTTTTAAATCCTTAGAGATCAAAAGTTCCTGTTCGAAAACACTTCTTTTTTCATTAGTATAATCGTTGATAAACTCAGGAAACGATCGTACGCCAACAAAATATTGTAAATCTCCCTTTGCGAACTTAGCAACAAAATTGGGTGTTCTAAAATCAAAATTACCGTAATTATAGACAACATCAATATTATTAGACGGATCAACAACACGAATGGCAGTATGACCAAAATAAGAATAGCTTTCATTACCCAGCCCGCAGGTAATAACGCTTATTTTAGCCTCTTTTGATAACGGTAGATTTTGACTATAACCTAAAAAACTTAGTAATAATAGTAAACTAAAAAGTGTTTTTTTGAAAAGGACATTTTTCATAATTTAAAATTTTAAGAAGTTTAATGGTTAACAAATATTATCTAAAGATACCTAAATCTACTTTTAATGAAAAAATATTAGAGTATAAAGCAGTGCTTTGATTTCCTAAATCAGTCAGTGCATAATCGACCTGAATGCCTTTGTATTTAAAACCAAGGCCTATGTTAGGCTGAAAGTTGAGCTTTTCGGTATTATCCAGCTGAGTTACATTTTGAAAATTTCCTGCTCCTGCCCTTAAAAATACAAGATTAGTATAACCAAACTCAAATCCCAAAGCAGGATCAATACTAACTACTTTTGACGAAATGATATCATTGGTTTGCTCGAAACGTATGTTTAAATTGGTGGCTACCAAAAGACTGTAATCGCCATGAAACTCGATTTTTTTAGAAACTCCCAGTTGAGCTTTTGGTAACGTAATCTCGGTACTTTCCGGTAATTCGTTGTTTTCTCCCGGGATGGCATTGGCAATTTTTTTGTATTCTTCTTCATTGATATTCCAAACATTATAAGTAGTGGTAATATCCCGAAGCATCAAACCAAAGTTCCATCCGTTTCTCTCAAATTGAAGACCAAAGTCAAAGCCAAAACCCCAGGAATTGGCAAATTTTCCAATAACCCTTCGGATTACTTTTGCATTTACACCATATTGAAAACCATCTACAGGTAATTTTCTCGCGTAGGAGAAAGTAAAACCATAATCCGCAGTAGAGAACAGTCTGATTCGGTTGTAATCTATATTTCCCTGATTGTCGATCAATTGTGTGGTGTCCATAATATCATCAACTCCAAAACGAATCATCGAAATTCCCCAGGCACTTCTGTCGTCAATCGGGCTGGCATATCCAATGTAATCGTATTGTGCTATATTGGCAAAGTAATTGGCATGCATCAACGAAATTTGATGATCCTCAAGATGGGTCAGACCAGCCGGATTCCAATAAACGGAATTGACATCATTTGTAGAAGCTACAACTGTACCTGACATTCCTAAAGCAGCTGCATCCACGCCAATATTCATAAACTCATTCGAATATTTCCGAACGGTTTGTGCATACTGTAAGGAGCAGCTCCACAATAATAAAAATGCAAAGATTTTCTTCAACGGATATATTTTAGCAAACCGGAGTCTGTTTTAATTTTCATCAAAAATATAATATTTTACTCATCTAATTGAAATTATTGTAAAACTTAAATTTTTCATGAGAAAATGTTTATAAAGCTTTTGAAAGGAGAGAATTTTAATAGAAATTTTTGCTATTAATGTCGCTTATTTATACGAAATTTGCCCTTCACCATTTGTTAAAAATATAAATCATGAACATTAAAAAACACATTCCTAATTTAATCACATTAATTAACCTGTTCTGCGGCTGTATTGCTGTTGTTTTTGTTTCTCAAGAGAACTTTTTAATGGCTTTTTGCATGGTTTCCTTAGGGATCTTTTTTGATTTTTTTGATGGTTTTTTTGCCCGATTGTTCAAAGTTTCAAGTCCGCTTGGATTACAGTTAGATTCGTTAGCAGATATGGTAACCAGTGGTGTTGTTCCGGGTTATGTAATGTACAGTCTGTTCTTAAAAAGTGCTGACCCGAACAATGAAGTTGCCTTAACGATCGTTCCTTTTCTTGGATTTATTGTAACATTAGGTTCTTGTTACCGATTGGCTAATTTTAATATTGATACACGTCAGACGGATTCGTTTATTGGTTTGCCAACTCCGGCAAACGCGCTTTTTATTTTAAGTCTTCCGTTAGTGATCGATTTCTCTGATTCATTAATCATATTTGAAATGTTAACGAATCATTGGATTCTTTTGGGGATTACTTTATGCAGTGCTTATATTTTAAATGCCGAGATTCCATTGTTTGCATTAAAAGTTAAAAAGTTTACTGTAAAGGATAATGTCTTGCAAATTGTATTTTTATTAATTTCTTTGGCTTTAGTGGTGTTATTGCAGTACATGGCAATTCCGTTGATTATTATCATTTATGTGTTGCTTTCAGTAGTGAATAATATCTTTTTGAAAAAGTAGTTTTTATTGGAATGGCAAGAAAAACGACCACTCGAAGAACTTCTAACTCCCGAAAATCGAAACCTCAGAGATCGATTTTAGCGAGCGGACTTCGTTTTATTATTTATTCTTTTTTAGTGCTGCTTTTTTGTGCGACAGTGTATCATTATCGTGATGGACTGGCTTATTATCTGGGCTTTAAATCAAATAAAGTTCTGGAAGAGGATGCGGTAGAAAAACATCTTTCTGATGTTAGAAATGTTCAGGTTCTCGAAAATCACAAAGGAAAAGTAATTGGTATTGATGTTTCTGAATTTCAGGGAACTGTGCACTGGAGTGATGTTGAGGTTTTAGAAGAAAAATATCCGGTTCAGTTTGTTTTTATCAGGGCTACGGCAGGAAATAATAAAGTAGACAGGCAATTTATGCACAATTGGTTAGGTGCAAAAAAACATAAAATTATTCGTGGGGCTTATCATTACTATCGTCCGAACGAAAATTCGATAGAGCAAGCCGATTTGTTTATTAAAACAGTAAAGCTCCAAAAAGGAGATCTGCCTCCGGTTTTAGACATTGAAAGATTGCCTAAAAATCAATCGTTAGACAGTTTGAAGAAAGGGTTAAAACGCTGGTTGAATAAGGTCGAGGCGCATTATCAGGTACGTCCGATTATTTATACCGGAGAGCGTTACTACGGTGATTTCCTAAAAGAAGAGTTTGGAGAGTATTTATTCTGGATCGCCAATTACAATTTCTACAGAGAGAAAATTGAAGAGGATTGGTTATTCTGGCAATTTACGGAAAAAGCTACCTTGCCGGGAATCAAACGAACTGTAGATGTGAATATTTATAACGGAGATTTAGAACAATTGCAGTTTATTACTGTTGAATAGTTTTTTTTGTAAAAAGTAAAATGTGAGATGTAAAAAAGATTACTAACCTTTTACATCTCACATTTTACATCCTACAGATAACATTTTTAAAATTCAAGTTTCTTCTTACGTAGTTCAAAATTTTGTCCCAGGTAAACACGGCGAACCATTTCATCTTCCACTAATTCTTCAGGTACTCCCGCTTTTAAAATTCCACCTTCAAACATTAAGTAGGTTTTATCAGTGATGGCTAAAGTTTCCTGAACGTTGTGATCGGTAATTAAAATTCCTATGTTTTTATTTTTCAACTGGGCTACAATTCTCTGAATATCTTCAACCGCAACCGGGTCAACACCTGCGAAAGGCTCATCTAGTAAAATGAATTTTGGATCTGTTGCCAGAGCACGTGCAATTTCAGTACGACGACGTTCTCCTCCTGAAAGTAAATCTCCACGGTTGGTACGAATGTGTTCTAAGCTGAACTCTTCAATTAAACTTTCCATTTTGGCGATCTGTGCTTCTTTTGATAACTTAGTCAATTGCAAAACACTAAGAATATTGTCTTCAATGCTTAATTTTCTAAAAACAGAAGCTTCCTGTGCCAAATAGCCAATTCCTTGTTGAGCACGTTTGTACATAGGATAATCGGTAATGTTCAGGTCGTCCAGATAAATGTTTCCTGAATTAGGTTTTACCAATCCTACAATCATGTAAAACGAAGTCGTTTTTCCCGCACCATTAGGCCCCAAAAGACCTACAATTTCTCCCTGATTAACTTCAACGGAAATTCCTTTTACAACACTGCGTCCTTTATAGGTTTTTATTAAATTATCGGCTCTTAATTTCATTTTTTAAGTTTAATCGTTTAAACGTGTAAATCGTTTATTCGTTACAAATTAACAAATAAACGATTCAACAAATAAACGTATTAACAATTATTTAGTTTCAGCTTCTTCTAAAGCTTCCCAAAATTCGTATGCTCTTCTTAAATGTGGAATTACGATGGTTCCGCCAACTAAAGTTGCGATCCCCATAGCTTCCATCATTTCTTCTTTCGTAACACCTTCTTTATGGCTGGTTTCAAGATGGTATTTTACGCAGTCATCACAACGTAAAACAGCCGAAGCTACCAATCCTAAAAGCTCTTTTGTTTTTACATCAAGAGCTCCGGCAGCATAAGCATTTGTATCAAGATTGAAAATTCTTTTGACAATTTTATTATTGTCAGCCAGCAATTTTTCGTTCATTTTAGAACGGTAATCGTTAAATTCTTTTATGATATCAGACATTTTCTTTCATTTTATTTCGATAAACAATCTTAGAAATCAGGATACTTACTTCGTAGATAAGCAACATTGGTATCGCTACAATAGTTTGACTTACTACATCCGGAGGTGTTACAATTGCTGCAATGATCAAGATGATAATAACGGCATATTTCCAATATTTTCTTAAGAATTCAGGGGTTACTAATCCTAACTTGGTTAAAAAGTAAATGGCAATTGGCAGTTCAAAAAAGATAGCACTTCCCAATATACTTGTTTTTACCATTCCCATATAAGAGTCTAATGTAAATTGATTCTTGACAACATCACTTACCGAAAAAGTGGCAACGAAATTTACCGACATTGGAATTACGACGAAATATCCGAACAGTACTCCTAAAAAGAAAAGTAAAGAAGAGGTGAAAATAAATACTTTGGCATTTTTTCGCTCTTTTTCATATAAAGCAGGGCTGATGAACTTCCAGATTTCCCATAAAATATAAGGGAAGCTTAAAATAAAACCAGCTAAAAGACACATCCATACAAAGATATTTACCTGACCTTCCATTTCGGTATTTTGGATAATGAAATTCAGCTGTGTGATACAGATACTGTCGGCAAAGCCCAGTTGATGTGATAAATCACAGAACCAGACATAAGTAAAAAAAGTAGGTCGGGTTGGACCAAGAATGATTTCGTCAAACAAATAGTCACTTATGAAATAGGTTACAAACGCCATTATCATAGTTGCCATTGTACTTCTAACCAGTAGCCATCTTAATTCTTCAAGATGATCCAGAAATGACATCTCGCCAAGGTTCTTTTTTGCCATTATACGATTCCTTCTTTTAAAATGTCATGTAAATGTAATACGCCTTTGTATTCTCCATTATCAGCTACGATAAGCTGTGTTATCGAAAAATCTTCTAAGATATTCAAAGCGTCAACTGCCATTGTTTCTGAAGATACTACTTTAGGATTTTTTGACATGATATCTTTTGCAGTTAAATCTGCAATAGAATCTCTGTCGTTCAGCATTCTTCTAATATCACCGTCTGTAATAATTCCAACAATGGTGTTGTTTTCGATTACGGCAGTTACCCCTAGTCTTTTTTCGGAGATCTCAAAAATCGCTTTTTTGATTGAGGTATCTGGAGTAACCATTGGTTTTAACGAATGTTCAATCATGTCTTTAACACGAAGCAGTAGTTTTTTTCCTAAAGCACCGCCTGGGTGATAAACTGCAAAATCTTCAGGCTTAAAATCGCGCATTTCCATCAAACAAACTGCTAAAGCATCTCCCATAACAAGTTGAGCAGTGGTACTGTTGGTTGGTGCCAGATTGATTGGGCAAGCTTCTGTTTCGACAGTTGTGTCTAATACATAGTCCGAGCCTTTAGCTAAAAATGAAGTTACATTTCCGGTCATTCCGATTAGGATGTTCCCGAAACGTTTTAACAGAGGAACCAATACTTTTATTTCAGGACTGTTCCCGCTTTTTGAAATACAGATTACGATGTCTTCATTTTGAAGCATTCCCAAGTCGCCATGAATGGCTTCAGAAGCATGAAGGAACATTGAGGGTGTACCGGTCGAGTTAAAAGTAGCTACCATTTTTTGAGCAATAATGGCACTTTTTCCGATGCCGGTAACCACTAATCGGCCTTTTGTTTCGTAAATGCGTTGGACAGCTTCGTAGAAATTTTCGTCCAGAAAATCAATTAGCTTTGTAATTGCTTCACTTTCAGATAGTATTGTTTTTTTGGCGATCGCCAATATATTTTCTTTTGTGATCAAAACAGAATATTTAAAATTTGTATGTATAAAAGAAAGTTGTATCTTTATGTGTTGCAAATTTATACAAAATATCCATTAATATAAAGAATGAATTCAAACGAAATTGAAATACACAAGGAATTAAAGAAGTATTTCGGCTTTAGCCAATTTAAGGGCTTGCAGGAGCAAGTCATTACGAGTATTTTAGAGAAGAAGAATACTTTTGTAATTATGCCAACTGGCGGTGGAAAGTCTCTTTGTTATCAATTACCCGCTTTAATTCAGGATGGAACGGCCATAGTTGTTTCTCCTTTGATAGCTTTGATGAAAAATCAGGTTGATGCTATTCGAAGCCTTTCCTCAGAAAACGGAATTGCCCATGTGTTAAATTCCTCTCTCACCAAAACAGAAATTGCCCAGGTTAAAAAAGACATCACTTCAGGTTTGACTAAACTTTTGTATGTAGCACCTGAATCGTTAACAAAAGAAGAATATGTAGCTTTTTTACAAAGCGTATCTATTTCCTTTGTAGCTATTGACGAAGCACATTGTATTTCGGAGTGGGGTCATGATTTCAGACCGGAATACCGTAATCTGAAAAATATAATCAAACAATTAGGTAAAGTGCCTATTATTGGACTTACCGCCACTGCAACCCCAAAAGTTCAGGAGGATATACTGAAGAATCTTGATATGGCCGATGCCAATACTTTTAAAGCATCGTTCAACAGACCGAACTTGTACTACGAAGTTCGAACAAAAACAAAAAATATAGAGTCGGATATTATTCGATTTATCAGACAACATAAAGGCAAATCCGGAATTATTTACTGCTTAAGCCGTAAAAAAGTAGAGTCGATTGCCGAAGTTTTACAAGTTAATGGGATCAGTGCCGTACCATATCATGCAGGTTTAGATGCTAAAACCCGTGCTAAACATCAGGATATGTTCCTGATGGAAGACGTTGATGTGGTAGTGGCAACTATTGCATTTGGAATGGGGATTGATAAACCAGACGTTCGATTTGTAATTCATCACGATATTCCAAAATCACTGGAGAGTTATTACCAGGAAACAGGTCGTGCCGGCCGTGATGGAGGAGAAGGACATTGTTTGGCTTACTACTCCTATAAAGATGTAGAGAAGTTGGAGAAATTCATGTCCGGAAAGCCGGTTGCAGAACAGGAGATTGGATTTGCTCTTTTGCAGGAAGTAGTAGCGTATGCCGAAACTTCAATGTCACGCCGAAAATTTCTATTGCATTATTTTGGTGAAGAATTTGACAGTGAGACCGGTGAAGGAGCCGATATGGACGACAACGTTCGTAATCCTAAAACAAGAATTGAAGCCAAAGATCAGGTGGTTAAATTGTTGGAGATTGTTCGGGATACGAAGCATATTTATAAATCAAAAGAAATTGTATTTACCTTAATTGGACGTGTAAATGCCGTAATTAAAGCGCATAAAACAGATACTCAATCGTTTTTTGGATCGGGTTCTGACCACGACGAGAAATATTGGATGGCTTTGCTTCGACAAGTTTTGGTAGCGGGTTATCTGTCAAAAGATATTGAAACTTATGGTGTGGTGAAAATCACTAAAGAAGGTTTGAACTTCATTAAAAAGCCGGTTTCGTTTATGATGTCGGAAGATCATGAGTACAGTGAATCTGAAGATGAAGCAATTGTAACCGGAGGAAAATCATCAGGAACGGCCGATGAAGTTTTAATGGGTATGCTGCGCGAATTGCGTAAAAAAGTAGCTAAAAAGTTAGGAGTTCCTCCGTTTGTTGTTTTTCAGGATCCTTCTCTTGAGGATATGGCTCTTAAATATCCAATCACTTTAACCGAGTTGTTTAATATTCACGGTGTAGGTGAAGGAAAAGCTAAAAAATATGGTGGTGATTTTGTTTCTCTAATCAGTAGATACGTAGAGGATAATGATATCGTTCGCCCCGATGATTTAGTGGTGAAATCTACCGGAGTCAATTCAGCTAATAAATTATATATCATTCAAAACATCGACAGAAAATTGCCGCTAAGTGATATTGCTTCTGCAAAAGGACTTTCGATGGATGCTTTGATCAAAGAAATGGAGCAAATTGTGTATTCAGGTACCAAGCTAAATATTAAATACTGGCTGGATGACATGCTGGATGACGATCAGCAGGAAGAAATCCACGATTATTTTATGGAATCAGAATCGGATAAAATCGAAGATGCTCTTAAAGAATTTGACGGCGATTACGATATTGATGAATTGCGTTTGATGAGAATTAAGTTTATCAGTGAAGTAGCTAATTAGTTATAAGTTAAATGTGAGATGTGAAATGATGTGCTAAAACCACATTTTACATCTCACATTTTACATTCAACATCTTACTCCGTATAAACTTCCCCACGATGCGGCTTCAAAGCATCTCTTACAGGAATCATATTTTCATCGGTTACAACCATAAAAGCGATGGCATGCATATCGTTTATGATTTTAAATCCGGTAATGTTTAAAGGCAGCTTTTCGATTGCTATATATTCTTTAAGGTGTATTTCATGATGTTCGGCTGTTTTAGCAGAAGCAGGACCACGGAAATCCCAAATTAGTTTTATTTTTCTAGACATTGTTTTATAGGTTCAAAGGTTCAGAGAGGCAAAGGTACAAAGTCTATTTTGAAAAAAAAGCATCTAAGTTTCTGAGATGCTAAGGCTCTAAGTTTTTTTAAAGAGGGGGAGCATTGTATTTTATTTTAAATTTATCTTATTGTTCGTTCGAGCGAAGTCGAGAACCGCGCATGCATTTCGACTGAGGTTTATTTTGAGCGAAGATGTATGGACTAATATGGCAAAACAGGGTATAGAATGGTGTAAATTTTAAAGGACAGATAAAATTTCATTTCAAAATAGTACTTTTGCATGCTCTTTTCATAGACAGAAAAGCTAATTTGAATAAATAAAATACAATGCCAAGAGAACTTTTACTTCAGGTAACGCCGGAAATAGCAGCAAATGAGTTGTTGCTGAAAGACCATTTGTCTAAACAAATAAAAGTTTCTCCCAAAGAAATTCAGCACGTTTCGATTCTGAAACGATCTATAGATGCGCGTCAAAAAGCGATCAAAATCAATTTAAAAGTCATTATCTATCTGAAAGGCGAGCCTTTTCAGGAAACTAAAATAGAGTTGCCGGTATATAAGGATGTTTCATCTGCACAAGAAGTAATTGTGGTTGGAGCAGGTCCGGCAGGGCTTTTCGCGGCACTTCAATTAATTGAGTTGGGTTTAAAGCCAGTTGTACTCGAGAGAGGAAAAGATGTTCGCGGACGCCGTCGTGATTTAAAAGCAATAAATCGTGAACATATCGTTAACGAAGATTCTAATTATTGTTTTGGAGAAGGTGGAGCGGGAACCTATTCAGATGGAAAATTATATACGCGTTCTAAAAAACGTGGAGATGTAACCCGAATCTTAGAGTTACTTGTCGCTTTTGGGGCTTCTGAAGATATTCTGGTAGAAGCACATCCACACATTGGAACCAATAAATTGCCAAAAATTATTGAAGATATCCGTAATAAAATCATAGAGTTTGGCGGTCAGGTTTTGTTTGATACACGTGTTACTGATATTTTGGTAAAGAATAATGAAGTTGAAGGTGTTGTTACTCAAAACGGCGACAAGATTCTGGCAAATAAATTGATCCTGGCAACAGGACATTCAGCACGTGATATTTTTGAGTTACTGGATAAAAAGAAAATTTTTATAGAGGCGAAACCTTTCGCTTTAGGAGTTCGAGCAGAGCATTCTCAGCAATTAATTGACAGTATTCAGTATAGTTGTGATTATCGAGGGGAGTATCTGCCTCCTGCGCCATATTCTATTGTGAAGCAGGTTAACGGTCGCGGAATGTATTCGTTCTGTATGTGTCCGGGTGGTGTAATTGCGCCTTGTGCCACGAGCCCCGGCGAAGTGGTAACTAATGGATGGTCACCTTCAAAACGAGATCAGGTTACAGCAAATTCAGGAATTGTAATTGAATTAAAGTTGGAAGATTTTAGACCTTTTGCAAAATTTGGAGCTTTGGCCGGAATGGAGTTTCAAAAAAGTATCGAACAAAAAGCCTGGCATTTGGCAGGACAGACTCAAAAAGTTCCGGCTCAGCGAATGGTCGACTTTACACAGAATAAAGTTTCAGCAGATATTCCGAAAACTTCTTATGTTCCCGGAACAACATCAGTTGAAATGGGGCAGGTTTTTCCGGGATTTTTATCTCAAATCCTGCGCGAAGGTTTTAAAGAATTTGGAAAATCAATGCGTGGTTATTTGACCAATGAAGCAATTTTGCATGCTCCTGAAAGCCGAACATCATCGCCAGTTCGAATTCCGAGAGATCCTATGACTTATGAACATTTACAAATTAAAGGACTGTATCCGTGTGGAGAAGGTGCGGGATATGCCGGTGGTATTATCTCTGCAGCTATCGATGGGGAAAAATGTGCTTTGATGGCTGCTGAAGCTTTAAAGTAAATGTATAGTCTGGTGATTTGAATTTCACAAAAAAAAACATTTTAACGGTATAATGAAATGAAGTTTTGAATAGTCAAATGAATAAAAAGGACTATTTTAGACTCAAAAACTTATAACGTTTAAAATGAAAAAATTTTTTGCTAACTTCTTTGGAAGAAATAACGATCCGAAATCAATCATGTCTTTTGATGTTATTGATTCAATCTATAGCCATTTATACCATGACTCTAATAGCATAGAATTCAAAGTAAAAGGAATTCATGATACGGTGACTGTAAATCTGTATTCTGTACCTTCCTCATTGGATCACGAAGAAGGAAGAGCAGAAGTTAAAAAAGCAGGATTCAATAATGCTTATGAAGTTCTGAATGAACTTTATAAAAAGCTGAATATTGGAGTCTTGTCAGAAGAAGCGATGCAGGATGATTTGCAATATGATTTTATTCATATTCAATTTTTTTCAAGGCCAAGTGAGGAAATGAAAAAACACTTTACAAGCGTTCTTAATAATTTCATGATTTTCTTTTGCTGTACTAATAGTTTAGAAATAAACGATTTTAGAATATTATATTCTAGCAGTCATTTTTCTGATTATGTAAAAGGTTTGCTGGATTCAGAATATCTTGATTTTAAGAATCCTCAAAATGAAAGTCAAGAAATAGGAATTAAAGATTTAAAAAAAGTTTTACAAGCCATCTGTCAATACTTTAATGTTGAAATTCCTGCTGGTGTTGAGCTTGCGTCTTCAGAAAATTTGTTGTTGGATGATAAGGTAGCTGTGGAGGATTTTGAAGAGTTTGTTAAATTGATTTCGAGAAACGGTATTGAAGAAAGTGATGTGAAAAAATATTCGGAAAAACTTTTTGAAAGCTTCAATAATGAAAGTAAAACATATTACGAAACTACAGAAGATCATTTTAGTTTTTTCGAAGAAATAAATACATGGCACAGCGATTGGAAATTTGATCCTGAAGATGCAGAGTATTTTATTTCTGAAATGCTTGGCGAAGATTTTAAATTTGATTTTCCCGAAGAAACATATAGTCATGATTTGTTTCCTTATATTCAGTCAGAATTAGAAAAATCAAATTTGGAGTTATTGACTTATGAAACTTATGGAGACAGTTATTTGTTTTTTCTTGCAAACAAAGATGAAGTTGAAAGGATTTTAGAATTGTCTGACCGGACAAAAATTGAGGTTACTCAGTTGTAAAATATAACCACGAATTCACGAATTTTATTTTAAATAATTTGTGAATTCGTGGCAAAAAAATCAAGGAATCAAAATAATTTTTCCGGTGCTTTTTCGGCTTTCCAGATAGTCATGAGCCAATTTTCCTTCTGATAATTTAAAAGAAGCTGGTTCTGAAAGTTTGATTTTTCCTTCTGAAATCCAGTGGAACAATTGTGTTGCTCGTTTGATTCTCTCTTCTTTAGAATTCAGGTAGCTCCATAAATCTCCTCCGGTTAGGGTTTTAGAACCGTCCATTAACATTCTCGGATCTACAAATGCAGGATCACCGCCAGCCATTCCGAAGAAAACAACTTGTCCGCATTCTTTTGTGACTTCGAAACTTTCAGATAAAGTGCTTCCAATGCTGTCGTAAACCACATCAACGCCTTTTGGAGTCGTTTCGAAGACTTGTGATTTCCAATCGTCATTATAAAGAAAGACATGATCGGCACCTTGCTCAAAGGCTACTTTTGCTTTTTCTGAAGATGAGGTTAAACCAATTACTTTCGCACCTAAAAGCTTGCTGATCTGCGTTAGAATTTGTCCGACTCCACCGGCAACCGCATGAATTAATACTGTTTCTCCTTTTTCGGTTTTATGGCTGTCGGTGGCTAAATAATGAGCCGTCAAACCCTGAAGTAAAACAGATGCTGCGGTTTCAAATGAAATGGCGTCAGGCAGCGGTAAAACATGATTTATGTTTACGGCAACCAATTCTGCATTAGCAAAAGGAACGTCGGCGAAAGCCACACGATCACCAACTTTATACTCCGGATGATTATTAGCATCTATTACTATTCCGGCACCTTCGTAACCGGCAATAAAAGGAGGAGTTCCTTTTAAATGGTAGTTTCCTTTTCGTCTGTAAACATCAGCAAAATTTAATCCGATGGCTCTCATTTCAACAAGAATTTCATCATCTTTTAAGGATGGATTGGGAATTTCAATGTATTCCAAAACATCAGAATTTCCAAAAGAAGAAAAGGTAAGTGCTTTCATTTTTAGTTTTTTTAAGGATACAAAGTACGGAAAATATATTGGCTCTCTTTTAAAGATAATCTTAAAAATAAAAAAAGTAACAACTTGAATTCAGGTTGTTACTTTGGGTTAAATTAAAAAGGTTGAGATACCTGTAATGGTTTATTTTTTAGTTTTTATTTCTGTTACAATCAAACTCACAGTTGTATCTCCTAAATTTTTTGCCATATGAGTAACTGCGGGTATGTACATGGCATCTCCAGCTTTAATATCCATAATGATGGGAGCTTTGCCTTTATCGGTTATTTCAATTTTTCCATCAGCCAATGCATAGATGGTGTGGTCAGGATGATGATGCCATGGAATTGTTTCTCCCGGAGTAATCTCAACTTGCATTATTCTTACTCTCTCATTTTCAAGAAGTACTTTTTTATATGCGTTAGGCGCTGCCTTTAAAGGGTCTTGCGCATAGATATTCATACTTAATGTTAAAAATAATAGTATGAATAGGGACACTAAATTCTTTTTAGTTGTTTTCATTTCATTTCTTTTTTATTGGTTAAATTTTCCCAGAATTGTTTATTGCATATTTTTTTAGAACTTTATCGTGGTTTCGTTTGATGAAAACAACAAAGTTCTTTTGCAATGCATTTTTTTAATTAATGAGAAGAGGCAGATTTTTCCTAATTCGAAAAATTACGGTTAGGATATTTAGCTAGAAAATTGGATTTCATTTGCAGATGTGAGATCCTTAGATTTAGGTGATGTAGATTCCCATGTGGTCTGTTTGAATCCGCCGTTTTTTTTCGGCTTACCTTCACTGATTTGGGAAATTGAAGTGCGATAAATAGGGTCTGTTTTGGGACTACTAATTTACGAAAAAAAATCATTTTTTTATTGATGATTTTTGGTTTTTTGATTCATTCAAAATACAAAAAAATGCTGCCTTTGTTTTGTTTTAAACATTTGAGCGATAAAAATTTAAACAAATTAGAGTAGCTTAGTTACAGAAAGTAGAGACTTATGCTGAAAACAAAATTTCGATAAGCATGTAACTGGGTATGAATATTGAGAAAAGAATTTTTATAGAATCACTTTAAATTTCAAAAAGCAAATTATAAATCTTTAAAATCCATTTTTATGAAAAAATACACATTTGCAGCTCTTTCAGTTCTAACTTTATTATTCGCTTCATGTTCGGCATCAAAATCTGCTTCAAGCGGAGATGATTTGTTTGGCACAGCTTGGGAATTAGAATATGTCTCGGGACCAAGAATTGCGTTTAATGGATTGTATCCAAACAAAAAACCTCAAATTACTTTTGATAAAAAAGAAACGAAGGTTTATGGAAATAATGGATGCAATGGTTACAGTGCGACATATACTCTAAACGGAAAATCTTTGACTTTTGGAGAAGCTGGACCGACTACAATGATGTATTGTGATGGAGGAGGAGAAGAAGTATTTCTAAAACAAATAAAACAAATTACAAGCTATAGCATTGATAAAGATGGAAAACTAAGTTTAATTCAGGGAGATATTCCAGTAATGAGATTTAAGAAAGTGGCTAAACAATAGTTTAAAAGCAATATAGAAAAAGGGGAAATAATTTTTTATTTCCCCTTTTTTGTGCAATTATGCCTTTTGTTTGTTTTTCAATTTATCCTTAAAAACTTTTTCAAATTTTTCTATTTTGGGCTGAATGACCATTTTGCAATACGGCTGATTTTTATTATTGGCATAATAATTTTGATGATAATCTTCGGCTTTATAAAAAACTTTAAAAGGTTCCACCTTTGTTACAATCGGATTATTGTAGACTTTTGCTTTGTTTAGTTCAGCAATAATACTTTCGGCAGCTTTTCTCTGTTCTTCATTTTTATAAAAAATAACAGAACGATACTGAGTACCAACATCAGCTCCTTGTCTGTTTAAAGTTGTTGGATCGTGAACGGTAAAGAAAACTTTGAAAATTTCATTGATATCCGTTACGTTTTTGTCGTATGTAATCTGAACTACTTCGGCGTGACCTGTTGTTCCTGTGCAAACCTCTTCATAGGTTGGATTAGCTACTTTTCCTCCTGAAAAACCGGAGACTACAGATTTTACCCCTGCCAGATTTTCATAAACGGCTTCAACACACCAATAGCAGCCACCGCCAAGTGTAATGGTTTCCAGATTTGCGGAGCTTTTTGTTTTATTGCTTTGAGCAAATCCGTTTAAGGACAATGCTAAAAGGCCAATTAAAAATAAGTTTTTCATCATTAGTTTATTTAGTATCGGGAATAAAGTCAAGTGCAATCGAATTCATGCAGTAACGTTTTCCGGTTGGTGGAGGTCCGTCATCAAATAAATGGCCTAAGTGTCCACCGCAACGTCCGCATAGGGCTTCAATTCTTTCCATGCCGAGAGAATTGTCATTTTTGTAAACAACACTTTTCTTGTTGTCTTGTTCGAAGAAACTAGGCCATCCGCAGCTGCTGGCAAATTTAGCTCCTGAGCGAAAAAGTTTATTGCCGCAGGAAGCACAATAATAAGTTCCTTTTTCATCTGTTTTCCAGTATTTTCCGGTAAATGGTCTTTCTGTGTCTGCTTCGCGCATTACAGCATATACATCTTCAGGGAGTACTTTTTTCCATTCGGCATTACTGACGTTGAGTTTAGTCGTGTCGGTATTGGAATAATAAGGATTTCCGGGCTTGCTGATTTTATTTTCCATAACTGCCGTTGTTGTATTTTGTTTTTTTGCATTTTGTCCGCATGCTTGTAGAATAAAGAGCGGAATTAAAAAGCAAAGGCTGAGAAATTGAGTTTTTGTTTTCATTGTTAGGAATGCTTTAATTCTGTATTCCAAAGATACGGTTAGATTTCGCCTGGAAATGTCGTGTAGTTTACAATTCAGATTTTTTTAAGTATGTTTTAACTTTTACTATTTACGTAAAACAAAGGAATTAAGTTTTAAGGCTTGTATTTAAAGAGTTTTGAAGATTAATTGTATTGTATTTTATTGATAGCTAGTTTCTTGTGTGGTTCTAAGCTCGTTAAACTTTTCACAATCTCTTTCAGGATTTTCAAGCCATTTCTTTTTTCGTATTTTTGTTTAATCAATAAGCCCTATGATAGAAGAAAACGTAATACTAGTAAACCAACAGGATGAACAAATTGGCTTAATGCCAAAATTGGAAGCACATGAAAAAGCGATGTTGCATCGTGCTTTTTCGGTTTTTGTCTTAAATGATAAGAATGAAATAATGTTACAGCAACGTGCTCATCAAAAATATCACTCACCTTTACTTTGGACCAATACATGCTGTAGTCATCAGCGTGAAGGAGAAACAAATGTCCAGGCCGGAAGCAGGAGGCTTTTTGAAGAAATGGGGTTTAAGACAGATTTAAAGGAACTCTTTCATTTTATTTATAAAGCTCCTTTTGATAATGGCTTAACAGAACACGAGCTCGATCACGTTATGATTGGATATTTTAATGATGATCCGGCTATCAATAGAGATGAAGTGGAAGATTGGAAATGGATGAAAATAGAAGATGTAAAAGAAGATATTCAACAACAGCCCGAAATTTATACCGTATGGTTTAAAATAATATTTGATGAATTTTATCATTATTTAGAAGACCATAAACTTTAAACGAAACCAACCACCAACCAAAATGAAAGTAACCATATCAAGAAAAGCACATTTTAATGCTGCACATCGATTGTACAGGAAAGATTGGACATTTGAAAAAAACGATGCTGTTTTCGGAAAATGCAATAATCCCAATTTTCATGGTCATAATTATGGTTTAACAGTAAGTGTTACAGGAAAAATTGACCCCGAAACCGGTTTTGTTCTGGATGTGAAAGTATTAGCGGATATCATACGTGAAGAAGTAGAGATTCCGTTCGATCACAAAAACCTGAATCTGGATGTTCCCGAATTTCAGGATTTGAATCCAACAGCGGAGCATATTGCTGTTGTGATATGGAATAAAATTAAAAAGAGAATTCAACCCGATTTCGATTTAGAAATCGTTTTGAATGAAACCGACCGCAATTTTGTAACTTATAAAGGAGAAGAATAAATGTCATTAAAAATAGGAGATATAGTTCCGAATTTTACTGCTAAAGATAATCATGGAGAAGTTTTCGAAAGCCAAAGTGTTTTGGGGAGAAAGCCGCTCGTGATTTATTTTTACCCAAAAGACAATACACCGGGATGTACGACAGAAGCCTGCAGTTTTAGAGATCAATACGAAGATTTTAAAGACTTGGGTGCTGAAGTTATTGGTATAAGCAGTGATAGTGTGAAATCACATCATAAATTTGCCAATAAGCATCAATTGCCTTTTATACTGTTGTCTGACCAGGATAAAAAATTACGACATCTTTTTGGGGTGCGTAATACACTATTTGGTCTTTTGCCGGGAAGAGTAACGTATATTATTGATAAGAATGGAGTGGTCATTCTGATTTTTGATAGTATGAATGCGGCAAAACACATTCAGAAAGCAATGGAAACAATTAAAGAACTGGTATCGTAGAAATAAAAGCGGTATTGAATTCGAACTGAGATAAATGTATTTCTTTTAGATGGAAATGCTTCAATTTTAGAAAATTACATTTCATAGCGCGTAATAAAAAGATTATATGTACTTTTGCAGTCGCAAATTAAAATTAAAATAAAAATGGCAAACGTTAAAAACTTAAAGAAAGATATCAATTTCGTATTAGGAGATATTATTGAGGCAATTTACTTATTTGAAATGTCAACTACAGGAAATCCTACTCCTGAAACGAATGCTTTAGTGGATCAGGCGATCGCTGCATTTGATACTTTGATCACAAAAGTAAACGCTAAGAATGTTGAAAACAAAAAAGCGCACTTCAAACAAATCAATATCGAATTGGAAGAAACTGCTAATCAATTGATTGCTAAAATCAACGAATTGTAAGCAAAAAAAGTATAAAAAAAGTGCAAATTTATTTTGGGAAAACGAAAAACCGCTCTATATTTGCACCCGTATTGAGGCCGATGTAGCTCAGCTGGCTAGAGCAGCTGATTTGTAATCAGCAGGTCGTGGGTTCGAGTCCCTCTATCGGCTCAAGATAAAACCACCTACTTTGTGGGTGGTTTTTTATCAAAAAAATTGCAAAATTATTTTGGAAAATATAAAAAACTATTGTAGTTTTGCACTCGTTAAAAAAAAGGCCGATGTAGCTCAGCTGGCTAGAGCAGCTGATTTGTAATCAGCAGGTCGTGGGTTCGAGTCCCTCTATCGGCTCAAAAACCATTCACATTTTGTGAGTGGTTTTTTTTTTGCTCTAAAGTGAAATCTATCCCCGGATATATGTTTTCGTGAAATAGAATCTCTATAATCTGTGTTTTTTTTAGCTGCAAAGCGCGCGGATGCATTAATGGAGGTGTCTATAAAAATCTGCGCGATCTGCGAAATCTGCGCGAAACAAGCATGGGGTCGGATGAAACGTAATTGAAGCTGTCTTTTTTGTATCTGACTTATTTTTGATGGATGTATTTGTAATACTATTTTTCTTATGTTTGTTGCTTAACCAAAAAACATATTAATAATGGAAGAAACATCAGTTTTTGAAAAATTTGAATTGCAGCTTGACCAAACTGCGAAAGACTTTTTAAAGGAAACCGCCAAGTGGGCTTATTTCTTGTCTATTTTAGGATTTGTAGGGATTGGGTTGATGGTTTTAATTGCCGTTTTTGCGGGAACTATCTTTTCGGCTATGGGAAATAGTATGGCGGGAATGGGAGGTTTTGGAGGCTCTTTTGGAGCTTTAATGGGATTTGTCTATATTTTTATTGCGGCGATTTATTTCTTTCCGGTTTATTATCTGTACAAATTTGCTGCAAATACAAAGAGAGCTTTTAGAGAGAACGATTCAGAGTTGTTGACCAGTTCTCTGGGGTATCTTAAATCACATTATAAATTCATAGGCATTTTCATGCTGGCTATTCTCGCATTATACGGACTTATATTTGTATTTGGAATTTTGGGTGCTCTGCTTGGAAGATAGGAGTTAAAGCGATGAAAATTATATAAAAAAAATGTCCTGACTAGTCAGGACATTTTTTGTTGGATTTTATTTTTGTTGCTCTTTCTTGATGTCGGCAACGTATTTTGTTAGCTTTTTACCGTACAATGAATTGGCTACTTTTGGTGTCATTGATTTCTGAATCGTATCCAAAAACTTAACATTGATATCGTAAATTTCAGCTAAAGCAATATAAGGAGCGATTTCATGATCTTTGTTGTTTAGGGCGAAGTTAGTAGCGTATAAGTACTTTCTTTTGATGTTCGATTCTTGTTTGATATTAATACTGTCAATGGCTTTCTGGTCTTGTCTTTTTACAGCTTTGAATCTCGATTCTACCATAGCAAGGCTTTCTTCGTTGAAACGAGAATTTATTTTTTTATACTCATCGTACAATTCCTGATTTTTAGATCCAGTAATTTTTGCACCATAAATGAAGTTATCCAGATTCGTGTCGATATTGATGTTTCCGGGTTCTGCGAAAAACATAACATTGTTGTCTAATGAATTGGTTACTCCGCGATCCAGAAATAAATATAACATTTCAGGAGATTCCAGTTTTATGTTTGTCTCAAATGCAGAATTTCCGTCTATTTTAATGGTGTCAATAGCAACAAGTGAGGTGTCAACGATTCTCTGAATGTATAAAGTTCCGTCTTTTAATCCTTTTATATTTCCTGTAAGGTGCAAACCGTCGGTTGATTCTTTTTTGCTGCAGGATGCCAATAGGGCAATAGCAACAAAAGCAATAATTGATTTTTTCATTGGTTTTTTAGATTTTGCTGCAAAATAAAGAAAATAGTTTGAATGTACTGTGGTGGCATTTAAATTTTGCGAAAAAATAAATCCCAATCTATTTCTAAATTGGGATTTGATATTTTTGGGAATATAGAGGATTACATTGAGAGATTAAATGTAGTTCCGTTTTGGTTTGTGAAGGTGAATTTTTTGTCGCAATCATTATTGCCATAATCAACTACTCCGTTTAGTAAATTACTTTGAACTTTCAGTTTTCCTTTGGAAACAAAATCGCAGGAATATTTCTTAATCAATGATTCCTGAACTGTTAGGGTTAATACAGCTCCATTTGCACTGGTGATGGTGTGGTTTCCTTCTGTCATTTCATATGTATTGTCTTCCAGGACGTAAGGAGTATCAACACCTGCAGTTTGTTTTACAGTCCAGTTTCCGGAGTTAAGATAAACTCTGCCTTCTAAATCAGTGAACTTTCCGTTGGTTACTTTTCGGCTCCATTGTGGTACGGTTGCCACAGTTGTTGCATTGGTGTATTCGATTGTTCCTTCCAGTTTTATTCCGTTAAGAGAATAGTCGATTCTTTCGATAGTTATTTTACTTCCGGTAGTAGTTATTGGTCCTGAAAGTGTGATTTTTAATTTTCCTTTTCGGATGATTAGATTGTCGGTGCAGCCAGTTGCGCCATAATCAACTGTGAAAACTTTTGGGTAAGAGGTTGGGCTTTGTTGTGTAATTGTAATCGCTGCACAAATTCCTGGTGTTGTCTCTTTTGATTTTGCTGAAGAGGTGTTCTTTGTTGTAACGATTAGCCCGGTTTTAATGTCCATATCATTAATAGCATCAATAGTGAGTGAAGCTCCAACTGAAGTGACGTCAGATTCAGATTGGTTTTTTGTGTCATCATTGCCTGAACAGGAAACTTGTGTTAGTGCTGTTGCGCAAATGGTTAAGAATAAAAAAGCTGTCTTTTTCATAGTAGTTTTGTTTTATGATTAGATTAAAGGGCAATCAAATGTAATGAAAAAAATGAAATGCAATAAAAAAATCAATTGGATTCAGCAGGCCTTGATTGGGGGGTCTAAAATAAAAAGCCCTGCAAGTTTACTTGCAGGGCTAATTTTAGTATCGAAAACTTAAATTGCTAAAAGTTTTATTTAATCATTTCAAAACTTCTTTTTACGAAAGCAGTTAAAGCTTCTCCTTTTAACAAGTTTTGTGACAATTTAGCTAAGTCTAGAGCTTGTTTAACCAAGTGCTCCTGATGTGTTTTGTCTTCTGTGTTCAGGATGCTTGCCGCTAAGTCCGAATTGGTATTTACAATCAGATTGTACATTTCCGGCATATTGCCCATTCCGAACATTCCGCCTCCGCCTGACTGGCTCATTTCTTTCATTCTTCGCATGAATTCAGGTTGCGTGATGATAAACGGAGCTGCCTGGCTGTCCATTGCTTCCAATTGTACAGAGTATGCTTTAGGGATGTAAGTTTCTAAAGATGTTTTTAAGGTTTCTTTTTCTTCATCCGATAATTTGGAAATAGTATTCTCTTCTTTCTTGATTAAATTATCAATGTGGTCAGAATCTACACGTACAAAAGTCAAACCGCTGTTGTCGCCTTCGATTTTCTGAATTAAGTGCGAGATAATAGGTGAATCTAAAAGTAATACTTCGTATCCTTTTTCTTTTGCTGTTTCAATATAAGAATGCTGCGCATCTTTATTTCCGGCATAAAGAACGATTAGTTTTCCATCTTTATCGGTCTGGTTTTCTTTTAATTTTTCCTTTAACTCTTCCAAAGTAAAGTACGTATCGTCAACTGTTGGATATAGTACAAATGCACCTGCTTTTTCGTAGAATTTATCTTCAGAAAGCATTCCGTATTCTAAAACGATTTTAATGTCGTTCCATTTTTGTTCGAAATCAGTGCGATTTTCATTGAACAAAGCTTTTAATTTATCAGCTACTTTACGAGTAATGTAGTTTGAGATTTTTTTAACGGCACCATCAGCTTGTAATCCTGAACGGGAAACGTTCAATGGAATATCCGGAGAATCAATAACACCTTTTAACATTGTTAAAAATTCAGGTACAATTCCTTCTACGTTATCTGTAACGTAAACCTGATTTTGGTACAATTGAATTTTGTCTTTTTGAATTTGCATGTCCGAACCTAACTTAGGGAAATACAAAATTCCGGTTAAGTTAAATGGGTAATCTACATTTAAGTGAATGTTGAACAATGGCTCCTCAAACTGCATTGGGTATAATTCTCTGTAGAAGTTTTTGTAGTCTTCATCAGATAATTCACTTGGTTGTTTCGTCCATGCCGGATTTGGATTGTTGATGATATTGTCGGTTTCAACAGTTTCATTAACATAGTCTTCAGGAGCATCTTCCGGTTTAGGAAGTGTTTCTGTTCTGGTTCCAAATTTAATTGGCACAGGCATAAATTTGTTGTACTTGTTCAATAGTCCGCTGATTTTTGAATCTTCTAAAAATTCAAGAGAATCTTCAGCAATATGCAGGATGATTTCAGTACCACGTGAAGTTTTATCAGCTGGTTCTAAAGTAAATTCAGGGCTTCCGTCACATGTCCAGTGTGCAGCCGGTTCGTCTTTGTATGATTTTGTGATGATTTCTACTTTTTCTGCAACCATAAAAGCAGAATAAAAACCAAGACCAAAGTGACCAATAATTCCTGAATCTTTAGCAGAATCTTTGTATTTGTCCAGAAATTCTTCAGCTCCAGAAAAAGCAACCTGATTGATGTATTTTTCTACTTCGTCAGCAGTCATTCCAAGACCCTGATCGATAATGTGAATTTTTTTACCTTCTTTATCTACTTTGATTTTGATAACCGGATTTCCGTATTCTACTTTAGCTTCGCCAATACTAATAAGGTGTTTTAGTTTTAAAGTAGCGTCGGTTCCGTTGGAAACAAGCTCACGCAAGAAAATTTCGTGATCGCTGTATAAGAATTTTTTGATTAAGGGAAAGATGTTTTCTACTGAAACATTAATTTTACCTGTTGTCATATTTTTTTATTTTTTAGTTTAATGTGATGATTTTCATTTCTTCAAATAGAATACCAATTGTTTTTTGGGTGACAAAATGGCGTAAGTGTTAATTTTGAAAGAAAATAATTAGATTCTGAAACCCGAGATATTCCTATGAATCGTATCTTTGTGGTATAATAATTGTTAAACGTGTCAGTATTAACTCAAAAAAAATGTACAAAATGAAGAAAATTATTTTCATTTGCATGATGGCCGCGATGTTTTTTGCGTGTAAATCAGCTTCGTCTACAACAGCTTCAAATGGAGCAACTACACTATCGACTAAACTTGACAGACCTACTCAGGTAGCTATTAAAGGAAATTGGGTTTTAACCAATGTTTCTTATCCCGGTTCTGAATATATCAAGGTAAATTCTTTTGATCTTGCAGATTCTAAATGCTTCATCGGAAGTACGTGGAATTTCATTTCAAATAACAACAAAGGTTCAATGGCTTTGACCGCACCAAGCTGCACCGGATTTAATTCACCAATTGTTTGGAGTGTTAATAATCAGGGAATGTTTGTTCTTAAAATTCTTGATGCTGGGATAAAAGCTAAAAAAGTAAGAGATGGATACCTGTTAAAAGTAGCAGGTTTGACCGATAATTCATTTCAGTTGATCGATAACATTAATGTAGGTGGACAAACAAAAGATGTAGTGTACCAATTTCAAAGAGCCAATTAAAAATAAAAATATAGAAAGATGAGAAAGATATCCGTTTTAAGTTTGAGTTGTTTACTAGTAGTAGCAAGTTTTTTTACAAGCTGCGATTCAGTAAAAAATGCAAATAACACACAAAAAGGTGCCGGAATTGGAGTAGTTGCCGGTGGTATCATAGGTGCTGTTTTAGGGAATAACATAGGAAAAGGCGGAAATGCTGCTTTGGGAGCTGCAATTGGAGCTGCTGTAGGTGGAGGAACCGGTGCTCTTATTGGAAACAAAATGGACAAACAAGCCCGTGAAATTGACCAGGCTTTACCAGGTGCAAACGTAGAAAGAGTAGGAGAAGGAATTCACTTAACTTTAAATGAAAATGCAGTACGTTTTGATACTAATAAGTCTTCTTTAACACCTCAGGCTAAAGCAAATTTAGATAAATTGGTGCCAGTATTTAATGAGTATGGAGATACTGATATTCAAATTTTTGGATATACTGATAATACAGGAAGAGCGGAATACAATTTGACACTTTCAGGACAAAGAGCTGCTTCGGTACAGGCTTATTTAGTTTCAAAAGGATTAAAATCAAGCCGTTTCAAAACTTCAGGTTTAGGTATTGTTGATCCAATTGCAACAAACGACACACCGGAAGGAAGAGCTCAAAACCGTCGTGTAGAGTTTTCTATCACTGCAAATGACAAAATGGTAAATGATGCTAAAGCTCAGGCTGGAAAATAGTTTCAAACTACAATAAAATTTCTTAAAAGCTGTTTCATAATTGAAGCAGCTTTTTTTTGACTTTAGAAATTAAACATTGTAAATTTGGACTTTCAAATATAACCCATGCTCGACATTCAAAATATCTCTTTTTCGTACACCGAAAACCCTGTTATAAAAAACGTTTCTTTTACCATAAATAAAGGTGAGAATATTGCCATTATTGGTGAAAGCGGCTGTGGAAAAAGTACACTTTTAAAACTTATGTACGGCTTGTACAACCTGGATGAAGGCAAGATTTTTTATAATGAGAAGCCTGTTTTAGGACCAAAATATAATTTGATTCCCGGAATGCCATTTATGAAATATCTGGCTCAGGATTTCGATTTGTCTCCTTATGAAACAGTGGCTGAAAATGTTGGGAAGTTTCTTTCGAATGGTTTTGCGAACATGAAAAAATTGCGTGTTCAGGAATTATTGGAAATGGTAGAAATGGAGCAGTTTTCAAATGTGAAAGCTAAATTTTTGAGTGGTGGTCAACAGCAGAGAGTAGCTTTAGTGAGAGTCTTGGCATTAGAACCAGAGGTGATCTTATTGGATGAACCGTTCAGTCAAATCGATGCTTTTAGAAAAAATGCATTACGCCGAAACCTATTTCGCTATTTGAAGCAAAAAGGAATTACCTGTATCATTGCTACACACGATAGTACAGATGCTTTGTCATTTGCCGACGAAGCGATTGTAATGCGAAATGGAGAGGTCATCATTAAAGATAATCCAACAAAAATTTACGAAGATCCTGAAACGAAATATGTAGCTTCGCTTTTTGGAGAGGTAAATGAAGTTCCTACTCATTTATTGGTTCCGTATGAAGATCAAATGCATAAAACTCTGGTATATCCGCATCAGTTTAAAATGGTTACCGAGTCTAATTTACCGGTAAAAATCAGAAGGACTTATTTTAGAGGGAACCACTATCTTATCGAAACGGTTTATAAAAGACAATTAATCTTTTTTGAAAGTGAAATTGATCTGCCTTTGGAGCAGGAAATATTTTTAGGTTTGAATTATTTATAAATAAGGAGGAAAAGGTTGTTTGTGTAAAATTTTCACTAGTTTTAGAAAAAAAATGTAGGAATATTCTAATAAAAACAAGATATTTGTTTTTGTAATTTTAATATTTTGATCATGATTTTTAATCAAAGAACCGATAGTTCTAAAATAGAAAGGATTAGTTATCTGAGATTGCGAAAAGCGATTGGAGTTCTGGCTGGTTTTTTACCATTGACGTTTATAACTGCGTCCTTATTGAGTGGCCCAAATTATCTAACTCTTCAGGTATCTTTTAGTGCATATTACTACACAAACTTAAGAGACGTATTTACTTGTAGTCTCAGTGTTCTGGCACTTTTTTTAATTACATACAAAGGATTTGGAAGTTCTGTATGGTGGAAATTCTGGAAAAATGACAATTTTCTTTCTAATCTTGCAGGGATTGCATTTCTTTTAGTAGCGCTATTTCCTACTAATCCGACTCATGGCAAAATAAAGATTTATTCTCTTATTCCGACTGATCTGCCGTTTTTAAGTCAGATGCACAATTATCTCGCTGTAATAGCTTTTACTTGTCTGGCTATAATTTCTATTTTTGTATTTACAATAGGGCAGCAGGAAAATAAAAAAATCCCTATTCATTTTTTAAATGAGAATTACCTCTACATTGTATGTGGGTCATTGATGGTATTAAGTTTTGTCGTTTTATTGCCTTTAATACGGCATTGGCATGTAAAGCAAGCCATGCTCATCAGTGAAACTTGTGCATTTATTAGCTTTAGTATATCATGGTTAGTGAAAGGCCGGGCACTGGGATCAAATGGTAGAATAGGAAGGATCTTATACAGGGAAGATAATCCGTAACAGAAAGAATTTGAATCAGAATAAGCCGTTTCAGGTTTGAACTATCTATAAAATAATAGCCCTAAACTTACGAGTTAAGTTTAGGGCTTTTTTTATTATTAAACCGGACAGGTTTCAAAAACCTGTCCGGTTTGTTTTTTTATAGATTGATTTAGTTTTTAAGATATTTTTCTAAAAACTGATCTTGTTCCCAAAGCAAGTGAAAAATGTTTTCTTTGGCAACATAACTATGTGCTTCTTTCGGTAGGATAACCATTCTTGCAGTCGCTCCTAAGCCTTTCAAAGCCTGATAGTAACGCTCTGTTTGTAAAGTAAAAGTTCCCGGATTATTATCGGCCTCACCATGAACTAACAAAAGAGGTGTTTTCATTTTGTCGGCATTCATAAAAGGAGACATTTTAGTATAGACATCCGGAACCTCCCAATAATTACGTTGTTCTGTTTGGAATCCAAAAGGAGTCAGCGTTCTGTTATAAGCACCGCTTCGGGCAATTCCACAAGCGAAAAGGTTTGAGTGTGTTAGTAAATTAGCAGTCATAAAAGCGCCATAAGAGTGACCTCCAATAGCTACTTTTTTACGGTTAATGTATCCTAAAGCATCAACAGCATCAATAGCAGCTTCTGCATTGGCTACCAATTGTGGCATAAAGTTATCGTTAGGTTCAGTCGTTCCTTCACCAATAATTGGGAAAGCAGCATCATCAAGAACAACATATCCTTTGGTTACCCAGTACACGAACGATCCGTAATAAGGAGTTGTAAATTCATTTGAATTTTGAGTCGATTGCCCAGCGCTGTTTCTGTCTTTGTATTCAGCTGGATAAGCCCAGATTAATAAAGGTAATTTTTCTTTTTTCACTTTATCATAACCTGCCGGTAAGTATAAAGTTCCTGAAAGTTCAACACCATCCTTACGCTTGTATTTGATCACTTCTTTGCTTACATTTTTAATACTTTCAAACGGATTTTTGAAAGAAGTAATTGGTGTTAAGCTGTTTTGTTTTTTGATATTTCTGAAGTAGTAATTCGGATATTCACTCTTAGACTGAATTTGTACTAAAACTTTTCCTGATTTAAAATCTTCAATTTCAAGTAAATCTTCTTTTTTGTCTTTATATGGAGAAGTGTAAATACGCTTGGATTGTAATGTTTTTAGATTGAATTCATCAATAAAAGGGAATTGTCCTTCTTTGGTGTATCCTTCTCCAATACGATAAGCATTGTCTTTCTCAATCGCCAGAACATATTTGTTGTATTCGTTTTTTCTGGTTTCGAAAACTCCCGGATCTGAGTAAACATCTTGTTGGTTTCTGTCTGTAATTACTTTTGGCTGTTGAGCTGGGTTTGCCGGATTGATCAGGTAGGTTTTAGTATTACGGGTGTCGTACCATTGGTCCGTTAGAAAAGCGGTATTATCATTACCCCAAATAATATCGTCGTAACGTTGTGGTACTTTTACTAAAGAAGTCGCGTCACTTGTAAAAGGAGCATTCCAAAGAAAAACTTCATCTCTAAAATCAACTTTATTAGCAGGATCACCCTCGTCTAAAGCCACAACATAAGATAAGGTTGCCGGTTTATCATTTCTCCATGCCATTTCTCTTTTTCCTTTTCGAACAGCCATAAAACCTTTTGGTATTATTTCGTTTAACGGAACTTCATTCACTATTTTAATTTCTTTTCCTCTTGCATCATAAACAATAGTTCGGGATGGGAATCGGTATAAAGGAACTACATAAGAAAATGGTTTTTGAATTGTTGTCAGCATAATATAATTACCGTCTGGCGAAATCCTTTCTCCGTAATACATTGCAGCTTCTTTAAACAATGTAGCATTTCCGTTAAGGTTAACTTTGTAAAGTTCAGAAGTGGTAATGTTTTCAAAATTAATTTCGTCATTTTGATTTTTCAACATATCAGGAAATGTTCTGTTTTGAGATTTTGTTCCTGCCGTATTAGAGATAATTGGACCAGTTGGTAAATCATTTTTAGGATCTAACAATGGTTTTCTGTTTTTTGGAAGCATTTTTACCAAAATAGTCTCATTGTCTAAGAACCAGCTAAACGGATTTCCTAAATTGGCATTAACAGTTGCCTCGGTAAGTTTTGTTGCTTTTGCAGTTTCAACATCCAGAAACCAAAGTTCAACACCGGAACTTGTGGTGTGAGAGAACAGTATTTTTTTATCATTTGGAGACCAAAGGATGTTGCTTATTTTTGGATTTTGAGGTAATCCTGAAACCTGAACTTCTTCCTTACCACTAATTTTTCTTAGCTTTAGATTCGTTGTATAAGTTACAGAGCTGGAAATGTTTGTGACCGGATTAATTCTTAAACCTCCTAAGCGAAGTTCGTCCTGGTTCAAATCATCGAGTGTTTTATATGTACTCCTGTACATTAATAGCATATTCTCTTTTTTAGTATCCATCGATACTGTAGGAGCTTTTTCGTAATCGGCTAAATCTAAGATAGATTTTGATGGTTTTTGGTAAGTGAGATTTTCCTGTGCAAAGGCAAAAAAGCCAATGTTAAGAAATAGCAGTAATGTAACCTTTAATTTCATAATTTGAATTTTAGGAGTTTAGAGTTTGGTATTCCTATATGTTTGACTAAAATACTTCAAACTTGTTACATTCTATATGTTATTTTTGATACTTTTCACATTTTTCAGGCGAAAACTGTTTTTTCAGAATATAAACTGTCAGAATCCTATTTATAATTAAAGTATATTGAATTGTCAATTACGAAAAAAATACTAATTTGGACGTTAATGTTTTAAAGTATACTTAAATTTGCATTACAATTTTTTAACAAATAATAAAACAATATGTATCATTCAAAAATAGCGGGCTTAGGATATTATGTCCCTTCAAATGTTGTGACCAACGATGATTTGTCTAAGATAATTGATACCAATGATGAATGGATTCAGGAGAGAACTGGAATTCAGGAGCGTAGACATATTATTCGTGGAGAAGATACCACAACTACAATGGGTGTAAAAGCAGCTAAAATTGCTATAGAACGTTCTGGCGTAGCCAAAGAAGATATTGATTTTGTAGTTTTTGCTACCTTAAGTCCGGATTATTATTTTCCAGGACCTGGAGTTTTGGTACAGCGTGATTTAGGATTACGCACTGTAGGAGCACTTGATGTTAGAAATCAATGTTCAGGTTTTGTTTATGCATTGTCGGTTGCCGATCAGTACATCAAAACCGGAATGTACAAAAACATCCTTGTTATTGGTTCCGAAGTACATTCAACAGGACTAGACATGACTACTCGTGGTCGTGGAGTTTCGGTAATTTTTGGAGATGGAGCAGGAGCGGCAGTTGTAAGCCGTGAAGAAGATTTGACCAAAGGAATCTTATCGACACATTTACATTCAGAAGGACAGCATGCCGAAGAATTGGCTTTGCAGGCACCGGGAATGGGAGCACGTTGGGTAACCGATATTATAGCTGATAATGATCCGAACGATGAGAGTTACTATCCTTATATGAATGGACAGTTTGTATTTAAAAATGCCGTGGTTCGTTTTGCTGAAGTAATCAATGAAGGATTAGAAGCAAATGGTTTGCAGGTTTCAGATATTGATATGTTGATTCCTCATCAGGCGAATTTAAGAATTTCACAATTCATTCAAAACAAATTCAAATTGAGTGACGATCAGGTACACAATAATATTCAGAAATACGGAAATACCACAGCAGCCTCTATTCCGATTGCTCTGACTGAAGCTTGGGAACAAGGAAAAATCAAATCCGGAGATACAGTGGTACTGGCTGCTTTTGGTAGCGGTTTTACCTGGGCAAGTGCAATCATTAAATGGTAAATTAATTCATCTTGCATTATATTTCATAACCTGCTCTTTTTTAGAGCAGGTTTTTTTGTGCTTTGTATTGTCCGGCTAAGCAAAGTTGAAGCCTTTGCTGTTTATATGCCTTCCACTCCGCTCAGGATGACATTAGGGTTTTGTTTGTAACTTTTGTGATCACTGTCCAGTTAAGCAAATCCAAAGCATTGTCCGGCTGAGCGGAGTCGAAGCCCCCCGTTCCAATAGGAAAATCAGTTATATTATAAGTATATTTTTTTTAAAAGATTTTTCTTACTTTTAGTTAAAAGAAATATATTATGAAATTGTATTATGTTTATATCCTGAAATGTTCTGATAATAGTTATTACACCGGAGTTGCAAATAATATTGAAAGAAGATTGAACGAGCATCAATCGGCTTTAAATAAGAGTTGTTATACTTTTAATAGAAGACCTTTAGAGCTGGTTTTTTATACTGATTTTAATGATGTTCTTCAGGCTATTTCATTCGAAAAACAAGTAAAAGGCTGGAGTCGAAAAAAGAAAGAAGCCATTATAAATGATAAATGGGATGATTTGAAACAGCTGGCTGAATGCTTAAATGAAACGAGTCATATGAATTACGTTAATAAGAAGTCATAGTGTAAATAAGCCTTCGACTCCGCTCAGGGTGACACTAGGACTATGTTTGTAACTTTTGCGATCACCATCCGACTGAGCGAAGTCGAAGTCTTTACGGTTTGTGAGCCTTCGACTCCGCTCAGGGTGACACTCGGGTTTTGTTTTAGTGGCAATGTCCGGCTCAGCGAAATCGAAGTATTGTCCTGCTAAGCGAAGTTGAAGTATTGTCAGGCTGAGCGAAGTCGAAGCCCCCTCCACATTCCAATTTTAATTCCTATTTTTGTTCAGGAGCATTGTGCTGATTGAAGCCGATGCATTCTTTAAATCAATCTAATGAAAAGAAATCAACTGGAAATAGCCTGTTTCAATTACGAATCGGCAATAATTGCACAGGAAAGCGGTGCAGACAGAATAGAATTATGTGACAATATGCTGCTTGGCGGGACAACACCAAATTTAGAAACAGCAAAAAGAGTACGGGAAAAACTAACCATAAAAATGCATGTGATCATCAGACCTCGTGGCGGTGATTTTGTTTATACGGGGGAAGAGTTTACAGAAATGAAACAGGACATAAAACAACTGAAAGAATTGGGAGTTGATGGTTTTGTTTTCGGAATTCTAAATCAGGATGGGAGTGTAAACAAAGAACAGAATTTGGAATTGGTAAAACTAGCCAGTCCGCTTTCGTGTACTTTTCATCGTGCTTTTGATGTGGTTGATTCAATCGAAAAAGGGCTGGAAGAGGTAATCGAATGTGGTTTTCAAACGATACTCACTTCGGGAAGAGGAAAAAATGTTGAAGAAGGAATTTTGGATTTAGAACTGATTCAGAAATTAGCGGGAGACCGAATCGTAATCATGCCCGGCGGCGGTTTGCGATCTTCAAATATTAAACTGCTACAAGAAAAATTACAGCCTACTTTTTATCACTCTTCTGCCATTACAGGTGGTATAGAGATTGCAGATGCAGATGAAATACAAAAAATAAAAGCTGAGTTCTAATGAATATTAGGCATTTTTCTTGATGCCACAGATGATATAGATTAAAATGATTTTTTAAATAGTATTTTTTTTGAAAGAATTATCTTATGTTTGAATCGCGAATCAATATAAGAGAAATTTCATGATTAATTTATCAATTTTAAAAATCGAAGATAAAGCCTGGTGGAGAGCGTGTGCAAGTCCCGTGCTATACAAGTCCTCTTGTTGGTTCGCAGCATCGTCAGGCCTCTTTTTAAAAAACTCAATGTTATGCGAACCAACAAGAGACAAACAATCAGGCGCCCGGATGTGCGCAGTCTGAAAATCCAACCCAAAATGAGATTTAATGAATACAGTCAGAAAAAAGTTCCTGAGATCAAACTCTGCGGAAACTGGCTGCAGAAACTTGGCTTCGAATTTGATGAACGGGTAATTGTAACCTGTATGCCTAATCTGCTTATTATTCGACCAATCGAAGAGTCAAATCAATTAAGTTAACAGAAAATAAAACTCAACAAAAAAGTCCGGAATTTATTAATTCCGGACTTTTTATTTTCAATTGAATAATTAAACTTTAGTGATGAAAAAGGTATTAAAGGACTCCACTGCTGCTCCCGATATTATTTTCTTCTCTTGTTTTACGGTTCATACCAGTGATTTTTGCTCCTCCAAAATTATAAGTCAGACCTAAATAAACGGTTTGGTTTTCCCAGGTATTCTGTCCTGTGTGCGGATAAGGATATTGCGCGTCAAAAGAATATTTCATGGTGTCGAAAATATCGTTAAAACGAAGGCTTATATTCATTTTGTCGTTTAGCAAAGTATAACGGGCGCCTGCATCTATTTTGTACATTTCATGACTGTTGCTTTGCAGGCCATCAGTTGGACCGCTGTAAAATCCGAATAGTAAAAAGCTCATACGCTGGTTCACTTTAAAATTAGAACTGATACGGCTGTTTAAAGCCGAAACCGTAATTTTTCGCTCAAGAGGTATTCCTATATTTGTTGTTGGGTTTAATGAAAAAACAATTCCCTGTTGATCAATGCTTGAAAAGTCGATAGACGGAGAGATGTTCCACCATTTTGTGATTTTGTAATTAAAAGAAGCTTCAAATCCGTAGGCAGTATTACGATTAAAGTTGGTATATGATTCAATTATTTTATTACCGGCGGTATCTGTCTCGTCCGGATATGTTACTCTGCTGATCTGATCGTTGATACTTCTGACGTAAACTCCAAAAGTAAAACTTCCTTTTTCTAAGGTTTTAGTATAATTGAGCTCTACTGAATTGGTAAATTGAGGTCTTAGTTCCGGATTTCCCAATGTAGTAACCAGTGGGGTAGAAAATTCACGAATAGGTCTTGTCTGCTCTAAACTAGGACGATCAACACGACGGCTATAGCTCAATTGTATGGTGTTTTTTGTATTTAGATTATAAGTAAAATAAGCCGATGGATAGAGCGTTAAATAATCATCATTAAACTTATCCTGACCGTAGTTGAAATTAGCAGCTGCTTTATAACTTTCAAAACGAACGCCTAACTGATAACTGAATTTACTGAATTTCTGACCAAACGTGGCATAAGCAGAATAAATATCGGTATCATAAGTATAATGTATCGGTTGATTCCCGGTAAGATCAGTAGGGTTTGTTCGGACATAACTATTTTCTGATTTTGTGATTCTGGCTTCGGCACCCAGTTCGAGAGTCGTTTTTTCGTTTAATGGATTAACGTAGTCCAGGTTGATTGTATTTAAGTTACGATGGCTTTTGTTTAAATCAGTATGGCTTACCTTTTTTACCGTATGATCAGGAGTGCTGTTTTGAGTGTCAAAATTTCCTTGCTGAGTGGCATTGTAAGTACTAAAGTTTCCTTCAATATCTAAAGTGTGGCCTTCTTTTTTAAAGAGGTGTTTGTAGGCCAGATTATAAGTTCCCAGTTTTTGAGGTCCAAAATATCTGGAATTTTGCAAGATGCTGCTGATGTCAGCATTATTATCGTTGAAGTTTATATTGGCGTCAACAAATACATCCTGATTGTATTTACTCTGATTCGTGTAAAAAGAAATAGTGTTTTGTGCGTCAATGAAATAATCCATTCCAATTTTATAAAGATGAGAGTCAGCATTCGATTTAAAGTTTATTTGTTGACGAATATCCTGATCAAATCTTTGAAGGGAACTGTCGAAAAAATAGGTCCCGAAATTTTGACCGGCATTTCCATAAAAATTTACTTTCCCGTTTTTGTAATTTAAATTCAGCGATTGATTGTGTTTCGTAGCTTCTCCAATAGTTATTCCACCGCTGTAACTACCATTAAAACCTATATTGGTGTTTTTAAGTAAAATAATGTTTATGATCCCTGACATGCCCTCCGGATTGTATTTGGCACTTGGATTGGTGATCAGCTCAATTTTTTTAATAGAGGTTGATGGAATTTGTTTTAGCAATTGAGCCGGATCAATATTACTGGGTCTTCCGTCAATCAATACTCGCACGTTATCATTTCCGCGAAGCGAAATTTTTCCGTTCTGATCTACATTGACAGATGGAATATTATTCATAATCTCAGAAGCTGTAGCTCCGGCAGTGGTCAGATCTTTGCCAACCGTAATTACTTTTCGATCCAGTTTTTGTTCAATGGTTGAGCGTTCGCTGATAATATTTACACCCTTAAGTTGTGTGGCTTCTTCTTCAAGAGCAATTTTAAGAATGGCTTCTTTACGATCTTCGCTTAAAATAACAGATCCCGTGTATTTCTTAAATCCGATATATTGAATTTCGATTGTGTAATTTTTTAAAGTCAGATTTTTAAGGGTAAAATCGCCATTATCGTCGGTGTTTACTCCCAAGACAATTTTTCCATTGTCTTTAAGCGAAACTGTAGCATACGAAATAGGAGCATGGTTGGATTTTTCGGTAATTTTTCCGGAAACTGTTCCGGAAGTTTGCGCCTGAAGAGCTGTCATTGTAGTCAGTAAGACTAATAAAAGTAATTTTAATTTCATGAACATTTGATTGATTTGATTGATTTGATTGATGATTGATTCTTTTGAAATATTTCAAAATGTCTAACTAGAGACCATCTTTCCAATCCTATGTTACAGTAAAGAGTAAGGCAAAAATTACCTTTTTTAAGAGGTGTTGTTTACGAGTGGATTAGGTTTTGATTTTGTGATAATTTTAACAATCAGGACCTTTAAATCTTTGATGAATTTATAAAGATAACAGACAGGAGGCTCCGGATTTTCTGGTATCATTGCAAATGCAGCAGGAATAAAGAGCGGCTAACTTTTTAAGTAAAGCTGTCAAATGCCAATAAAAAAAGCCCGAAGTTGGCAGACTCCGGGCTTTTAAAAAACTATTAAAATCGATTGGTAAAAGTTGGATTAGAACAATCCGCCTCCACCTTTATTGGTATTGTCTTCTCTTTGTTTACGTTGCAGGTTTTTGATTTTTGCACCTCCAAAGTTGTAAGTTAAACCTAAATAAACGGTTTGACTCTCCCATGTAAATTGTCCTGAATGTGAGTAAGGATACATAGAATCGAAAGCAAATTTCATAGTGTTAAATACGTCGTTGAAACGTAAACTGATGTTCATTTTGTTGTCTAACAAAGTATAGCGTGACCCCATATCCATTTTGTACATCGCATGACTGTTATTTTGAAGACCTTGGACTTCACCTCTGTAAAATCCGAATAATAAGAAGCTTAATCTTTTGTTTACTTTGAAGTTAGAATTCATACGTCCGTTAAAAGCGGCAACCGTAATTTTTCTGTCCAAAGGATTACTTTTTTGAGTTACCGGATCGTATTCAAATACTACACCTTGCTGGTTGATGCTTGAAAAGTCAATCGATGGTGAAATGTCCCACCATTTTGCAATTTTATAAGTGAAAGAAGCTTCAAAACCATAAGCAGTGTTACTGTCAAAGTTGGCATAAGTCAGGATTTGTTTGTTACCACTTGGGTCAGAATTGTCCGGAAGTAAAACGCGGCTAATTTGATCGTTGATACTTCTTACGAAAACACCTGCCGTAAAACTTCCTTTTTCTAAAGTTTTAGTATAGTTTACTTCAACAGAGTTTGTAAACTGAGGTCTCAAATCTGAATTTCCTAATGCTGTAATCAAAGGAGTAGAAAACTCACGAATAGGTTTTGTCTGCTCTAAACTCGGACGGTCTACACGACGGCTGTAGCTTAACTGTATAGTGTTTTTTTCGTTCAGGTTATAAGTAAAATAAGCCGAAGGGTACAACGTAATATAATCATCGTTGAATTTGTCAAGACCGTGATTCAAATTTGCTACTACTTTATAGCTTTCGAAACGAGCTCCTAATTGGTAGCTGAATTTTTTGTATTTCTGACCGAACGTTACATAAGCCGAGTAAATATCAGTATCATAAGTATAATTGGAAACAGGAAGCTCTGCTACCGGATTTCCGGTGATATAATCGTTGTTAGTTTTTGTAATTCTGGCCTCAGCACCTGCTTCAAGAGTCGTTTTGTCGTTTAACGGATTTACGTAATCAACATTTATAGTGCTCAATTTACGAGTACCTGCAATATAATCGTTATAAGACTGGTTACCGCTCGTATTGTCTTTTTTAGTAATTTGTGTGTCGAAACCGGCATTTTGAGTTTCTTTATTATTACTGTAATTAGCTTCAAAATCTAAAGTATGACCTTCTTTTTTAAAGAGATGTTTGTAAGCCAGGTTGTAAGTTCCTACGTTATCCGGACCGGTATATTTTGATTTTTGCAACATGTTAGCAATATCAGAGCTGCTTACATTGCTGTAATCAATATTCGTATCTACAAAAAACTTACCGTTTGATTTGTTCTGATTGGTATAGAAAGATAAAGTATTGTGGTCATTGATAAAATAATCCATTCCGATTTTATACAGGTAAGAATCATTTTCGTTTACAACATCAATTTTTTGACGAATGTCCTGATCGTATCTGTTGATGAAACCATCATTATAGTAAGTTCCAAAGTTTTGTCCTACGTTTCCAAAGAAATTTACTTTTCCTGTTTTATAGTTCAAATCTAATGACTGATTGTATTTGGCTACTTCTCCAAAAGTGATTCCGCCACTGTAACTTCCGTTGAAACCTGTATTAGAATTTTTGTGCAGGATGATGTTGATGATACCAGACATTCCCTCAGGATTGTACTTCGCACTTGGATTGGTGATCAGTTCAATTTTTTTGATTGACGTTGACGGAATTTGTTTCAACAACTGAGCAGGATCAATGTTTGAAGGTCTTCCGTCGATCAATACACGAACGTTATCGTTTCCGCGAAGCGAAAGTTTACCATCCTGATCTACGTTTACAGATGGAATGTTGTTCATGATGTCAGAGGCAGAAGCACCGGCAGTAGTTAAATCTTTTCCGACAGTAATTACTTTTCGGTCAATTTTTTGCTCGATTGTCGAACGCTCGCTCACAATGTTCACTCCTTTAAGCTGAGTAGCTTCTTCTTCAAGTGATACATTAATGGTTGCTGTTTTTTTGTTGTCACTTAAAATTAAAGAGCCTACATATTTTCTAAATCCAATGTATTGAATTTCGATAGTATAACTTTTTAAAGCCAGATTTTTGATAGAGAAATCTCCGTGATCATCAGAATTAACTCCTGCGACTACTTTTCCGTTTTCTTTAACCGAGATGGTTGCGTAAGAAATAGGAGCGCTGTTTGATTTTTCAGTAATTTTTCCGGAAACACTTCCTGAATTCTGTGCATTTGCCGTTGTTATTACACCCAGTAATACAAACAGAAAGAATTTTAGTTTCATAATGTAATAATGATTTTTTGATGGATTGATGATGATTGTTTTCTTGTTTTTGTTTTTTACCCTCAAACTAATTTGAAGTCTCTATTAAGACTCATTTGCTAAGGATATGTTACAAGAAAAAGCGAAAAAAAATATTTCTTTCGTAAGATCGTCTGTTTTATAATGAGTTAGGGTTTTGTTTTTTGCATAATTTTAACACTTCAAAGGGGAGGTTTTTTTAAGAAATTAGAATTGTTTTATTCGATTTAATATGTTTTTGATTTTCTGTAATTGATGAATAAGCAGTATATTTGCACACTTTAAAATAAGTTTACATGTCATTATCACAAATTCTTACACCTTCTATACAAAAAGCAATACAAGCATTATTTGATGTTACTGTTGAGAAAATCGAATTTCAAACCACCCGAAAGGAGTTTGAAGGCGACATCACAATGGTGATTTTTCCTTTATTGAAAGTAATTAAGAGTAATCCTGTTGAACTGGGGAATAAAATTGGAAATTATCTGGTAGAGAATGTTTCCGAAGTAGCACGCTTTAATGTGGTTTCGGGATTTTTGAATATTGTTATTGCAGACAGTTATTATTTGAATTTCTTTAATGAAATAAAAGACAACACCAAGTTCGGATATGTAACACCAAGTCCGGAAGATAAAGCAATCATGGTCGAATATTCTTCGCCAAATACTAATAAACCTTTACACTTAGGTCACGTACGTAACAACTTGTTAGGGTATTCTGTAGCTGAAATTATAAAAGCATCGGGAAAAAAAGTGTACAAAACACAAATTATCAACGATCGTGGAATTCATATTTGTAAATCGATGCTGGCCTGGCAGAAGTTTGGTAATGGTGAAACTCCGGAAAGTTCAAATCTAAAAGGAGATAAATTAGTAGGTAAATACTATGTTGAGTTTGATAAAGCTTACAAAGCAGAGATTTCTCAACTAATGGAAACCGGAAAAACAGAGGAAGAGGCAAAAAAACAGTCTCCAATCATTATTGAGGCACAAGAGATGCTTAAAAAATGGGAGTCAGGAGATGAAGAGGTAATTTCTCTTTGGAAAATGATGAACCAATGGGTTTATGATGGTTTTGCTACTACTTATACTAATCTGGGTGTTAATTTCGATAGATACTACTACGAGAGCAATACTTATCTGTTAGGAAAAGATGTCGTTCAGGTAGGTCTGGACAAAGGCGTTTTTGAAAAAGATCCTGATGGTTCAGTTTGGATTGATCTTACCGATGAAGGTTTGGATCGTAAAATTGTTTTGCGTTCGGACGGAACTGCTGTGTATATGACACAGGATATCGGGACAGCCATTCAGCGTGTTAAAGATATGCCGGATGTTGGCGGAATGGTATATACAGTAGGTAACGAACAGGATTATCACTTTAAAGTCCTGTTTCTGATTTTGAAAAAACTTGGTTTTGACTGGGCTTCAAGCTTGTATCATTTGTCATACGGAATGGTTGATTTGCCTTCAGGGAAAATGAAAAGCCGTGAAGGAACAGTGGTAGATGCCGATGATTTGATGCAGGATATGACCGATACAGCGAAACAAATATCTGAAGATTTAGGAAAACTGGACAGTTATTCAACCGAAGAAAAAGCCAAATTGTACCAAACCATTGGTCTTGGGGCATTGAAATATTATATCTTAAAAGTAGATCCAAAAAAACGTATTTTGTTTAATCCTGAAGAATCTGTTGATTTTGCTGGAAATACAGGGCCGTTTATTCAGTACACTTACGCCAGAATTCAATCGATAATCCGTAAAGCTGATTTTGATTTTTCGGCAAAGACAAATACAGAAGAATTACACGAGAAAGAAAAAGAGCTCGTAAAACAAATTGAACTTTTCCCGGAAGTAATTCAGAATGCGGCACACAATCATAGTCCGGCGCTGATTGCTAATTATACTTATGACTTGGTAAAAGAGTACAATTCTTTTTATCAGTCGGTACATATATTAGGAGAAGTAGATTTGACTAAAAAAGTATTCAGAGTGCAGCTTTCGCAAAAAGTAGCTGAGGTTATCAAAGCCGCTTTTAGTTTGCTGGGAATCGAAGTTCCGGAGCGCATGTAATTGCTGTACAAAAGATAAAATACAAAGAGTCGATAATTATAAATGTAATTATCGACTCTTTTTTTATGTCAATCCAAAATCACAAAGTCTATTGGTTTTCGAGGGTAGAAAAGGTGAGATTGCTAAAAAGTTGCAATCGGAGAGAATTGTATCTTATTAGAAAATATAAGGTAATTAATACGAAAAACAGGTAAAGGTTTTTGGGGCGAATTTTCGTGTGAAAAATACAATTTAACATTTGTAAATCTCGTTTTTATAGTTATGTTTACGGTAAGAAAATAATTTATAAAAAAAGTTTGTGAAATCACTAAATACAGGATGTTAGCTAAAAAAATCCTGTTAGAATAATAATCGAGGAAGCCGAAAATCGCAAGAGTAGGCAAATAAATTAACCAAAAAACAAATGATTAAAAATTCCTTTTTACTACTAGTGTTTCTAGTAGTGTGTTGTTCTGCAAACGCGCAGGATTTGATTTCTCCTTCTTATGGATTTTCTCACAGTAAAACTGCTTACATCACTTTGGCTGATGGTACCGAAATTAATGGTACTATTAAAGATATCGACAGAGACAAAGGTTTAATTGAGTTCATCAAATTACAAGATGGAGCTGGTAAAAAACACAAACTAAAACCGGAAGACATTAAATTCATGTACTTGCCACCAAGCGGATTGGATAACTTAGGGAAAAGACTAAATTTTCTTGAAGACTTTAAAAAATGGAATGACGATAAGTTAAACCAGGATTTCTTAAACCAAGGATATGCTTATTTTGAAACTGCTGATGTAAAAATCAAAAAGAAAAACAGCAAATTGTTAATGCAGTTGCTTAATCCTTCATTCAGTAAAGAATTTAAAGTATACTGTGATCCTTATGCAAAAGAAACGACTTCATTAGGAGTAGGAGGAGTTAAATTTATTGGGGGAGATGCAAAATCGTATTATGTTGCCAAAAAAGATTCTCCTGCATTTTTATTGAAGAAGAAAGATTATAAAAAAGAATTTGTGCCATTATGGGGAAGCTGTGAAAAAGTAATTGCTGCAAATCCGGAGCCTAAATGGACTGATTTAACGAAACATATTGTTTCTTATTCTGAGTGCGCAGAAGCTAACTAATATTTTATGTAAAAAAGTATAGTTTTTATACATGCAATGAAACAAAGGGCCGATAGTTATAAAACTATCGGCCCTTTTGTTTTTTTGTCGATTTTTATAATAGTATTGCCTAAAAATATAGTCAAAATACTGGATTTTAGTCATCTGGAAAAAAGTGAAAAAATAGTCCGGTATTTGCTTGTGTGTTATGAAATAATATATTAATTTTCCTACTTTAAAAAAAAGTATTGCAGGATTCTAATATCCTTATCTATAGACTCTAATATCACTTCGAGAGTTTTTTTTAAGCATTTCCGTGAGGATTATTCCAAAAATATCTATCATAAAGATTAAAGATACCAACCTTTTATTAGTTGATTTATGCTGTTTTGAATTAGTAAGCTAATGGCCTAGTTAAGTATAGAAGGTAGTAGACCGTTTGAATTCATTTTCAGACGGTTTTTTTTATGCATAAAAAAGCCGATAGTTTGTCGCTATCGGCTTTTAAAATATAAGTAGAAAAAGAAGTTCTTATTTTACAAATTTGTTGATGATTGCATCACTTTCTGCTTTTGTAGCAGTTGGTTTTAAATCAAATAAAAGAGAGTAAAGTGCTTTTCTGTCTACTTTAGCTTCTAAGTTTAAGTCCTGGTGTCTGTCAAAAAGAGTTTGCCATTTGTCACGAACGTTTTTCCAAAGAGCATTGTTTTCTTTCCACCATTTTTGAGCTGCGATACATTTAATATCCGGAACTTTAGTGTAAACGTCTAAACCTTTTTCCTGAGCTAACAGAACATCTTTTCCGCTGTCGTCACGTACCAATTTGTCATTGTCCTGCTCATGATTCCATCCTGTAGCTGTAATTTCGTGAATGTTTCTTCTTTTTAAAACATTATAGTCATTACGTTTCGTTTGCTCTCTTCTTGGAAGTGGTGCATCAGCAATGTTTGCCCAGTAGTTTTGTCCGTCTACGTGTACCCATGTAGAAGATCCTTCGTAACGTGGACTATCGTCTACCTGAAATACTTTTTGCGTCCATTGACCTTTTACCGCTTTTTTGTCCAGTTTTTTATATTTCCATGAAGTTCCTTTATTAAAGGTGTATAAGTCAGTGTTTTCATACAACCAGTCTTGTCTCCAGTGTTTGATGATCATATCGTCGCTGACTATTAATAAGTGTTGCATTACAATTTTGTTAGGAGTGTCTTCTAATAACTCTACCCATTCTAATGCAGATTCGTGTTTGGTTTCAGATGGTTTATAAGTTGCAGAATCTTTAGCGTATTGGAAAGTTTCTGCGAAATTAAACTTCACTTCGTAACAACCACACATAGATTTGATGGATTTGATGTCTTGTTGTTTTTTATCCTGACTGAAACCAAGGCTGCAAGCCAAAGCCATAACAGCTGAAAAATAGAGGCTTTTTGAAATCATAACGTAATATTTTGTTTTTAAATTTTCGCAAATATATGTATTTTATTTAGAACAAATAAAAATAATTAATACATTTGCGCCATTATTAAGATTGAATAAAAATAATGAAAATCAAATTTATCTTTTTTGCAGCTTTTCTTTTTTGTCAAATCTCCTTTGCACAAAAGAAAGATACCACGGCTGTAAATAAACTTTCTGAAGTGGTTGTTACCGGGCAGTTTGAGCCACAGTCTATAAAAAAATCAGTGTTTAATGTTCGTGTGATTTCTAATCAGGACATACAAAATTTAGCAGCAAATAACTTAGCAGACGTTTTAAATCAATACTTAAATATAACTGTTAGACCTAGTGGTACAACCGGACGCTCAACCGTTTCGTTATTTGGATTAGATGCGCAATACTTTAAAATTTTAGTTGATAATATACCATTAGTTAATGAAGCCGGTCTGGGGAACAATACAGATTTGTCTCAGATTAACCTAAGTGATGTGGATCATATTGAAATTGTAGAAGGTTCTATGGGAGTTAGCTACGGAGCCAATGCGGTAAGCGGAGTTCTTAATATTATAACTAAAAAATCATCTAAATATAAGTGGGATATTAATGCCGCAGTGCAAGAGGAGACCGTTGGAAAAGAATACGCTCTTTTTGATAAAGGACGTCATATTCAATCTTTACGTGTAGCGCATACTTTTAATGAGAACTGGTTTGTAAGTGTAGGAGCAAATAGAAATGATTTCCAAGGTTTTTTAAATGGTAAAAAGGGTAAGGATTACTTTCAAACTGATTTTATGCGAGGTTACAGTTGGCTACCAAAAGATCAGTTAAACGGAAACGCAATGTTATCGTATCGAAAAGACGATTTTCGATTCTTCTATAAATTTGAGTACTTAGATGAAGATGTAGATTTTTATAATAGTACTGTACAGTCTCTTTTTAATCCTGCTTTGGGATCCTATCGTGCTGCTGATGATAAAAGATATTTTACCAACAGGTACTTTCATAATTTAAATGCAACCGGATCGCTGTTCTCACAATTAACGTATAATGTTTCTGTTACACATCAGAAGCAACAGCGAGAAATAGAGAATTTCACGTATTATTTGTTTACTAAAACTGAAGGGGCGAACGAGAAGAAGAAAGATCAGTCGATGGAAGTTCTTTCTTCTACAGGGACATTAAATAATTTTTTCTCAGACAAAAGTATTGATTTGCAGGTGGGATATGAATTTGTAAACAATAAAGGATTCGCACTTGTTCAAAAAAAGAATAATGTGATTGAATCGGTTTATAAAACGATAGAGAACTATGATTTTTTTGTTTCTTCAGAAATTATGGCTACCGATCGGTTTTCTATAAAACCGGGATTGAGATTTTCGGCACAGTCTAAATTTAAAAATCAATATGCTTCTTCAGTTGCATTAAGATATTTGTTTGATAAAGGGGTTGAGTTGAGAGGATCGTATGGTAACGGTTTTAGAACTCCAAATTTTGAGGAATTGTATGTGAATCAAATTTTCGATGGGCACTTTTTTGCAGGAAATGAAAACTTGATTCCGGAAACAAGTACTTCTTATGAAACAAGTGTTAAAAAGTTTACTTCTTTTCCTTCAGGACTACAAATATCAAATACAATTGGGGGAAGCTACCTGGATGTTAACGATAGAATTGACATGGTATTTATAGGGAACAATCCAAATACCGGTACACCTGAAAATCAATACATCAATATTAGTAAATACAGAATGTGGAATTTTTCTACAACGAATCAGTTCAGATTAAATAGCTTGACGATTAATGTTGGAGCTGCATTGGTAGGAGTTTCGCAGCGATTAGACAATCAAAAAAATGTTTCAAACGATGATTTTCTCTATTCGTTTAATTTAAATGCAAGTGTGTCTTATAATATTCCAAAGTGGAAAACAATTATTTCGGGTTATTACAAATACAATGGAAAAACACAACAGTTTGAGGAAGGTGCGTCAGAATACGTGCTGTCTACTATCGCTGCCAGTAATTGGTTTGATGCATCAATCAGAAAGAATTTCTTCAAAGACAGATTTGAAGTAACGGTCGGAGCAAGAAACATTTTTAATGTAACCGATGTAAACCGAAGTAAAACAAGTGGAGGATCGGCACATGCAACATCTTCGAATTTAATGCTCGCATACGGACGTTCTTACTTTTTTAAATTAGCATATAATCTTAATTTTTAAATACTTAATACATAAATACAATGAAAAAACTTTTATTACTATCATTCGCTTTCTTATCACTTGCATCTTGCTCAAGTGACGACGATACTCCAGTTGAGATCCCAACTGTTGGGGCAACTTTACAGCCTACTGTTGGAGGTCCTAATCAGCCAAATCAGGTTTATCTTGACTTAAGTGCTGCAGAATTTAAAGCCGTAAACAGAGAATCATGGGATTTCGGATTCTCATCAGGTGATGATTTTAGAGTTGTTTTGAACGGATCGGTTAAAATGGCTGTTAAAAAATTAGCTACATCTGATATTACAGTATCTCAAACAATCGACACCAATGTTTCAGTTGGAGCTGGTGAGAACCCTTCATCAAACGGATATGTTGATAATCCAACCGGTGTTTTAGCTGGTGCAGGAGCAGGAGTAGGAACTGCTATTGCTGAAGTTTCTGCAACAGATGCAGACAATAAAGTATATTTAGTGAATCTTGGATTTAAAGTTTCAACAGCAGTGCCGGCAAAAGGTTCAGTTAGTGTTGATGGTGATTCAAGAGGATGGAAAAAAGTTAGAATCTTAAGAAACGGTAATGGATACAAAATTCAATACGCTGATTTAACTTCTGCTACATTTACAGAAAAAGTAATTGCAAAAGATGCTGATTTTAACTTTACATTTTTCAGTTTAGCGACAGGAAATACAGTTGCAGTTGAGCCGCAAAAAGCAAAATGGGACTTAAACTTTACAGTATTTACCAACTATTTTAATATGGGTAGCGGTGATGTGACTTACGGTTTTTCTGATTTTATCACAACGAATGCAAAATCAGGAACTCAGGTTTATCAGGTTTTAGTTACGGCTGATGTAACTTATGCAGCTTTTGCTAAAGCAAATGTAGTAGAATCAAATTTCACACTTTCAAAAACAGACCAGAGAGTTATTGGTTCTAACTGGAGAAGTGGTGGTGGACCAACTACTTTACCAAGCATAAGAGCAGATCGTTTTTATGTTGTGAAAGATGCAGCCGGAAATTATTATAAAGTTAAATTCCTGGCTATGACAAATGAAGCAGGAATTAGAGGTTATGTTACTTTAGAGTACGCAATTCTTAAATAATTTTAAAAAAATAAGAGCCACGAGGTATTAGTTTACTCGTGGTTTTTTTAAACCTATTAATTTGTTTTAACATGAAAAAAATTACTTTACTTTTTTTGTTTTTTATTACGCATTTAGTTTTCTGCCAAGGTAGTGTAAAGTATGATTCCAAAACAAAATCGATCGATGTCGCTTCTGGTGTTGAAGGTGAAGCAAGTATTCGGGTGAAATTCTATGGTAGTGCTGAGAGTGCTCCTATTGTTCTTGAAACGATGTCCTGTGGCAATACGGAAGGTCTTCAGATATTTAGCTATTCGAAAGGAAGTATAATGGATTACTATCAGAATGAAACAAACATTGTTTTTAAATTCAAAAGAACTGTAAGTTCTGATACTCGGGTTACTTATAAATTTTCAACTAATGGAAGTTGTTTTCAGGATGAAGCTGATATGATTAAAATTACAGTAAATTATAAGGCACAGGTTATAAATCCTCCAACTTCAAAGTTTGATAATCTGATTACCATTTTTCATAATTACAGAAACACCATAATTTCTGATTTGAATATTGATGAGGGAAGTATTGCGCCCGAAATTTCAGGCATTTTTATACCCTCGTCGCAATACGATTATGAATATGTATGGGAGAAAAAAAGTAGCAACGGAATTTGGGCACTTATGCCAGGAGAAGGATCTTATTCAATTTATCCAGGTTATCTTTCGGAGACAACTACATATAGGAGAGCTGTAAAGAAAAAAGGTAGTGCTGATAATATACCTATAAGTAACGAAGTAACCTTGACGGTTATTCCGGCACCACCTGCAAAAGAGATTACCAATAATGTTATTACCCTTTATAAGGATAATGTAATGTTGGGAGGGTATCGTATTTTGGGAAGTACACCAGTTGGAGGAATAGGTTATTTTAGATATGAATATTATGCTTACAACGAGTTTGAAGGGGAAGTCATAGGAGAAGTGCAAATGGTTGGTGCTGATATTGATTATTATCAACGTTCTATAGGTGGCTTGCCTCTTAAATTTTATAGAAAAGTTTATTCAAAAGATAAAGTTTCTTTTAGTAATACAGTCACAATTTTTCCAGTAGCAAGTTCTGCAAGAATGGCCACAATAAGTAATATTGAGACTGCTTCTTCTGATTTAACAGTTTACCCAAACCCAACAACTGAAGTTGTAAATTTTGCAACAAATTTCTCAACCAATAAAGAAATTGAAATAGTAGTTTATTCTGAAACAATACGAAACGAAAAATCAGTTTTTAGAGGAACGGTAACACCTAATCAGGTGGTAAGCTGGAACATTCCTTCAGGTTATGCAAAAGGAATTTATTTTTATAAAATTCTTTCAGGAAGTAAAGAGGTGAAAACGGGTAAAATTATAGTTCAATAAAGATGCAAAGAGTAAATTATGCTCAATACATTTTAAAATTTAGTTAATCATTAGCTTTGTTTTTTTATTTTTTTTTGATAAAGGGGTTGGATTCGTTCAGCCTCTTTTTTTTGTATTATTTTAATGTTAAAAAGAACCTAGAAATTAATTGTTTAATTCTATCTTTGCCCGTACTTTTTTATAAGGAATTAACAGGAATTTTGAAATGAAATTTTTAGTGAATCCTTTCTTCAAAATTATTATTACGAGTGAATACAAAATCTTATTTCTTTCAGTCTTTTGCCATTGTGGCGCTGGCATTTATAGCTTTCATCGGGTTTAAGCAAATCTTACCGGACAAGATCTTTTCGGATAGTAAAGTAGATTCTAAAAATGTACTAATCGATAGTCTGCTTTTAGAGTCAGTTGCAAATGATTCTCTGGGACAGGATGGAGACAGTCTGACCGAAGAGGAGAAAAATGAAATGAGAGAGAAGATTGTTTTCGATGCTTCGGAAGGAATCGAATTTCCGTCTGAAACTTTCGATAACTACAAAGGATACCAATACCTGATTTCTTTTTACGAAAAATTATACCAGCTGGAGAATAATCCGCAAGCCAAAGTGAGAATTGCCTATTATGGAGATTCCATGACCGATGGTGATTTAATTGTACAGGATGTTCGCGCCAATTACCAGGAACGTTTTGGCGGAAGCGGAGTTGGTTTTGTGTCGATCAATTCAGAATCTGCGGCATCACGTGGTTCGGTAAAATCTTCGGCTTCCAAAAACTGGAAAATGCAATCGTATCTGAACGTGAAACATCCAACAAGTCCATTTGGTGTAAACGGGCACGTGTTTTTTGCCAATGATAAATCAAATACTACCTGGGTTCAGTACGAAGCAGGTTTAAACAAACACGCAACAACTTTAGATAGTCCGACTTTATATTACGGCAGAGGATCTAAAAAAGGAAATGTGAATTTCATTATTGGAAAAGATACCTTGCGAAAAAGCCTTGTGCCGAATAATTTGATTAATACTTTAAAAGTAACTTCGGGAAGTATAAAAGGATTCAAAGCCAATTTTATTCATGCCGATTCCATTCCAATCTATGGATTTAATTTTGATAGCGGAAACGGGGTTCATGTAGACAACTTCTCGCAAAGAGGGAACTCAGGTTTGCCGATTTCTACCTTTAATGCGAATGTAATGCAAGGGTTTAATAACAGTTTAAAATACGATTTGGTTATTCTGCATTACGGAACCAACGTTTTAAATTACGGAACCAAAAATTATTCCTGGTACCAAAGAGGTATGACCAAAGCGGTGAATAAAATTAAAGAATCTTTTCCGGGAGTTTCGATCCTGATCATTTCGACAGCCGATAAATCAACCAAATACGATTTAGAAATGAAAACTGATTCAGCCGTTGTTCCTTTAATGAGAGCGCAAAAAAGATATGCTCTTGAAACCGAATCGGGATTTGTGAATTTATACACCTTAATGGGAGGCGACGGATCAATGGTGAAATGGGTAGACGAATCTCCGGCCAGAGCCAATAAAGATTATACACACTTTAACCAGCGTGGGGCAAAAGCTATTGGTAAATTAGTATACGATCAATTGAACAAAGGTTACGAGCAATATAAAGTATTAAGAGTAAACAGAGAGGCTGATGCCAACAAACGGAAAGCAGCCAGGAAGACTAATACAGATTCCGTAGCGGTAAAAACAGATAGCGTAAATGAATAGATTAATTATCTTCTTTTGTTGTCTTTTTTTCTCAACAAACGATAAAACACCAAAGACAGATTCAATTCCAATTACAAAAAATATGATGCATAAAGCCGATACAGCCACTGTTGATTCTTTTTCAGGAGACAGGATTTATAACGCAGAAGTCTTAGTGCCGTTTTTTTTGAAATTGAAGTCGAACGAAAGTCAAAATAGTCAAAAAATCAATATGGTACATGTGGGAGATTCTCATATTCAGAGTGATTTAATGACTAATGAAATTAGAAAAAAACTACAGCAAAAGTTTGGTAATGGCGGCCGCGGGTTGGTTTTTCCGTATCAGCTGGCCAAAACAAACGGTTCTTATAACGAGCGGTTTCGTTCCAACAGAGGCTGGGAAAGTTATCGCAACATTCATCCTGTCAAAAATGTTCCTGTTGGTTTAAGCGGAATTGCACTTTGGAGAGACAATGGCGGATTTGCGGTTGAATTGAATGTTAAAGATGCGGCGTATAATTTCAATACCATCAAAATTATTACGCCTCAGAATCAGAACATGTTTGATTTGGCGATATCTTCTCAAACCAAAACGATTCAGTCGACAGAGCGAAAAGTAATCACACACAAGATCAAAAAAGGAGAAGCGATTTCTACAATTGCTGACAAATACGATGTTTCGGTAGCCGATATTAGAAAAGACAATCATCTGAAATCAAATAATATTCGGGCGGGAAGAACATTGAAAATCCGAACAAACGAAACTAAGCCCAGAAACATTACAAGTTCAGAATTTGTTCCTTTAAATCTCGAATCGGATGCGTTTACCCATTATTTCAATTCCGAAAAAACATTGAGCCGTATTTTTCTACTTCCAAATAAAGAAGCTTCAAAGTACGAATTGAGCGGAATCGTTTTAGAAAGAGATACACCGGGTTTACTTTACAGCAGTATTGGAGTAAATGGAGCCAAGTTTTCAGATTATAATAAATATCCTTTATTTTTTGAACAGTTAAAAGCATTGCATAGCGATCTTATAGTTCTTTCTTTAGGAACAAACGAAAGCTACGATCATATGGAAGCTTCCGCTTATATAAAGGAGTTGCGTGATTTTATAAAAAATGTAAAAGAACACAATAGTAAGGTTTCTATCCTTGTGATGACTCCGCCTCCTTCGTTACTCAAAGCAAGAAGACCTAATGTTTATATCCGCGATTACGCAAAAAGTATTATGGAAATAGCCAAAACAGATGGATTTGCAGTTTGGGATTTATACGATGAACTGGGAGGGATGGAAGGAATCCGTGGTTTAAAGTCCTCGGGATTAATAGGTCCGGATTGGGTTCATTATTCTAAAAAAGGATATGAAAAACAAGGAAATTTGTTTGCGGAAGCATTTTTAAAAGCATACGATAATTTTAAATTAAAGAATTAAGTTGATTACAATAGATAGCATAAATAATTGGTTCATTCAGAATTTTGGCGCGATTACTCCGGAGCAGGTTCAAAGCTGGTTTATATACAATCCTGAAGAAAAATTACTGTTTAATACCGGTTTGTTCCTCGGATTATTTCTGGTTTTTTATTTTGTGTATGCTTTTTTACGCAAAACATTTTATTTGAGATTAACATACGTGATCCTCTTTTCACTTTTCTTTTATTACAAGTCAAGTGGAATTTACTTTTTACTCTTGTTACTTTCGTCTGTTGTTGATTATGGCCTGAGTCAGATTATTTACAGAGAAGCAAAAGACAGTGTAAAGAAAATTTATTTAGTGATCAGTGTAATTCTGAATCTGGGATTGTTGGGGTATTTCAAATACATGAATTTCATGATTGTGACCTTTAACGATATGTTTCATGGGAATTACGAACTGCACGATATTTTTCTGCCGGTTGGAATCTCATTTTACACCTTCCAGTCGATGAGTTATATTATCGAAATCTATCGTGAAGAAATTAAACCAACCAAGAATTACATCGAATATTTGTTCTTCGTTTCGTTTTTCCCGCAGTTGGTGGCAGGACCAATCGTTAGAGCAAAGGATTTTTTACCTCAGATCTATCAAAAATTAAACCTGACCAGAGAAGATGTAAACAACGCTTTGTTTTTGATTATTGGCGGATTGATTAAGAAAACGGTAATTTCAAATTACATCTCTATAAACTTCGTCGATCGTGTTTTTGACACCCCGATGAATTATACTTCGTTCGAAAATTTAATGGCGTCTTACGGATATGCCATTCAGATTTACTGCGACTTCTCAGGATATTCGGATATGGCAATCGGGATCGCTTTGCTGTTAGGATTCAAACTTCCGGCCAACTTTAGAACACCTTATAAGTCAACTTCCATAACCGATTTCTGGAGAAGATGGCATATTTCACTATCCACATGGCTGAAAGACTTTTTGTATATCTCGATCGGTGGAAATCGTGAAGGAACATTTGCAGGGTTTTTATTCCCGAGTTTATTCTTCTTCGGATTATTGCTTTGGGGAATTTCAAACATAAATGAGAGTTTCATTCCACTAGGGATCGCAATTGGGGCATTGGTGCTTTTCTGCCTGACTTTTTTACTTTCCAAAAAGAGAAACCAAACACTGGTGACCAATTTCAATTTGTTTACCACGATGCTTTTAGGAGGATTGTGGCACGGAGCCGGAGCGCAGTTTATTGTTTGGGGAGCCTTACACGGATTGGCATTAGCTGTTCATAAAATTTTCATGGAATTCTTCCCTCCTAAAAAAGAAGGCAAAGGTTCCGGATTTTTATGGAAATTCTTTTCAATCGTCATTACGTTCCACTTTGTTGTTTTCTGTTGGATATTTTTCCGTGCCAGAGATTTTGAAACAGCCTTGCAGGTTATCAATAATATTGGTCAGTTAACTTTTGAGCCGGAACATTGGCAGGCAATCATAATAGGGTACAAAAATGTATTTTTATTGATGCTTTTCGGATACGTTTGGCATGTCTTACCGGAAGCTATTACTTCCAAAATGAAATTAGTTTTTGATAAAACACCTTTGATCGGAAAAGCAATTATTCTCGGATTTACGTATTGGATTGTCTATGCAACAGCAGTGGCGGGATCACAGCCGTTTATTTACTTCCAGTTTTAGATTTTTGAGGTTCAAAGAGGCAAAGTTACAAAGGCGCAAAGGTTTTATTCTTTGCGCCTTTTTTTTATAATAAAACAAGGTCTTAAGTTTTGCACGCAGATTAGGCGGATTTTTTTGCTTGGCCAAAAGATAGATTCGCCAAATCTGCTAAATCTGCGTGAAACAAAATACTTTTAATCTGTGGCTTCAATTTTTTTCTTTGCGATTTTTTGAACAAAATAAACATAGCGTACTTTGCGTAATACTTTGTGCACTTTGCGGTAAAATCAAAATTAAATGTGGTTAAATAAAAATTGCCTGAAATGCCTAATTAGATTATCTTTGCACTTCAAATAAAGAAAAAAGTATGTTTGATAATTTAAGTGATAAGTTAGATAAAGCCTTCCATATATTAAAAGGACACGGTAAAATTACAGAAGTAAACGTTGCCGATACTTTAAAAGAAGTTCGTCGTGCTTTACTTGATGCCGATGTTAACTTTAAAATTGCTAAAGATTTTACCACTAAAGTAAAAGAAAAAGCAATTGGTCAGGACGTTTTAACAACGCTTCAACCGGGACAATTACTGGTGAAGTTAGTAAAAGACGAACTTACCGAATTGATGGGTGGTGATGTTGCCGGTGTTAATCTTTCCGGAAATCCTTCAGTTATTTTAATGTCAGGACTTCAGGGGTCAGGAAAAACAACCTTCTCTGGGAAGCTGGCTAATTTCTTAAAGACAAAGAAAAACAAAAAACCACTTTTAGTAGCGTGTGATATCTACCGTCCTGCGGCGATCAATCAGTTACATGTTGTGGGAGATCAAATAGGTGTTGAGGTTTACTCAGAGCCTGAAAATAAAAATCCTGTTGAAATTGCTCAAAACGCAATCAAACATGCAAAAGCAAATGGTTATAACGTAGTAATTGTCGATACGGCCGGTCGTTTAGCAGTAGATCAGGAAATGATGGACGAAATTGCTCGTGTTCATAAAGCAATTCAGCCTCAGGAAACGTTGTTCGTTGTAGATTCTATGACAGGACAGGATGCTGTAAATACAGCAAAAGCCTTCAATGACATCCTGAATTTTGATGGTGTTATTTTAACAAAATTAGATGGTGATACACGTGGTGGAGCTGCAATTTCGATTAAATCGGTTGTAAACAAACCAATCAAATTTGTGGGTACAGGTGAGAAGATGGAAGCAATTGATGTTTTCTATCCGGATCGTATGGCCGAACGTATCTTAGGTATGGGTGACGTTGTGTCGCTTGTAGAAAGAGCGCAGGAGCAGTTTGATGAAGAAGAAGCCAGAAAACTTCAAAAGAAAATTGCTAAAAACGAATTTGGTTTCGACGACTTCCTTACACAAATTCAGCAAGTAAAGAAAATGGGTAACATGAAAGACCTGGTTGGAATGATACCTGGTGCTTCAAAAGCCATGAAAGACGTAGAGATAGAAGATGATGCTTTTAAACATATTGAGGCGATCATCCACTCGATGACGCCGATAGAAAGAAGTAAGCCTTCCATAATCGACGTGAAAAGAAAAGCCAGAATCGCTAAAGGTTCCGGAACCAAAGTCGAGCAGGTAAATCAGTTAATGAAGCAGTTTGACCAAATGAGTAAGATGATGAAGATGATGCAGGGTCCGGGCGGAAAAAATCTGATGAAGATGATGGGCGGAATGAAAGGAATGCCAGGCGGAATGCCGAGATAAAAATAAAAGTTTAAGGTTTAAAGTTTCAAGCGATATGCTGGAATTTTAGACCTTAAATTTTTTAATTAAATTGATATAAGAGAAACTTAACTTCTCACTTTTAACTTAGAACATTTAACTTTAAACAAAACAATGCAACTACTAGACGGTAAAAAAACAGCTGAAGACATTAAAAACGAAATTGCAGCCGAAGTTCAATCGATAAAAGATGCCGGAGGAAAAGTACCTCATTTGGCAGCAGTAATCGTTGGGACTGATGGAGCAAGCTTAACTTACGTAGGGAGTAAAGTAAGATCTTGCCAGCAAATTGGCTTTGACTCGACTTTGGTGAGTTTACCTGAAACAATTACAGAAACAGAACTGCTGGCAAAAATTAAAGAACTGAACGAAGACGATAATCTGGACGGATTTATTGTGCAGTTGCCTTTGCCAAAACACATCAGCGAACAAAAGATTCTAATGGCTATTGATCCTGACAAAGATGTTGATGGATTTCATCCTGCGAATTTTGGAAAAATGGCTTTAGAGATGGACAGCTTTATTCCTGCAACACCATTTGGAATCATGCAGTTGTTAGAGCGTTACAATATTGAAACTGCAGGAAAACATACTGTTGTTATTGGCAGAAGTCATATCGTGGGCCGACCAATGAGTCTTTTAATGAGCCGTAAAGGAAATCCGGGAGATTCTACAGTAACTCTAACGCATAGCAGAACCCAAAATATCGAGGAGTATACCAGAAGTGCTGATATTATTATCACAGCATTGGGAGTGCCAAATTACTTAAAAGCAGACATGGTGAAAGATGGAGTAGTGGTAATTGATGTTGGAATTACAAGAGTTGAAGATGCTTCACACCCAAAAGGATATGTAATTACAGGAGACGTTGATTTTGACGGAGTAAGTAAAAAATCATCATTTATTACACCGGTTCCTGGTGGAGTAGGGCCAATGACCATTGCGATGCTGCTTAAGAATACACTTTTGGCACGTAAAATGCGAAGCGCCGGGAAGTAAAAATAAATAAGAGAAAGTTTAAATTCCAAGTTCCAAATTCCAAGATTCAAATTGGGATTTGGGATTTGGATTTTTTTTTGTTTCACGAAGATACAAAGAGTTTGCACAAAGCTTCACAGAGCAATACAAAGATCTTCTTGTATCTCTGCGTCATCTCCGTGCATCTCTGCGAAATTTTACTAAAAATTAGCTTGTCAATTCAAATTAATATTTAACTTTGTACTTCAAAGTACTTTAATTATGAATCAGAAGCACCAAGAAGATTTAGCTCATATTCGTTCCATGATGGAGCGTTCTTCAAGATTTATATCGTTAAGCGGACTCTCAGGGGTATTTGCGGGCCTTTCGGCTTTGATTGGAGGACTATATGTTTACCAATTGTTTAAAGCAAACGGTCTCGAGTATTTTGGTGGAGATTATGGACAACAATATTCTGCTAATTTAGTTTCAGAGTTAGTGTTGACAGGTTTAATTATTTTGGCGGTAGCTTTTACGTTTGGTTTACTTTTTACTGTTCGAAAAAGCAGAAAGTATGATTTACCGATTTGGACATCGGCAACTAAAAACATGCTTTTTAATTTAACCATTCCATTATTGGCCGGAGGTATATTTTGTCTGGCACTAATTTATCATGAAGTTTATGGTTTAATTGCGCCGGCTACCTTAATTTTTTATGGACTAGCTTTGATAAACGCTGAAAAGTATACCTATTCGGATATTAAATATTTAGGCTTTTGCGAGTTAGTTTTAGGGTTTATTTCTCTTTTTTTAATTGGATACGGTTTGATTTTTTGGATCATTGGATTTGGTATTTTGCATATCTTGTACGGATTAATAATGTTCAAAAAATATAAATAATCCATTCGATGGGAATTATTGATAAATTAAATAAAGATTTTGAAAGCCGTGTCAGATTGGGTATTATGTCCATTTTGATGGTCAACGAGTGGGTGGATTTTACTGAGATGAAAAATCTGTTGAATATTACAGACGGAAATCTGGCAAGTCATTCCTCGGCTCTTGAAAAAGCGGAGTATATTGAAGTAAAAAAAGAATTTGTAGGCAAGAAACCTAAAACATCTTACCAGGTAACTCCCAGAGGACGTGCGGCTTTTAAAGAACACCTTTCTTTTCTCGAAAAATTAATGAAATCGTAGTAACTATATTTTTTTGCTTAATAACTTTGAAATACAAAGTACTTTTAAAATTTAATAACAAAAAAAACGCCATTATAGAATGGCAACAATCTATTTAACTTCTAATAATAAATTCAACAACAATGAAAAAACACCAAGTTATCCCAGCCTGCAGTTTGATTTTTATCCTGCTTTTTTACCATGAATCAATGGGAGTGAACCTCGCCATTTTTGGACTATTGTTAGTCGGACTGATCTGTTATTTTTTTCAGGATAAGTTTACCGATCGATCTCATTTGATTTTGGTGGTTACCTCGGTTTTGTCGTGTATAGCTTTTGCCTGGTATGGAGATTTTCCTTCATTTTTGGCACTTTCCATGTCCATTTTGTTCTTGCATTTTAGAATACAGGACCCGGAACTAAAAATACTTCAGATTTTTCCGCTTGTGTTTTTAAACGCTTTCACCACGTTAGGACGTGTGTTTATGTTCAGCCAATGGCTTCCGGAAAGGAAAATTCATAACAATTTTGCCAAGAAACTAGTTGCATACGTTATTATCCCATTAATTTTCCTGGTGGTATTTTTTACAGCTTATTCCTTTGGAAGCGAACATTTCTCTTCTCTATTAACGGACTATACTTTAGATCTTGATATTTTTGAAGTACTTCTAATTGGGGTTTTAGGGTTTTACATTTCATTTAGTTTCTGGAATTATTGGGTTCCTGAGGTGTGTTATGAGAAAAATAAACTTCTAGACAATGAGTTTGATAATGTAACTGATATTAAAAATCAGAAGACATTTTCGTTTTTAGATCTGGATTTTGAAAGAAAAAGTGGGGAAATTACATTAGTCTTATTAAATTTCATGCTCTTGATTTTTATCATCACCTACAATTATGAACAATTTTTTGAAGCTGTCGAGGCTTCTAAACTCAGCTCAGCTACTCACGAAAGAGTGAATGCCGTAATCTTTTCAATTATTATGGCAGTTGGAGTGATTCTGTTTTATTTTAAAGGAGGATTTAATTTTGATAAAAAAGCAGCTCGTCTTAAAAAGTTGGCTAAGGTATGGATTGTTTTAAATGGTGTTTTAATCGTGAGTACGATTATTAAAAACTCGGAATATGTGTCGTTCTTCGGATTAACCTACAAAAGATTGGGGGTTTATGCTTTTCTAATTTTAGCGATAATTGGTTTGATTTTTACTTTCTTAAAAATTACCAGACAAAAAACAAATGCTTATCTGTTTAACCAAATGGTTTGGTGTTTTTATGCAGTGATACTCTTATGCAGCTTTGTAAATTGGGGAAATCTAATTACAAACTATAATGTGTCGGTAAATAAAGGAGTTGAGCCGAGATTTTTAAGCAGTTTGAATTTTAATGATGAAAGCCGTGATGCTTATTTTTCAACAATAAAAATTGATGGTGAAGGATATGGTAATTTGCAAGAAATTAATATAGAAGATCATAAGGCAGATACTTTTCTGTCGAAAGCACTTTATTACGAATTTGTAGGGAAAAAGTAATAAATATTTATAATAACCGTCCTATAGAATTTACATAGGACGGTTTTTTAATAATTAATTAGTAAATTAAAGTTTTTCGTTTTAAAAATAAAGGATACTTTTGCAGCACTAAAAAAAACTTCTCCAATGGACGATTATTATTCGTTAGTATTTAATTAAGCGGCTTTTGAATTTTCAAAATGCTGCGCTAAACACCTGCAATTTTGAAATGAAAGCCTTTTACAAAAACAACAACGGACTAATCGAGATACAAGAATGGACTCCAAACTGCTGGATCAGCATTGAATCTCCTTCAGAAACAGAAAAAAAATACTTACTGGAAGAACTTCAGATTCCTGAAGCCTTTTATAATGATATTGAGGATATTGACGAAAGACCCCGTATGGAGTCTGAAGACGGCTGGACTTTGTTTATCATGAGGGTTCCCATAAAAAGTAACGATGTTAAACTTCCTTTTCAAACCATTCCCTTAGGTCTGATTTTTAAAGATGATGTTTGCGTGACGATTAGTTTTTACGAAACTGAGATCATATCCGATTTTCTACAATACACAAGACGAAAAAATATAGTCATCAAAGATAATTTCGATTTAGTGATGAGATTGCTTCTATCGTCAAGTGTCTGGTATCTGAAATATTTAAAACAAATCAATCAAAAGATAAAACTGGCCGAAGACAACCTGGAGAAATCGATCAAGAACGAAGAACTACAGGCGCTTTTACAGATCGAAAAATGTCTGGTGTTTTTTATTACTTCCTTAAAAGGGAATGATGTTTTATTTCACAGAATCAAAAATCTAAAAGCTCAAAGAGAGCATTTTGATCCGGATTTGCTGGAAGATGTTGATATTGAGTTAAGTCAGGCACAGGATACGGCAAATATTTACAGCAATATCCTGACGGGTATGATGGATGCTTATGCTTCGGTAATTTCTAATAACATGAATAATATTATGAAGCAAATGACTTCTATTTCTATTATTTTGATGATTCCTACTTTAATTGCGAGTTTATATGGAATGAATGTACCGAATGGTCTGGAAGAAAGTAAATATGGTATCTGGATTCTTCTTTTAGTGTCAGTTATCCTATCATCATTCGGAGTGTTTTTGTTTAAAAGAAGAAGATGGTTTTGATAAAAAATACAATTTCTCACTCTAAAGAAAATCCCTTTCGTTTTGTCGAAAGGGATTTTTTTACGCGGATATTTTAATAGTCTCCTCTTTTCTTAAATCGGGGATCGTGTTTCGAAATAAATTCGGTTCTTCGCTTTGGAGCTTCCTCTTTTGGGAGACTGGCTTCCTCTGTTTTACTGGACGGTGCGATCAAATGATTTAATTCTTTAATTTCAGCATCCGTTAAATCACGATAACGCCCCACCGGAACATCGAGTGAAATATTGATGATTCGGATACGTTTTAAAGCAGTTACATCGTATCCTAAATATTCACACATTCTACGAATCTGACGGTTGAGACCTTGTGTCAGAATAATTTTGAAAGTGTATTTACTGATTTGTTCTACTTTACATTTTCGGGTAACCGTGTCCAAAATTGGAACACCATTTCCCATTCGCTGTATAAAACGATCTGTAATAGGTTTGTTAACCGTAACAGTATATTCTTTTTCGTGGTTGTTTCGTGCGCGTAGAATCTTGTTGACAATATCACCGTCATTAGTCATAAAAATCAATCCTTCACTTGCTTTGTCCAAACGCCCAATCGGGAAAATACGTTTAGGATAATTGATATAATCTACAATATTGTTTCGAACCTCGAGATTGGTTGTGCATTCAATCCCAACAGGTTTGTTGAATGCTAAATAAACCATTTTTTCTTTTTTCTCTACAATCAGCTTTCCGTCAATGCGTACTTCATCATCCGGTGAAACTTTTGTTCCCATTTCCGGTACAGCACCATTTATTGTTACGCGTCCTTCTTCAATAAGTTTATCGGCTTCACGACGAGAACAATATCCTGTTTCTCCTATAAATTTATTCAGACGTTTTAAATTCTCTTCCATAGTGCAAAAGTAGTCAAAATTTGGACTTCTTAGATTGTTGGATTATTAGATTATTAGAATGTTAGATTTTAACCTTAGAGCCTTAGAATCTCACTGTCTTAGTCGCTTAGGAAAAACTTTGAACCTTTGCTCCTCTGAACCTGTGCATCTTCATTTGTCATGAAAATCCGAACTGTCTTTAGGTGTTTCTTCGCGGTCAAACATTCCGTAATCCCGAACTACGGCGGCAATTCGTAAGTGATAATCTTTAAAAATTTCTTTGCGTCCCTTGGCTTGTGCGTGGCGATGCATTTCCAGATTTCTCCATTGCAGAATGCTTTCTTCGTCCTTCCAAAATGACAATGACAAAACTTTCTCGGGATCATTTAAACTCTGAAAACGTTCGATGGATATAAAACCTTCTATCTTGTCCAATTCAGGTCGTAAACTTGCGGCAATAGACAGATACTCTTCTTTTTTTCCTTCGTTTGGAATTACTTCAAAAATTACAGCGATCATTTTTTTGGATTTTTAGATTATTAGATGGTCAGATTTTTAGATTCTAGTTTTAGAGCCTTAGTACCTTAGAATCTTAGAACCTTTTTTAAGAAGCAAACAAAAAATCAATAATCTTTTGATACAATTCATCGTCATGCATTCCGTGACCTAAACCTTTAGTCTCAATAAACTGACTGTTTTTCCAGTTGCTGGCGATTTTTTTGCCTTCTTCAAAAGCAACAATTTTGTCTGAAGTGTCATGTACAATTAACCCCGAAACATTAAACTCCGAGGCAAATCGCTGTCCTGAAAAATCTTCCAGCTTAAAATTGAAACGATTCATAAATTTACTTTCCAAAAGTGAAAACATTTTGGTGTTCAGACTTAACATTGAGATATAATTGTCAATTAATGTTTTTAGGTCAGAGGGAGCTCCCAAAATGACCATTTTGTTGATGCTGGTGTTAGGAAACAAATACTGATGATAGACACATGCTGCGCCGCCTATGGAATGACCAATAATAATGGCAGGCTGGTATTTTTCGACCGCTTTATTGATAAATTCAGCATACAGAGGAACGTTAAATTCTTTACCGCTGCTTTGCCCGTGTGCCGGAGCATCAATTGCGATAATGGTACTGCCTGATTTTTGAAGGTGCGGCAAGGTTTTTTTCCAGCGGGAGGCATTGCTTTCCCAACCGTGAACAAGCAGTATTTTGGTTTCGTTACCTTTCCAGATATACGTTTGAAAATGATGTTCGTTATGATGGAAGACCTCTGTTTCTGTATTTCTTAATACTTTGGGCAGTGCTTCTTTCTTTAGTCTTCCAATTCTGGGCTGGCTAAAAAGTGCATAAGAAAGTTCCATCGCTTTTTGCGGACGAACATAGCTCAAAAAGTTAATATAAGATCCAACCGATTTTAAAGTGATAAAACGGATTCCTTTTTTAATTCCCAAAACAAATAATTTAATGATAAAAATAACATTCGGGAATCGATCTGAAAAAAAATCGCCACGAATTACACAAATTTAGCGCGAATTTTTATTCTTTACTGTATCAAAATAGAAATTAGCGAAATTTGTGTAATTCGTGGCGAAAAAAATATCGTTTAGATGCAAAAAAAGTCCCGATCAGATCGGGACAGTTATTTAGAATTTAGAGAACAATTGTTCCATTTTTTCTTTTTCTTCTTCAGCTAATGCGCTGTCAACTAAAATTCTTCCAGAGTGCTCATCAGTGATGATTTTCTTTCTTGAAGCAATTTCCACCTGGGTTTGTGGAGGAATTGTAAAGAATGATCCTGCTGAAGCTCCTCTTTCGATAGATACTACTGCTAAACCATTACGAACACTGCTTCTGATTCTGTTGTAAGCAGCTAATAAACGCTCTTCGATTTGTGAAGCATATTCAGCAGATTTCTCAGATAAGAAGATTTCTTCTTTTTGAGTTTCAGCCATAATCGCATCCAGTTCAGATTTTTTATGTTTTAAATGCGAACTTTTTGCGTCAAGTTTTTCTTTTAAATTAGAAATAACTTCTTTTTTATGTTCGATAGAAGCTTTCATTTCTTTGATTTGCTTTTCAGCCAATTGAATTTCTAATTCCTGAAATTCAACCTCTTTAGTCAAAGAATTAAATTCTCTGTTATTACGAACTGATTCTTGTTGTTTCGTGTATTTTTTAATCACTTCTTTGTGCTCATCAATGGCAATTTTCTTCCCTTTGATTTGCTCTTCAATCACTTCAAGTTCTCCTTTCAGTTTCTCTGAACGTGTGCTTAAACCAGCAACTTCATCTTCTAAATCTTCAACTTCTAAAGGAAGTTCTCCTCTTACGTTTCTGATTTCGTCAATTCGGGAGTCAATAAGCTGTAAATCATATATTGCTCTTAACTTGTCCTCAACACTTAATTCTTTCGTATTCGCCATATTCTATAAGTACTTAACTGGATTTGTATTTTCTTCTGATAAAATGATGGCAAAATTAAGGATTTTTTTTCGAAGATAATCAACAATATAGTTTTTTGTATATCGTTCGCTCTCAAAATGACCAATATCGGCTAAAAGAAGTCGGTTTTCTGCTTCGTAAAATTGGTGGTATTTTAAATCGGCAGTTAAAAAAGCATCTGCTCCCGCCTGAATAGCATTTTTTATGGCAAAACTTCCTGAGCCTCCTAAAACAGCGACTTTCTTTATTTTTTTTCCTAAAAAGGCAGAATGGCGAATTCCGTCTGCAATCATTTTGTCTTTAACGGAATGCAAAAAGTCTTTTTCATCCATTTCCGTTTCAAATTCGCCAATCATTCCCAAACCAATATTCTGATGAGAATTTTTCAGATCGTAAATTTCGTAAGCTACTTCTTCGTAAATATGACTGGCAAATAAAGCTTTTAGAACTTTAGACTGTAAATGTTTTTCAAATATAACTTCGATTTTGATTTCGGTTCCGGTATGTAGTTTTCCTCTTTCACCAATTACAGGATTACTGTTTTCATTTCCCTGAAAAGTAAAAAAGCCTTCGGTATTAAAACTGCAGTTGTCATAATTTCCAATCGTACCTGCGCCGGCCTGAAACATGGCATTGCGAACTTTTTCTGAATTATCAGGGGTAGTATAGGTAACCAACTTTTGAATGAAGCTTTGTTTTGGTATTAAAACTTTAGTATTGATTAAGCCTAAAGCATCGCAGAATATTTTATTAACTCCCTGAGAATGGTTGTCTAATGCAGTATGAACGGCATAAATAGCGATGTCGTTTTTGATCGCTTTTAAAATGGCACGCTCCACATAGTTTTTACCGGTTATTTTTTTTATCCCCGAGAATAAAATAGGATGAAAGCAAACTACCAGATTACAGTTTTTGGCAATCGCTTCTTCAATTACAGTTTCTAATGCATCGTGGCAAACCAAAACTCCGGTACTTTCTGTCTCGGTATCACCCACTAAGAGCCCGACATTGTCAAAATCTTCGGCATAAGCCAAAGGAGCCATTTCTTCAAGAACAGCTAATATTTCTTTGATTTTCATTTTTTAGTTTTATTTCAGGTTTTAAGTCCTGTCTTGTGGTGTAAACTTGAAACAAATTAACGAAAAATATTATACTTTCGTAGAATGAATGTACTTAGAAAAATACTTTTTCCGTTTGCGATTTTATACGGATGTGTCACTGCAGTGAGAAATTTTCTTTTCGATAAGGGAATTCTGAAATCAACTTCATTTGATGTGCCGGTTATTGCGGTTGGAAATCTTAGTGTTGGCGGAACAGGTAAAACGCCACAAATAGAATATCTTATCCGATTGTTATCTCAGAAATATAAAGTTGCTACTTTAAGCAGGGGGTACAAAAGAAAATCAGAAGGGTATGTATTAGCGAGTGACAATTCTAATGCCGAAATTTTAGGCGATGAACCGTTTCAGTTTTATCAAAAGTTTCCCAATATTCAGGTGGCTGTTGATGCGAACAGAAGAAACGGAATTACACAATTGCTTTCGCAAAAAGAAAAACCCGAAGTGATTTTGTTAGATGATGCCTACCAGCACCGAAAAGTGAGAGCCGGATTTTATATTCTGCTTAGTTCTTATGATGATTTGTATGCGGATGATTTTATGCTGCCTACCGGAAATCTGCGTGAGAGCCGAAGCGGAGCAAATCGTGCAAACATTGTAATTATAACAAAATGTCCAAAAGAACTGTCTGAGGGAAGGCAGGAAGAAATTAGGTCGAAATTGAAGTTAAAGAGCTCTCAGCAGCTGTATTTTACTTTTATTGACTATGATGATTTTATTTATAGTGAAAAAGAGCAGCTTGCGGTAAAAGATATTAAATCAGAATCAAAATTACTTTTAGCCGGTATCGCAAAACCCACACCATTTTTTGATTACTTGAAAAATGAAAAAGATGACTGTTTGACTTTTCCCGATCACCATCATTTTTCCGATGCAGATGTGTTCAATATTCTGGACAAAGCCGGTAATAGAAAAATCATTACTACAGAAAAAGACTATGTTCGATTAAAAGATTCTAAATTGATTTCACAATTGTACTATCTGCCGATAAAAAGTACATTCATCAATAGCAGTCAAAATTTTGACACTGCAATTCTGCAGTACCTACAAAAAAACTTAGAACCTTAGCGTCTTAGCATCTCTTAGAGCCTTAGAAAAATCGAGCTATAATACTGTAGAATTCGTCCGGAACAAATGGTTTTGTAATCACATCGTTCATTCCGTAAGACAACAGCATGTCTCTGTTTTCGTCTAGTGAAATAGCTGTAAGAGCAATAATCGGAGTGGTTTTGTCAAATTCTCTTATAAGTTTTGTAGCCGTTGTTCCGTTGATTCCCGGTAAATGGACATCCATGAGGATCATGTCAAAACGTTTTACTTTTAAAAGCTCAACTGCATCTTCACCATTGTCGATGATTTCGCAGCTGATGTTTTTATTTTCAAGCATTTTTCGAGTAATCATTTGATTGATTTTGTTGTCCTCAATCAACAGAATTGATTTGTTGTTTAATTGTACGTCGCTGTATGGCTTTATTTCTTCAATCGTTTTCAATTGTTCTTTATTGATCTTAAAATTTAGTTTGAATGTAAAAGTTGAACCCTTTCCAACTTCGCTTTTTAGTCTGATTTCTCCACCCAGAAGCTCAATTAGTTTTTTGACAATCGTAAGTCCAAGGCCGGTTCCGCCATATTTTCTGTTTACTTCTATAGATCCCTGTGAAAAACTTTCAAAAACAGTCTGAAGCTTATCTTCCGGGATGCCAATTCCGGTGTCTACAATCTCGAAGTAAATGGTTGTGTTGTCTTCTCCCAGTTCGTATAATTTTGCAATTACATTGACATGTCCGTTTTGAGTAAATTTTAAAGCGTTGTTGATTAAATTCAGGATGATTTGGGACAGTTTTGTAGGGTCACCAATTATATTATCCGGAATAGCTTCGTCTATTTCAAGGTTAAAGTAGTTTTTGTTGGCGGTAGCCAATTCTTTTAAAGAACTCTGAATGTTAAAAAGAAGTTCTTTCAGGTTAAAGCTTATGTTTTCTATTTCGACCTTTGTCGAATCAATTTTATTAATTTCCAGAATCTCGTTGATAAAAGTAGTCAGGTAATTTCCTGAGAATTTCAAAGACTCTAAATATTTTAATTGTTTTTTCTTAGGATTGTCTTCCAGTAACAAATGAGTAATTCCGTTAATGGCATTTAAGGGAGTCCGCAGTTCATGACTTACGGTTGACAAAAACTCAGATCGGGCTTTAGATGCCTTTTCAGCTTTATTTTTGGCGAGAATGAGTTCTTTGTTTTTCTCTCTTAATAGTAGATTATTCTGATTTCGGATAATGTTGTTTTTGTACAATGCTAAACTCAAAAGAGATAAAATGGAGATAAGGGCAATGGCCAGAATACTTACCAGTTTAGAATATCGGTAGGTTTTTAACTGAATTTTCTCTTCACTTTCCTTTTTAATACTGGCTTTTAAGGATTCGTTCTTCTTGAATTTTTCGAATTCATCGTGATCCGTTTGAGTATTTTTTAGCTTTAAGATGTAATTTTCCAGCTGATAATGTTCTTCCAGGTACGAGTAAGCAAGATCAAATTTTTTATTTTGTCTGTAATACTGACTGATTGCCAGAACAATTTTTGATTTTTGGACGAGATTATTTGTTTTGGCATTATAATTTAAAGCCTTTTCAAAATAACCTATAGCCGAATCATTTCGTTTCAGCTGTGTCTCGATTAAGCCTAGTTGATAATACGAATCGGTTTTGGTTTTTATGATTTCAGTATTGTCCGGCCGTTGTGTTATTTTGTAAAAAGTTTCAGCGGCTAAAGGCAGGTTTTTAGCGGTTTTTAAAGCTATTGCTTTTTGATAGCTTAGTATTTCGGCATGATCCTTAATCTTTAACTGATTTAAAAGCTCTTCCGCTTTTCTGTAGTAGATTGCTGCAGTTTTGTAATCGCTTTTTGTAGTATTGGTTAAACCAATATAGTGCAATGCCAAAACTTTTGTGCAGGTTGGCTTTGTGTTTTCAAATAAAGCAACACTTTTGTGGAAGTTTTTTAGAGCTTCTGCGTAATTTTTCTGATGATAATAAATTTTTCCCAGCTTAAAAGTCTGATTGGCCAGGTTTTCTAATTTATTGTTCGCCTCGCAAAATTCAATTGACTTTTCGGTGTAATAAATTGCCTTTTCGTATTTTTTATTGTTGAGATTGGTGTCCGTTAATCTGTTATAATAGGAAATGCTATCCGTACTCTTTTTAGATTGAGAGTACAAAAACGAATTTAATAGACAAACAACAATAAAAAGATAATGTTTCATGTATGGCAATGCTTTTACAATGAATCTTAGGTTTTTCTTATTAGTAAAATTAAATCGATCAATCTTGATGAGTATCCAATTTCGTTATCGTACCAACCCACAACCTTTACCATTTTGTCAATAACCGAAGTTAATTGAGCATCAAACAAACACGAATGTGTGTTGCCAATTACATCAACAGAAACAATTGGATCTTCTGTGTAATCCAGTATTCCTTTTAAATTTGTTTTTGAGGATTCTTCAAATGCTTTATTTATTTCTTCAATCGTAACAGCACGTTTTACATTAAACGTTATGTCTGTTAATGAACCATCGGGAACAGGAACACGAATTCCACATCCTCCAATTTTATGATGCAAGTTAGGGAAAATTTTTGTTAATGCCTTAGCTGCACCTGTAGTTGTTGGAACAATTGACTGGCTTGCGCCTCTCGCACGACGTAAGTCCTTATGTGGCTGGTCATGAAGACTTTGGTCAGTGGTGTAAGAGTGTATAGTTGTGATGTAAGCCTGCTCAATTCCACACAATTCATCGATGATTTTTATCATCGGAGCCGCATTGTTTGTCGTACAGCTTGCATTCGAAACAATGTTTTCGCTTCCGTCAAGAATACCTTCGTTAACTCCTAGAACTACTGTTTTGATGGTGTCAACTTCTGATGGAGCAGAAAGGATTACCTTTTTTGCTCCGGCTTCGATATGGGCGTTTAGTTCTTCGTATGTTTTAAACTTTCCTGTTGATTCAATTACAAAATCGATCTTATGGCTTTTCCAATCCAGATTAGAAATACTTTTTTCATGAAAAAAGAAAAAATGTTTCCCGTCAACAATGATTCCTTCCTCGTCATGACTGACTTTAAAAGGTAAGACTCCGTGAATACTGTCGTATTTTATCAAATGCGACATGGTTTTGTTGTCAGCAATGTCATTAATGGCAATTACTTCAATGTCAGGATGGTTTAAAAGTAAGCGAAATAAATTTCGGCCTATTCTTCCAAAACCATTTATAGCAATTCTTGTTTTCAAGCTTTTCGATTGTTTGTTAAATCGTTTATTCGTTTAGTTGTTTAATCGCATCTGCCAATAAACATTTAGTGGTCAAACGATTTTCTCGATTAAACAAATAGAACGGTTAAACAGTTAAACCTTTTTATAAAATGTGTTTTTGTGCTTTGTAAGAAGAACGAACCAGTGGTCCGCTTTCTACATGACGGAAACCTAATTCAAGACCAAATTTTTCATATCGGGCGAATTGTTCAGGCGTTATAAATTCTTTTACAGGCAAATGTTTTTTACTTGGTTGAAGGTATTGTCCAATAGTAACCACATCCACATTTGCATTTCGTAAATCGGTCATCGTTTGAAAAACTTCTTCTTCAGTTTCTCCAAGTCCAAGCATGATTCCGGATTTGGTTCTGTTGATTCCTTTTTCTTTCAGGTAACGTAAAACTTCCAGACTACGATCGTATTTTGCCTGAATACGTACTTCACGGGTCAAACGACGAACAGTCTCAACATTGTGTGAAACTACTTCAGGATTGGCCTCGACAATACGATCTATATTTCTTTCGATTCCCTGAAAATCCGGAATTAAAGTTTCAAGAGTCGTATTCGGATTCATTCTTCGGATTGCTTTTACCGTTTCAATCCAAATAATAGAACCGCCGTCTTTTAAATCGTCTCGGTCTACACTTGTAATTACAGCATGTTTAATGTTCATGATTTTTATAGAACGGGCTACTTTTTCAGGTTCATCCCAATCTACCGTTTCAGGACGTCCGGTTTTTACACCGCAGAAACCACAGGAACGGGTACATACATTCCCCAAAATCATAAAAGTAGCGGTACCTTCACCCCAGCATTCTCCCATATTTGGGCAGCTTCCCGAAGTACAAATAGTGTTTAAACTATACTTATCAACCAAACCACGAAGTTCAGTGTATTTTTGTCCAATAGGAAGTTTAACCTTTAACCATTTAGGTTTCCCTGTTGGTATATTTTCAATGACTGTTTCCATATATCAAAATTCAAAGTACAAAGATACGGAATGTAGTTTATTTGGAGATTCGTTTAAGATTTAATTTGGTATTGAAAAGGCCTGGAGTTTTTATAACGCACTTTTGGTAATAATCATGTGAGTGTGTTAAAATTTTATTTTTAAAGCATTGATGCTGATTAAAATGCTTCTTTTTTGTCTGTCAATTGGAGTAAGAGTGAGGATTTTGTTTGACTGCTCATTTTTACTCATTTAAAATTTATACCTTTATTTGTTAAAAAATTAGTCAAAATGCAATTCAAAAGGAATTGAGTTTGTACTACATTTGTTGTTAAATTGTAATCATTATAGAACATGAAAAAGAAATTTATAGTATTGGGAGTTTTGTTTGCCGCTTTTGGTTTTACTAAAATAAATGCGCAGATTAATTTTGGTGAAAAAGCATTGGGAGCTGTTCAAAAGGGAGTTAGTAGTTTTACTTTCAGTAATGCTGATGCTGCTGCTTTATCAAAAGCTGCTGTTGATAAAATGGATGCCGAAAATCAGGTTGCAGCTGCGAATGATCCGTATACTTTAAGACTGAACAGGGTTTTTGGAAAGCATACAGCCGGTGACGGATATACTTTGAATTATAAAGTTTATAAATTAAAAGAAGTTAACGCTTTTGCAACTGCTGATGGAAGCGTGCGTGTATATTCAGGATTGATGGATATTATGGACGACAATGAATTGCTGGCAGTAATTGGTCATGAAATTGGTCACGTAGCCAATCAGGATTCAAGAGATGCCATTAAAGCGGCTTACAGAAAAGAAGCTTTGTTAGAAGGGGCTGCTTCTCAATCCGCTACGATCGCAAGTGTTACCGATAGCCAGTTGGGTAAAATAGGTAGCGCTATTATTGATAATAAGTTTAGCCGTAAGCAAGAAGCAGAGGCAGATTTATTTTCTTATGAATTTTTAAAGAAGAATGGTTATAATGTAAATGCTGAAGAATCGGCATTTAGAATTTTGGCCAAAATGAGTGAAGGTAATGAAGCTTCTTTTATCGATCAGATGATGAGTTCACATCCGGATTCAAAACAAAGAGCTGAAGATGCTAAGAAAAGAGCGGAGAAAGATGGTTTGTATAAACCGTATGTACAGCAGAAAATTGTAAATACTGCTCCGGCTAAAAAAGGAACTCCTGCCAAGAAAGCTCCTGCTAAAAAGAAAAAATAATTTTATTTTAAATTTATATCAAACCCGACAGGTTTTTGAAACCTGTCGGGTTTGTTGTATAGAGTTTAGCCTAAAACGTGAAATGCCAGTACTTTTTGTACGTCGTACACATTTACTGATTTGTTAAATTGTTTTACAATGCTTGGCTGTAATTCGCTTGCAACCCAGATTTTTAATTCTGCATCCAAATCAAAAGTTCCTGCTGTTTCTACACTGAAACGTGTAATGCTTTTGTAAGCAATAGATTTGTATTCAGTTTTACTTCCTGTTAATCCTTGTACATCAACCAGAATTAATCTTTTGTTCGTAAAGATAAAAGTATCGCGGAGTAGTTTAAAACCCATTTCGATTTCTTCTCTGTCTGTTAAAAGCTGTCCGTATTTTTTTAATAACTCCTCCTGGCTAACAGAGCCGGCATTACCTAGAATAGCTGAAAATATTCCCATTTTTTAGTTTTTAATTTTAATAGATTTGATTTTTCTCCTAAGGAGCAGTAAAAGTAATTTATTTTGTTAATTTTTTTACTGTATCGGGATTTAATTAAGAATGGACTGGTGCTTAATGAAATAAAAAAGCAGAACCTAAGTTCTGCTTTTTTGTTTTTTATTGTTTTGTTATTCTGTTTTTATTGTGATTGGAAGGTTATAGGCAGTTCGAACAGGTTTTCCGTTTAAAATACCCGGGCTCCATTTTGTTTTTAATGATTTTAATACCCTGATGGCCTCTTTTCCGATTCCGTATCCCGGATCATTTTTTACCATGATGTCTGTAATGGAGCCGTCTTTTTCAATTACAAAAGATACATACACTCTTAGGGTTTTTTCAGCATCCAGTTCCGGTCTGTTGAAATTGTTTCCTACATAAGTATAAAACTTAGTCATTCCTCCCGGAAATTCAGGTAGTTTGTCTAAGATAGCTACATTAACAGGGTCTTTGCTTTCTCCTGTTGAAGCTACTGTAGTTTCAACACCACCGCCAGTTGCCGGTAATGCATTTACTGCAGTTCCTGTTCCGGTGTTTGCATTGTCAACAACAGGATGATTGTCTGTGTTTGGTGCAATAACATCGGGTGTGGCCTGAGTTGCGGCTGTTACAACAGGATTTACCAATTGTGAACTGGTAACGGGTGACGCAGCTGCGGTTTGCTGAGGCGCTACAGGCGGTGCCGGTGGTTCAGGTTTTACCTGAATCGGAGTTAGATCTACGGGTGTTATGGGGTCAGTAAGAACAGTTGGACCTGTTTCTACGGGGCCATGTGTTCCAAACTTATTAATCAACACCGACGCACTTCCCAGACCTGCCAATAATAGCAATCCCATAAATAAAGCTGTAACTGTGTTTTTTGAACTCTCCTGGCGTAATTGATAAGCGCCGTACTCTTTGTTCTTGTTTTCGAAAACAAGATCGGTCCAATTGGTTTCGTAGATGTTTGATTTAGTCATGATTTTTGGATTTTAAGGTTAGGTAACGTTAAATCATAGGCAGTACGGTTTTGGTTTTAGCTAACAACGGAGATGTTGTTGTTTTAGTATGTGGATAAATAGGTTTTTTAAGAAAAAATACGTGAATATTTTATTCTTTACCTAAAGATAATAAATTATCTGTTGCGTTCGATGATTTCTGCTAGTAATTTTTTAGCGCGAAGTAATTTTACTTTGACATTGCTCAAAGGTTCGTTGATTTTCAGCGCTATTTCCTGATAAGTCATTTCCTGAAAATAACGAAGCTGGATGACTTCCTGGTAGTGAGGTTTTAATTCTTTGATGCATTGCAGCAGGCGCGAAAGATTTTGTTCTTTAATTAGAGCATCTTCGGCAGAAGGAGTAGGGTCGGCAATATTGTAGGCCTGTTGGTCTTCGTTGTCTGTGATTTCTATAAAAAGACCGGTTTTCTTTTTACGTAACAAATCAATATAAACGTTTTTTGCTATAGCAATTAACCAGGTGTTGAATTGAAATTCAGAATTGTAACTGGCTATTTTGTCGAAAGCTTTAGAGAAGGTTTCGATCGTAATATCTTCGGCGATGGTTTCGTTTTCGGTACGCTTTAACATAAAGCTGTACACTTCATTCCAGAAATAATCTAATAAAAAAGTAAAGGCGATCTGATCGCCTTTTTTAGCTTTTTCTATTTTAGAATTTATTTCCAATATACCGGTTTTGAAAAGATATTAGTTATAAAGATATTAATTTGCGTGAATATAAGGATGATTTCAACAACAGGAAACCAAACTTTCAGATCATTTTCTTTTAATTTACCCGCAGAAAATCCTATAACAATCCATGCAACAGTGTAACGTGTTGCTAAAATAGCCAATACAGCGATCCACTGAAACTGAAATGCTAACAATACAATTGCTGATAAAAAGAAAAATAATTGTGAAGTGAAAAATAGCCCCAATTGCATTTTATCAAAAAATTTGTAATGTTCTGCTGTAGAAACATGTCTTCTTTTTTGAGTGAACCATTCTCTGTAAGTTTCCTTTGGTTTGGAGTAAGTGAAACTTTCAGGGTTGTAAGCAATGGTAGTGTTGTTTTTAGTTGCAGCCTGATTGATAAATAAATCATCATCGCCTGAACGAATCTGGATGTGCTCGATAAAGCCGTTTACATTAAAAAATTCATCCTTTTTATAGGCTAAGTTTCGTCCGACACCCATGTAAGGAAGCCCTAGTTTGGCCCATGAGAAATATTGAACAGCCGTTAAAACGGTTTCATAACGTATAATTTTGTTTAATAGGGAACGTTCCACTTTTTCGTAACCGCCATAACCTAAAACAATTGTTTTGTTCATGGTGAATCTTGAAGTCATGGCAGTGATCCATTCTGTTGAGGTTGGATAACAATCTGCATCGGTAAAAAGTAAGTAGTCTTTTTTTGAAGCCTTGATTCCTAAAGTTAATGCATATTTTTTATTTCCCCAGAAAGCTTCATTGTTTTGCACTTTTACCAGACGGATATTGCTGTACTGTTGTTCGAATTCTTCAAAAACCTCTAAAGTTTCGTCACTTGAGGCATCATCAATTAAAACAATTTCAAAGTCAGGGTAGTTTTGTTCCGCAAGAAGGGGGATGAACTTTTTTACATTTTCTTCTTCATTTTTTGCGCAGACAATAACAGATACCGGAATTTTCTTTGGAGTTATTTCCTGAGGTTTGCCGAAAGCGAACTTTCCAAAAATCCCTAAGTAATAGAAAATCTGAATGAAAACGATAGCAATAAAGAAGTAAAATAAAGTTATAAGCATCTGATTTTAATGTCTTTTAATTTCTGAATCTTGCGAGTGCAAATGTACTCATCAAATCCTAATTTTCAATGCCGAAAACGGATTTACTTTCGGCATTTTGCCATTTCTTTTGCAACAGCAATAGCCTGAGGGTTTTCGGTTTTTTCTAACTCTGAAATAATGTTTTTATAATTGTGATCGTCCCTGTTCTGGGATAGTTTCCTGGTAGCCTGAATTTCGTCGATTTCGATTTCGAAGCCAAAAATACCTCTGGCTTCCCTCATAGTTTTGGCAGATAAATTTTCAACCCGAACCGGATTCTCTGAATTCGCTTCGTACTTGTCGACTAATTTTTTAAGCTGTTCTATCGAAGTAGCTTCGTCGACAATTTTGATTCGGCCATAAACATGTACAGCTATATAATTCCATGTTGGAACATTTTCATGGTCGTACCAGGACGATGATATGTAACTGTGCGGACCTGTAAAAACAGCCAGTACCTGATCGTTTTCGGCAAAACCTTCTGCTTGCGGATTGAGTTTGGAAAGATGTCCCTGTAAAATTTCTTTTCCATCCAAATTCACTTCAAGTTCTATCGGAATATGCGTTGCACATAATTTTCCGTGTGTCTGATTGATCAGGATTCCGAAGCTGTTTTCTTTCAAAAAAGCCCGGATCGATTCCGGATCTTCATTTTTATATAAGTCGGGTGTGTACATTCTTTTTCTTTTTTAGGTTCAAAGGAACAAAGGTTCAGAGGTTTAAAATTTCCTAATTTTCCAGTTAGTCAAAAAAATCTAATAATCTAAAGATCTAACTTCTAAATTACATTAACTTCCGCTTCAATCTGAATTCCAAAAGTATCAAAAACAGTTTTCTGTACATCTTTGGAAACCGCTAGAATTTCTTGTCCTGTAGCATTGCCATAATTGACTAAAACCAGTGCCTGATTTTTGTGAATTCCGGCATCACCAAAACGTTTTCCTTTAAAACCGGCCTGTTCGATAAGCCAGCCAGCCGGGACTTTTACTTCAGTTTCCGAAACTTCGTAATATTTCATTTCCGGGAATTTTTGGTGTATTCTTTCGAAATCAGATTTTAATAAAATCGGATTTTTGAAGAAACTTCCACTGTTTCCCAATTCTTTCGGATCCGGTAATTTACTTTGTCTGATGGCAATTACAGCATTACTGACCTCTTTTAAAGTAGGAACAGTGATGCTTTTTTTAGCCAGTTCGGCGGTAATATCTCCGTACGAAATGTTGATTTTATGATTGCGTTTTGTTAGTTTATAGATGACTGAGGTAATGATATATTGGTCTTTTACCTCATTTTTGAAGATGCTTTCTCTGTAGCCAAATTTGCAGTCGGCATTGGTGAACGTTTTTATTTCCTGAGTGGCAATATTGATTGCTTCGCACGAAACAAAAGTATCTTTGATCTCCGTTCCGTAAGCACCGATATTCTGTACCGGTGTGGTTCCTACATTTCCGGGAATCAGGGACATGTTTTCTAAACCTCCAAAATTATTGTCGATCGTCCAAAGAACAAAGTCGTGCCAGGTTTCGCCAGCCTGACTTTCAACCCAGACAAAATCATCGTCTTCCTTAATGATTTTTTTTCCTTTTAAATCAATATGAATGACCAGAGCATCGATGTCTTTCGTTAAAAGCATGTTGCTTCCTCCGCCTAAAATAAATTTTTGTTCGTCTTTGTTTTCTTCTAAAATGGTTTTCAGTTCAGCAACCGTATGTACGGCAACAAATTGTCTGGCTTTGGCTTCGATGCCAAAAGTATTGTAGTTTTTTAGAGAAAAATTAGATTGAATTTCCATAAATAAAAGGCTTTTTTGAAGTATTAATTCTGACTCCAAAAGTAAGGATTATAATTTAGTTGCATTGGATTTCTAAAAAATAACCATTATTAATTAGGGACAAGGGCAGGATTTCATGTTTTTCTCCGCATCTTATTTTAGGGCTTGAATAAATCGCTGCATTTCTTTCATGGTGCCTATGGTAATTCGGGTCCATTTGCCGTTTTCTTCGTAAATTCTTGTTCCTGATATGTTGTGGTCTTTCAATTGTTGGAAAAAGTCCTTTTTGTAATTTTCTAAAGAGAAGTAAATAAAATTAGAATGTGAAGGGATGCAGGTTAAATTTAGTAGATTCAGTTGTGTTATGGTATATTTTTTAACCTCTTCGTTGGAGGCGCGTACCTGGCGAATGAAACTTTCATCGTTTAGGGAAGCAATCGCTGCGGCAATAGAGACAACGCTGAGCGATAAGTTTGGAGACGATTTCAAAATGCTTAATTCCTCAATCATTGCAGTATGTGCGAGAGCATAACCAATTCGGGCACCCGCCAGACCATACATTTTGGAGAAAGTTTTGGTAATAATCAGGTTTTTATTGGTGATCACTAGATCGCTTAACGATTGCTCGTTTGTAAAATCGATGTACGCTTCATCTACAAAAACGATTGTTTTTTGAGTTGCTTCTTTGATGAAAGAGACTAGCTCTTCTCTTTGGCATAACGTTCCAGTGGGGTTGTTCGGATTGCAGATGTAAACCATTTTGGTGTCGGAATCAATGGCTTTTAGCATCGCAGATAAATCGTGTTTTTTGTCTTTGGTTAAAGGAACTGTGATTTTTTTTATGCCTAGTTTTTCAGCAGGGGCTGTCCAATAATCAAAGGTAGTTTCGGCGATTACGAAATTGCCTTTTTGCAATGCGGTATATTGAAGTATTAAATCTAAAATTTCGGTTGAACCGGCACCAAGAAGAATGTTGGTTTCTGAAACAGTATTCTTTTTCGCAAGAAGTGAAATTAATTCCGGTGAAAGATTCCAGCCGTATCGATTACTGATACTGATGCTTTTGGCCATTGCTTCCCGGGCTTTTGGCGATGGACCATAAGGGTTCTCGTTAGAGCGCAGTAATATAGGTGAATGATCTGTAGCGGGTATTATAGGTTCGGCACTGCCGTTGGCAAATGTTTCAAAAGGATAAAGTCCAAGTCCAATAGTTCCTAGACCAATTTGTTTTAACCAAATTCTTCTGTTGCTCATCTTTTTATCAGATTAAATTAAACAATTCAATGAAATAAGTAGGTCGTTGCGACGGAAGAAAAGTTACGTTTTTTTGTTGAGGGATTTACAGTTTTTCTGAGAAAGCTTAATTTCTTTTTAAATCCAATAGCTCATGATATTTGTTAGAAATAACCTTCATGTTCAGATTGTAATTTGCATTCTCTTCCACAAATTTTCTATTTCGAATGACAGCCTGATTTCGTAATTCAGGATTTTCAAAAGACCAAATGAGTTCTTCAGCTAACATTTCGATATGGTCAATTGTAATTAACTGCCCGTTTTCGCGATGTCTGATCCAGCTTTGGTTTCCGGGAATGTCGGAAACTACGGGATAACAATTGCAGGCCATGGCTTCAAATAAGGATGCGGATACCCCTTCGGTAACAGGCATGCTGATATAAATGTTGGATTGCTGTAATAATTTAGGGAGTTCCGTATTTGGAATACGTCCGGTGAAAATTACTTTGTTTTCAATTTGCAGTGCTGTGGCCAGATCTTTCAAAGATTGCAGTCGGGTTCCGTCGCCCACGATGGTTAAGGAGAAGTCAATTCCTTTTTGGTGTAAAATACCGAAGGCTTTTAAGATGGAATCATGACGGTATTCTGGCTGTAACGAACGCGTGACAATCGCTTCGATTTTAGTTGAGTTGTTTATTAAAGGAGAGAAAATCGATAAATCAATTCCTTTCGGGAGTACTAAAACTTTGCTCATGTCCACACCAATGGCTTTCATCGAAATGGTCATAACAGGCCCCCAGGCATGTATTAAATCTGCTTTTTTGAAAGCGTGTTTCTGAATGAATTTTTTAAAAGGGAGTAGTATTGAACCTTCCGGCCATAAATCGGTTCGGCCTTGCTGTGCAATTGCAATAGGATGCATTCCTGAAATTGCTGCCAGAAAGCCATAGCTGGTGGTTCTTTCGGCAATAATCATGTCCGGTTTTTCCTGTCTGATTCTTTTTCGAATCGAAAAGGGGGAGAAAAGATACTCTAAAATACGCTTGAATCGGCTGAGTTTGGAATGGTTGGGGGTTTGAAGTTCCCAGGTGCAGATTTCAAAATCGCCAAATTCTTTCAGGCCTTTCATCCAGGTGATGGCATCTGCCCGATAGGACTCTCCCAGAAAAAGTATTTTTCTTTTCATTTGGCAAACTTAAATTTTTTACGCCACGAATTCACAAATTAATTTAAATAATTCGTGAATTCGTGGCGGTTTATCTTTTCTAAAATTCTTCGGTGTCTAAAGCACGATTAAAGAATTCGTTTAAAGGTTTTAAAGCGATGAGTTTTTGACTCATTTTCGAAACGAAGTCTTTTTGAGTCACCTCGTCTATGTTGTATTTTTGGGTGGCTGTAAAGCTTTTTAATTTTAACAGTTCAATGGCGGGATGGTCTTTTTCATAACCCCTTGGTGGGTTTTTAAGAGAGGTATTTTCGTTGACATCCAGACTGCCAAATTCTTTTTTGAAGTTTTTATCCGCCAGTATTGCTTCCAGATCGTCATGGAAGAAAGCGATTTCTTTGCGTATTTTTTTTAGATCTTCAGCTTCAGGAGAATAAAACCCTCCCGCAATAAAACTGGCTCCTTTTTCAATATGCACATAATATCCGGCTCGGTTGAGGCCTTTCACAGCTGAAGACATCCAGATTCCTAAATGTGCTTTGTAGGGAGATTTATCTTTAGAAAACCGAATATCACGATTGATTCTGAAAGTACAGTTTTTAACTTCCAATAGTTCCAGTGCAGGATCCAGAGGTTTCATAGCATCCAGTAAAGCACTGACTAATTGGTGATAATCTTTCTTGAAAATTTCATATCGTTTCTTGTTGTCCAGAAACCAATCCCGATTGTTGTTCTTTTTTAAATCGTCTAAAAATTGCAATGATTCTTTCGTTAGCATATCTTCTCTGTTATTGCAGTTGTTTTTTTAAGTCTTCTTCTTTGATGAAACCGATGTTTTTCCATTTTTCGGCCTTGTTTTCATATAAGATCATAGTAGGAAGCTGTTCGATTTTCATTTGAGTAGCCAAAGTTTCGTTTTTGTCCACATCAATACGAATGATAACTACTTTATCGGCCATTTCTTTTTGCATTTTCAAAAGATACGGTTCCATTTGCTTGCAGGGACCACACCATTCTGCGTAAAAATCTACTAATACTTTCTTGTCTGTTTTTAGCAGATTGTTAAACTCATCCATGGTCATTCCTGCGTTAGCTGTTGAAGGTTTAGAAAATCCTTCTGCATTCCATTTCATGATGCCGCCTTCTAATTCATAGACAGAGGTAAAACCCAATTCGTTAAGTTTTGCAGCTGCTTTTTTACTTCTTCCGCCACTTAAACAATAGACAAAAACAGGTTTCGATTTGTCATAAGCCGCAACTTTGGCAGTAAAATCGTCACCGTTCCAGTTTACATTTACCGCATGGTCTATGTGATTGGATTCGAATTCTTCCGGAGTTCGAACATCCAATATTTGAGCGTTTTCGGTTGTTTTAATTTTTTCGGCGAAATCCTTCGGAGCAATTTCTTCAATAATACCGGATTTTTTTTCGTTGCAGGAAATGAGTACTACAGAAAGTATAAGGAATAGAATTTTAGAGAACTTCATAAGGTTGTGTTTAAAAATAGAATTGCTAAAATAATGATTTTTAATGTGTCAATTGGAAAATTAGCCCATGCAAAATCATTATCTAATTTTCTCATTGACACATTATCTAATTGGTGTAATTGTCTAATTTAAATATTTTGTAACTCTGATGTGTCGATTTTACAATAGCCTCGGTACGTTCAGGATGTGTGTCTGAGATAAAAAGCTGTCCGAAAGTTTCGGTGTTAACCATTTCGATAATTTTGGACACGCGGGTTTCATCTAATTTGTCAAAAATATCATCAAACAATAGCAGAGGTTTTACGCCGCTTTGTTTTTTTAAAAACTCAAATTGAGCCAGTTTCAAAGCAATCAGAAAAGATTTTTGCTGCCCTTGAGATCCAAATTTTTTAATAGGATGTGCATCAATTTCAAAGGAGAGGTCATCTTTGTGGATGCCTACGCTTGTGTACTGCAATGCACGGTCTTTGTTGATGTTCTCCTTAAGCAGAGCCAATAAGTCTTTTTCGAACAAATGACTTTCGTAAACCAATTGCACAGTTTCTTCTGATCCCGTTATGGCCTGATGGTGTACATTAAATATAGGTATAAATTGCTCCAGGAAATCTTTTCGTTTTTCGAATATCGATTGCCCGAAAGTATTCAGCTGTTCATTGTATATGGATAAAGTATCATTGTCAAAAGTATGGTTCAGTGCGAAATATTTTAGCAGAGCATTGCGTTGCACAATTACTTTTTGATATTGAATAAGCTGGTGCAGATAAGTGGAGTCCAATTGCGAAATCACACTGTCCATAAATTTACGGCGGGTTTCGCTTCCTTCCACGATTAAATCACGGTCGGCAGGGGAAATAATAACCAGCGGAATGAACCCGATATGATCGGAAAATTTATCGTAAGCTTTGCCGTTTCTTTTTAAAACCTTTTTCTGTCCTTTTTTTAAACTGCAGACAATCTGTTCGGTTCTGTCGTTTTTTTCTAATTCGGCATCAATTACAAAAAACTCTTCTCCGTGTTTGATATTTTGAACGGCTAAAGGATTGAAATAACTTTTCCCGTAGGCCAGATGATAAATGGCATCCAGGACATTGGTCTTTCCAATTCCATTTTTGCCAACAAAACAATTGATCTTATGGTCGAAATCAAAATTGATTTCGGAGAAGTTTTTATAATTGAATAAAGAAATTTTGTTTAAATACATTTTTAAGACACTCTAAGATAAAATTTGATGCTTTTTAAGTAACTCTTTTAGTTCTTTTTCTTCCGCAGATTAATAAGGATAAAAAAAAGATTTTTATAGGCAGACTCTGTTAATCTGTGTAAATCTTTAAAACCAGTGGCAAAAAAAATGGTTTTGGCTTAGAAAAGTGTCGTTTAAAATCATCAAAAATTTGAGGGTGCAAATTATCGAAAATTATCGATATAAAAGGCTTTTGGTCGATTTGAAGCGGAATTATTTTCAGCTTAACAAGCAAGGACTTGGTGTTAATGAAAATATTTTTTTTAAAATAGTGATAAAATTGATTTTTTTTACGTCGGTTTCAATAAAAATTTTATTTTTGCCGTTCACTAAATTAATTTTAAATGGCAACTTACAATAAAAGAGGATATAAAGCACCAAAAGAGAAAGAAGTTAAAGAAGTAAATGAGGAAACACAGGTAGTTATTGACGAGAAAGACAGTACAACAGCAGGTGTTTTTTCAAAGTTAGATGAAACTGCTTCAAAAACTGAGGACTGGGTAGCTAAAAATCAAAAAATCATTATTGGTTTAGTTGCTGGTATTGCAATTGCTACTATTGGATATTTAGCGTATCAGAAATTTGTTGAAAATCCTAAGCAGGATGAGGCTGCAAGCGAAATGTTTGTTGCTCAGCAAAACTTCGAAAAAGCGACTAACGGTGTAGCAAGTGATTCTCTATACAAATTGGCTTTAAATGGTTCTGAAGGTAAATTCGGTTTCATTAAAATTGCAGACGAATATTCAGGAACTGATGCCGGAAATTTAGCGAACTATTACGCAGGTATTGCTTCTTTGAACATTGGTAAATACGATGATGCAATTAAATATTTAGGAGAATTTAAATCGAAAGAAGCTATTGTAGGTGCTTTGGCAATTGGTGCTATTGGAGATGCTTATTCTCAAAAGAACCAACAAAAAGAAGCTTTGGACTATTATGTAAAAGCTGCTGAATCTAATAAAAATGATTTCACTACTCCTCGTTTCTTATTAAAAGCAGGTAAAACAGCTTTGGCTTTAGGTCAAAAAGAAGACGCTTTGAAGTACTTAACAGATATCAAAGACAACTACGACACGACTCCGGAAGCAGCGGCTGTTGATGTATTGATCGGATTAGCACAATAAAAATATGAGACTTTAGATTTTAGATTGTAGATTTGTAGTTAAGAATCTAAAATCTAAAATCTACAATCTAAAATCTATAGGATGGCTACTCAAAATAAAAATTTATCAGAATACGATAAAAACACAATCCCAAATGCGAAAGATTTTCGATTTGGGATTGTTGTTTCTGAATGGAATGAAACGGTTACAGAAGGACTTTATAACGGCGCTTTTGATGCTCTGACAGATTGTGAAGTTCCGGCTCATCAAATTATCCGCTGGAATGTTCCGGGGAGTTTTGAACTTGTTTATGGTGCCAAGAAAATGCTGCAAACGCAAAACGTTGATGCCGTAATTGTAATTGGGTGTGTGATTCAGGGAGAAACAAAACACTTTGATTTTGTATGTGAAGGTGTTACTCAGGGCATAAAAGATTTGAATGTTCAAACCGATATCCCGGTTATTTTTTGTGTTTTAACAGACAATAACATGCAGCAGTCAATCGACAGAAGCGGGGGGATTCACGGAAACAAAGGAACTGAGGCTGCAATCGCAGCAATCAAAATGGCCTATATTCGCCAACAGGCTTCTATGTCACACCCTTTCAATCAGCCATTGTTGTCTTCAGGAGCGCTTCAGATCGAAGAAACACCAATTAAAATTGAGAACGAATAAAACACAATTGTTTTACTAATACTAAAACCTATACTGTGTAAAATAGTATAGGTTTTTTGTTTTTTTTATGATAGCTGTTGTTCAAAAAGCCAACAGAAATTCATTAAATTTGTACACCTTGGTTTTAAAAACCAGAATTGAAATAATAATATTACCCTGAGATTTTACGGATTATTTTCAACAAAAATCGATGGACAACCTTTAACCCAAATTTTTTAATGTCGAGTATCATTCAATTACTTCCTGATCACGTTGCGAATCAAATTGCTGCCGGAGAGGTGGTTCAAAGACCTGCTTCGGTTGTAAAAGAGCTGTTAGAAAATGCTGTTGATGCGAAAGCAACTGACATTAAATTGATTATTAAAGATGCCGGAAAATCATTAGTTCAGGTTATCGATAATGGAATGGGGATGAGTGTAACGGATGCACGTTTGTGTTTTGCACGTCACGCTACTTCAAAAATACGCCAGGCCGAAGATCTTTTTTCGCTTCACACCAAAGGATTCCGTGGAGAAGCATTGGCTTCTATCGCGGCGATTGCCCACATGGAAATGAAGACGAAACAGGATCAGGAAGAACTGGGGACGCATATTGTAATCGAAGGAAGTAAATTTGTGTCGCAGGAAGAAGCTGTTTTGCCTAAAGGAACTTCTTTTGCGGTTAAAAATTTATTTTTTAATATTCCTGCCCGCCGTAATTTCTTAAAATCGGATACGGTGGAGTTTCGTCATGTTATGGACGAGTTTCAGCGTGTGGCAATGGCGCATCCTAATATTCATTTTACTTTTTACCACAATGGAAGCGAATTGTATAATTTGCCTGCGGCAGGTTATCGTCAGCGAATTGTAGGGATCATGTCCGGTAAAACCAATGAAAAATTAGTTCCGGTTAGTGAAGATACAGAGATCATTAACGTTCAGGGATTTGTTTGCAAGCCAGAGTTTGCAAAGAAAAGCAGGGGAGAGCAGTTCTTTTTTGTAAACGATCGTTTCATTAAAAGCGGGTATCTGCATCATGCAGTAATGGCGGCTTATGACGGACTTTTGAAAGACGGTTCGCAGCCAAGTTACTTTTTATATTTGAAAGTTCCGCCTAATACGATTGATATCAATATTCATCCTACCAAAACAGAAATTAAGTTTGATGATGAGCAGGCTTTGTACGCTATTTTAAGAGCCTCTATAAAACACAGTTTAGGTCAGTTTAATGTCGCGCCGGTTTTAGATTTTGAACGTGATGCCAATTTAGATACACCATACCATTATAAAGATGTAGAAGCCGAAACACCAACGATTCAGGTTGACGGGACTTTTAACCCATTTACGGACGATAAAACCAATCAGCATTATTCAAAATCGGGATCAGGTTCCGGTTTCAGTTCGGTTTCAGGTTTTAGCTCAGGATCTGGCTCGAGTTCCAATTCAGGTTCAGGCTCAAGTTATAGCTCCGGAGCAAATTCTTATTCCGGTTATTCTAAAAGAGTCGAGCCAACGGCAAGCTGGGAAAGTTTGTATACCGGTTTAGAGACCGAGAGTATCGAAAGTTCACCGTTTACTTTCGAAAACGAAGAAGTGACCTCTTCATTATTTAACGATAATGAAATTGAACAAGCGAGTCAGGGAACGTATCAGATTCATAAAAAATATATTGTATCGCCAATCAAATCCGGAATGGTGATTGTCGATCAGCAAAGAGCGCATCAGCGTATTTTGTACGAGCAGTTTTTGTTGAATATGACGGTCAATCAGGCTTCCAGTCAGCAATTATTGTTTCCGTTGAATTTATTCTATTCTTCGGCCGAAATGAAACTGATCGAAGAATTGAAACCTTCTTTAGAAACAACCGGTTTCGTTTTTGATGACGCTCAGACCGATCATATCGTGATTTCGGGAATTCCGGTAAACATTACCGAAAGTGAAGTCTCCTTGGTGATCGAACAATTATTAAGTGATTTACAAGATGGAATTCCGGCCAATAGTTACAGCCAGAATGATACCATTGCCAAGTCAATGGCTAAAAGTTTAGCGGTTAAAACCGGATCGTATTTAACCGAAAAAGAACAGGACAATCTGGTTAACGGATTATTTGCCTGTAAAGATCCAAACATTTCACCTTTTCAAAAACCTACCTTCATCACGATGCGTGTAGAAGATATAGATAAAAAGTTTGCCTTATGATGAATAACATGACTCCTGTCGTAAAACAACTGCTTATAATTAATATCATATTTTTTATAGGTGCTCAGTTAGTGCCAGTTTCCGAGCAGTTTTTTGCACTATTTTTTCCGGAAAGTGATTTTTTTAAACTTTGGCAGCCTATCACGCATATGTTTATGCACGGCGGTATTTTGCATATTGCCTTTAATATGTTTGCGATGGTTTCTTTCGGATCGGCCTTAGAACATTTCTGGGGAGGAAAGAAGTTTATTTTCTTTTACATCTCCTGTGGATTAGGTGCTGCTTTATTACAAATAGGGGTAAATTATCTGCAATTTCAGGACGCTTTAGAGCCGGTAAGAAGCTTAGGCTTATCAGATGCCACATTGCATCAGATTCTAAATGTAAATTTTAGCGATGGAGCGAGTTTTAGATCCGATTTGTTTTTAGAACAAATTAAACCAATACTGGAAGGGGTGGGAAAGACCAATCTTACCGAAGAAGGGTTTAAAGGATTGTTTAATGCTTCTGTGATTACTCAGGTGCCAATGGTAGGAGCTTCGGGTGCTATTTATGGACTTTTAGTGGCTTTTGCTTTTATGTTTCCAAATGCTGAACTTGCTTTGATGTTTATACCAATCCCGATTAAGGCGAAATATTTTGTACCCGGAATTTTAGCGATTGATTTGTTTTTAGGTTTCAAAGGAGATTCTATATTTGGAGGAGGAGGTACAGGAGTCGCTCACTTCGCTCACATTGGAGGTGCGGTCATTGGGTACTTCATGATGTGGTACTGGAAAAAAAATCAGTTTAATAACAATCGTTGGAATTAATTTTTAACTTTAATATTGCAAATAAAAACTAAAGAAAGCTTCTATGAACATTCTGGATGATTTAAAATTACAATATCGATTAGGCGGAATTGCTATGCGTGTTATTTTTTGGAACATTGGTTGTTTCCTGATTTCATTAGTGCTTTTCTATAACTTTTCTACAGCGCAGTTTGCCTTTCCAAACTGGCTGGCATTGTCATCAGATCCTGCCGTTTTTATGTTCAAACCCTGGACGTTCCTGACGTATGCTTTCTTTCATTATGGCTTTCTGCATTTGTTGTTTAATATGATGGTGCTGAATTTTGCGAGCCAGTTGTTCCTGACTTTCTTTACCCAAAAACAATATCTCGGACTGTATATTTTAGGAGCCATTTTTTCGGGAGTTGTTTTTGCATTGAGTTTTTATTTTTTAAATATTTCAGCGCCTATTGTAGGAGCATCGGCTGCCATCATGGCCATCCTGATGGGTGTTACCACTTATCAGCCTTTGATGAATGTTCGTTTGCTGCTTATCGGTAATGTAAAACTTTGGCACATTACAGCTGTCATTCTGGTTCTTGATTTAATGCAGTTTCGTTTAGACAATACCGGAGGACATATCTCGCATTTGGCAGGAGCTTTCTTTGGATTCCTTTTTATCAAGCTGCTTCAAAACGGTACAGATCTTAGTAAAATTGTTTCGAGAACATTAGATTTCTTTGCCAATCTGTTTAAAAAATCCCCATCGACCCCATTTACAAAAGTTCATAAAAATTACAAAAAACCTACTGAAAAAGTGACGTCAAGAATTGTTACGAAAGACAAAACGCAACAACAAATTGATGAAATTTTAGACAAAATCAGCCAGTCCGGTTATGATTGTCTGACAAAAGAAGAAAAAGAGTTTTTATTTAAAGCTGGAAAATAATCGTTTAGGTCCGCAATATGAAAAACCTTTCATGGTTTAATAAAATAATGTTCTTTTTGAATATAGTGCTAACTGTATTGACGTTTAGTATTTATATTTTACCATTTCTGGCACCAAAGAGTTTTCCGCTGCTATCGGTTTTGACGCTCTTTATGCCGGCTTTCTTTGTTCTCAATGGTTTGTTCTTCGTCTATTGGGGCATTCAGTTTAAGAAACGTCTTATTCTGTCCGGTTTGGTGTTGTTAACCGGAATTACTTTTATCAGTAAATTTTATAAATTCTCAGCAAAAGAATATGTTAAGGACGAGAGAGATTTCTCTGTAATGAGTTATAATGTACGTCTTTTTAATGTTTTCAAGTGGCTCGATCGCGACGATATTCCTTCCAATATAAAAGCCTTTATCGACGAAAAAGATCCGGACATTCTTTGTATTCAGGAGTATTCCAACTCGGCTCATCTGGATTTGAAAGTGTATCCGCATCGCTATATTTTTATTGATGGGAATAAAATTAAAACCGGTCAGGCAATTTTCTCCAAATTCCCTATTATTGATCAGGGAAATATCGTCTTTCCAAATTCAGACAATAATGTAGTCTATGCCGATATTAAAAGAGGTAAAGAGGTTATTCGTGTGTACAACATGCACCTGCAGTCGATAAAAATTTCTCCGGATGTAAGTGACATTTCAGACAATATTGATCATGTCAATCAGGAGAAATCACAGTTAATCTATACCCGAATCAGTAAAGGTTTCAGACAGCAGCAAGAGCAGGCCGAGATCTTTAAAGAAAATATCAAACAATGTAAAAACCCGATTATTATTTGTGGAGATATGAATAATAGTCCGTTTTCATATGTTTACCGAAATATCAAAGGAAAACTTAAAGATGCCTTTGAAGAAGCCGGAGAAGGATTTGGAGCAACTTATAAGTTCCGTTATTATCCGGCACGTATTGATTATATTTTTACTGACAGTAAGATGAAAGTCAAACAGTTTGAAAGTTTTTCTGACTTCGAAAATTCAGATCATTATCCTATTATGACGAGGCTTTCTATTGAGTAGTTTTGTGAGATGTGAGATGTAAAATGTAAGCTGTGAAAAGTTTTTAGTTTGCATTTTTTTTATGCTATGTGTTAGGTTATTTTTTTACGCAGATTACGCAGATTTTTTAACCGCTGGGGGCGCAAGGATTTTTACTTGTTAGATTTTATATAAACGCAAGGTTCGCAAAGCTTTACCCTACAGCTTTGCGAACCTTGCGTTTATATATGTAAACTTAGACAAAAAACTTTGCGTCCTTTGCGGTTAAGTAAAAGTAAACTACTTACAGATTCAGTTTCCGGTATTGCAAAGGAGAAGTCTGTTTGAGTTCCTTAAACTTTCTGTTGAAATTGGAGATGTTGTTAAAGCCGCATAATTCGGCAATTTCAAGAACCGAAAGTTCACTATTGTTGGCCAGCAGTTTGGAAGCATGTTCGATTCTTACTTCTATTAAAAACTGAAAAAAGGACTTGTTGGTCCGGACTTTAAAATACCGGCAGAACGCATTTTTGGTCATATTGGCGATCGAGGCAATCTCATCCAGGTTGATGTTTTTTTGGTAGTTGGTCATTACGTGTTCGAATACCGTCTGCATTCGTTTGCCTTCATTATCTGTAATTTTTTTATCGTACAAATGATTGGATAGCTGTTCCCTTTCACTGTTGGAAAGCCACTTTATGATTTCTAAAAACAAAATGAAGCGTTCGTAATTGTCTGATTTATTTAGTTTTTTAAAAGATTTGACGATTTTTTTTGGGGGATTGTGGGTAATAAAGCCATTTTTGCTGTTTTCTAAAAAAGGCTGAATGTTTTTGAAAGTGGTTAGTGAGAAGAAATCTTTTCCAAACGAGTTTGTCGTAAAGAATAAAGTACGCATAATGGAAGACTCATTGTCGTATACTTCACTTCTGAAAACATGAGGTAAATTGCTTCCAATCATTAAGATATCGCCTTCGCGGTAATGCGAGATGGTATCTCCGGCAAAAATGGCACCCTGTCCTTTTTCGATAAAACTAATTTGTATTTCTTCGTGTTGATGGAGTTTGTCGTAAAAAACAATCTCTCTATCCTCCTGATATATAAGAGGATCTTCTCCCGATTTAGGGATTTTAAATGGAAAAACTTTCATGGTTGGTCAAGGTTAGTTCATTCAAATATATTTTATTTTGTCAAAAAAATAGCAATATATTAATTGGTTTTTTGTGTAATTGTTTTATATAGGGTAATATAGTATTGTTTTGGGGTAATTTTTAAGCCTCTTGCTTTGTTCAATATAAATAATTTTGGTTTTAATTAAAATCGATATTATGAGTATTCAATGGAAAGGCGTTATGCCGGCAGTAACAACCAAATTTACTGCAGATGATAAATTAGACTTCAGAATGTTTGAAGTTAACTTGCAAGCACAATTAGAGGCAGGTGTTGAAGGAATAATTCTGGGCGGAACATTAGGAGAAGCCAGCACCCTTTTAGAAGATGAAAGAAGAGAATTGGTAAAAAATACGGTTAGTCTGGTAAACAATCAGGTACCGGTAATTATGAATATTGCAGAGCAAACCACACGTGCTGCAATTTTAGCTGCCAATAAAGCCGAACAAGATGGAGCAAAAGGTTTAATGATGTTGCCTCCAATGCGTTACAAAGCTTCTGATTTTGAAACGGTAACGTACTTTTCTGAAGTTGCAAAAAACACATCACTTCCCATAATGATATACAATAATCCGGTAGATTATAAAATTGAAGTTACACTGGATATGTTTGAAGAACTGTTGAAATTTGACAACATTCAGGCAGTAAAAGAATCCACAAGAGATATTTCGAATGTAACCAGAATGATTAACCGTTTCGGTGACCGATTAAAGATTTTATCAGGAGTAGATACTCTGGCTTTAGAAAGTTTACTGATGGGGTCTGACGGATGGGTTTCAGGTCTGGTATGTGCTTTTCCAAAAGAAACTGTGGCGATATATAAATTAGCCAAAGCCGGCAGAATTGATGAGGCTTTGAAAATATACAGATGGTTCCTTCCTTTATTAGAATTAGACATTAATTCATTTTTAGTACAAAATATTAAGCTTGCAGAAGTAGCAACAGGTATCGGGACAGAATATGTTCGTGCGCCAAGATTACCGCTTCAGGGAGCTGAAAGAGAAAAAGTTTTAGATATTATTGCCAAATCCTTAGCATCAAGACCAACTTTGCCTGATTATAAAAACTTAGAACAGTATGTAGGCTAATACAATTGGTTTTACAAATTTCTTCTTTAAGAGTCTGTTTAGATTTTAAATAGACTCTTAGAATTGTAAAGTATTTATTCAAACAACAAAAAAGAAATATGATTACAGGAAAAAATTACGTGGGAAGCACACTCAAAGCTGCCGGAAATAAAACATTTAAAACATTTAATCCGCAGCAGAATGTCGAAAATCCCTGGGTTTTTACAGAAGCAACTCATGAAGAAATTGAAGAAGCAGTTGCTTTGGCTCATCAGGCATTTGGAACGTATAAAAAATGTTCCGGTTTAGAAAGAGCAGGTTTTTTAAATGCTATCGCTGACGAAATCGTAGCTTTAGGAAATGATTTGTTAGTTCAGTATTGCAGTGAATCCGGCTTTCCAATGGGCAGAGCAGAGGGGGAGCGCGGAAGAATGGTTGGTCAGCTACGCGCGTTTGCCCAAATGCTCATTGAAGGGAGCTGGGTTCAGGCTGCAATTGATACTGCAATAACAGACAGGGTTCCTGCGCCAAAAGAAGATTTGCGTAAAATTTTGGTACCCCTTGGTCCGGTGGTGGTTTTTGGGTCAAGTAATTTTCCGTTTGCCTTTTCAACAGCTGGAGGAGATACCGCTTCAGCATTAGCGGCGGGTTGTCCTGTGATTGTAAAAAGTCACTCGATGCATGTGGGAACAGGTGAAATGGTTGCTTCGGCTATTATAAAAGCAGCACAAAAAACAAATATGCCGGAAGGTGTTTTCTCCAATCTTATTGGTGGAGGAACAACTCTTGGTACGGCACTGGTGAAACATCCATTGGTGAAAGCAGTTGGTTTTACCGGAAGCATTCGCGCCGGAAGAGCCTTATTTGATCTGGCAGCACAGCGCCCGGAACCCATTCCGGTTTTTGCCGAGATGGGGAGTGTAAATCCTGTGGTTCTTTTGCCGAAAGCAGTAGAGGTAAACAGTCAAAAGTGGGCTGCGGCTTATGCGGGATCTATCACGCTTGGAGCAGGTCAGTTTTGTACCAATCCCGGATTACTGTTTGGAATTAAGGGGGCTGAATTGAATAAGTTTTCAGAAGAATTGACAGAGGCTATTGAAAAAATAGAACCGTTTTGTATGCTGCATCCTTCCATGAAGAATGGTTTTGAAGAAGGATCAGCAACAATGCTGGCACAGAAAGGAGTCGCTAAAATTGCAGAATATAAAGGTGAAGCGGCATCAAATTACGGAGTACAGAAAGTGTTGACCGTAGACGGGAAAACTTTTTTAGAGAATAAAGTCTTAAGTCATGAGGTTTTCGGACCTGTATCGGTACTGGTGCAATGTGATGATGAACAACAATTACTGACCATCATCAATCAATTGGACGGACAGTTAACAGGAACCATTATTGGGGAGTCTGAGGAATTGAAAAATCAGGACGAATTGATAGCAGCGATGCAGAGTAAAGTGGGACGATTGATTTTTAATGGAGTTCCTACGGGAGTTGAAGTTTGCCCTTCGATGATTCACGGAGGCCCTTATCCGGCTTCTTCCGATTCGAGATTTACTGCTGTTGGAATCCATGCCGTTTATCGTTGGGTTCGACCGTTTAGTTACCAAAACTGGCCAAATGAATTATTACCTGCAGAATTGCAGAACGAAAATCCATTACAGATTTTAAGAACCTTAAATAATATTCAAACAAAATCCCAGATATCATAAATGACAAGGAAAACTTTTTTTTGTGTAGATGCACACACTTGCGGGAATCCTGTGAGAGTGGTGGCAGGTGGCGGGCCTAATTTGACGGGGGCTAACATGAGCGAAAAACGCCAGCATTTTTTAAAAGAATTTGACTGGATCCGCAAAGGATTAATGTTTGAACCTCGCGGACATGATATGATGAGCGGCAGTATTTTATATCCGCCAAGTGATCCTGCCAATGATTTTGGAATTTTGTTTATCGAAACTTCCGGTTGTCTGCCCATGTGCGGTCACGGAACGATTGGTACCATTACCATTGCCATTGAAGAAGGTTTGATTACCCCAAAAATACCTGGGAAAATAAGAATGGAAGCTCCTGCCGGTCTTGTGAATATCGAGTACCAGCAAACCGGAAATAAAGTCGACTGGGTACGTCTGACCAATGTAAAATCGTATTTGGCAGCAGAAGGATTAACTATTGATTGTCCGGAACTGGGAGAAATTACTTTTGATGTAGCATACGGAGGAAACTATTATGCGATTGTAGATCCACAAAAAAATTTCTCAGGAATTCAGAATTTCTCCGCCGGTAAAATTATCCAGTTGAGTCAGGAAGTCCGCAAAAGAATTAATGCCAAATATCCGGACTATTTTATCCATCCGGAAAATGATACCATTCGTGATGTCAGTCATATGTTGTGGACAGGAGAGCCTTTAGATCCAACATCATCAGGACGAAATGCTGTTTTCTACGGAGACAAAGCTATCGATCGTTCTCCTTGCGGTACCGGAACATCGGCACGAATTGCGCAGCTGCATGCCAAAGGAAAACTGAAAGCAGGAGAAGATTTTATTCACGAAAGTTATATTGGCAGTAAGTTTATTGGAAAAGTGGTAGAGGAAACTTCAATTGGAGAAATTCCCGCGATTGTACCAAGTATTCAGGGCTGGGCAAAAGTATACGGTTACAATACCATCATTATCGATGAAGAGAATGATCCGTATGCTCATGGTTTTCAGGTAATTTAAAAAATATTAAAAATTTAGATTCATTGAAGGAGGATGAGATTCTTCTTCAATGAATTTTTTAATTCCGTAGAAATGAAAAGAGTAAGTATAATTGGAGGAGGTATAATAGGTTTGTGTACCGCTTATTATCTGGCTAAAGAAGGATATGAGGTAACCATTTTTGATCAGTCTCCTATGGATGATGGCTGTTCTTATGGAAATGCCGGTATGATTGTTCCTTCGCATATTATTCCGCTGGCACAGCCCGGTATGATTGCTCAGGGAATCAAATGGATGTTCGACAGTCAGAGTCCGTTTTATGTAAAACCGAGATTAGATGCCAATCTGATGAAATGGGGGCTGCAGTTTTACAAACATGCCAATGAGAAACACGTTGCAAATGCGATGCCTGCATTGCGTGATTTGTCATTGTTGAGTAAAGAATTATATCAGGATTTTGCGAAAGAAAACAATTCTTTTTTCTACGAAGAAAAAGGACTTCTAATGTTGTACAAAACCGATAAAGTGGCCCATGAAATGTTTCATGAAGGACGAGAAGCCGAAAAATTGGGTTTAAAAGTAGATTACCTTTCTGCGGCAGCTGTTGCAAAATTGGAGAACGGTACTAAAACCGATATTTTAGGTGGGATACACTACAAAGGCGATGCTCATTTGTACCCACAAAAATTCATGCAGTTTATCAAAGAAGAATTAAAGCGCTTAAAAGTAGAAATTCATTCCGGTACAACAGTACAGGATTTTACTTTCGATCATCATAAAATTACAAAAGTAGTAACCGACAAAGGTACATTTGCCACAGATGAAGTGGTACTGGCAGCCGGTTCGTGGAGCCCTTCACTGGCTAAAAAACTGGGAATTTCAGTTTCTATTTTACCGGGAAAAGGATACAGTTTCACATTGAAGGATCAGGATCATAAACCTTCCATTCCTTCGATTTTATGCGAAGGAAAAGTAGCTGTAACCCCTATGAACAATGATATTCGTTTTGGGGGAACTATGGAAATTACCCACACCGGAGATACCAAAATTAATAAGAACAGATTGCAGGGAATCATAAACAGTATCAATGAATTTTATCCCGAAATGCAGGTAGGAATGCCTGAAAACAAGGATACCTGGTTTGGTTTCAGACCTTGTACACCTTCCGGAATGCCAATCATTACCCGTGCCAAAAAAGTTGTAAATTTGACTTTCGCCACCGGACATGCGATGATGGGCTTAAGCCTTGCACCGGCAACCGGAAAGATAATCACAGAGATTATTTCAGGCAAAACAATTTCTGTTGACACTAAAATGTTTCAATTATAAACTATGAGATACGATTCAATTCCGGCTTCTTTATTTGAAAATAACCGTAAGAGGTTTGTCGAAAAAATGCAGACTAACAGTTTGGCAATTCTTGCTTCAAACGATGTGATGCCCAATAATACAGATGATGTCATGGGTTTTGCACAAAATAATGATTTGTTTTATCTGTCCGGAATTGAGCAGGACGAAACCATTTTGGTACTTTATCCCGATGCTTTTAAAGAAGAAAACAGAGCAATTTTATTTGTAAAAGAAGTCAGTGAACATACGTTAATCTGGGACGGAGATTTCCTGACCAAAGAAAAAGTTACGGCGCTTTCCGGAATTAAAAATGTAAAATGGCTGCACGAATTTGAAAAAGCCCTACAGCTATTTGCCTTTGAGGCCGATACCATTTATCTGGGGCACAACGAGCACATTAAAAGAATAACTTCGGAAATGAATACCCGTCAGGATCGAATGATTCAGTGGTGCAAACAAAAATATCCACTGCATCAATACGAGCGTGTGGCCAAAATAACAAGAGAACTGCGTCCGGTAAAATCAGCAGAAGAAATTGCTTTGATCCGAAAAGCGGTGGCAATAAGTATCGAAGGATTCAAAGCATTGATAAAAGCGGTAAAACCCAATGTAAAAGAATACGAACTGGAGGCTGAATTGGCGTACCATTATATCAGAAACGGAGGAAATCGCCATGCTTTCAAACCTATTATAGCTTCGGGTAAGAATGCCTGTGTCTTACATTACAATACCAATGATTCGGTTTGTCAGGACGGCGATATGCTTTTGGTCGATTTTGGGGTTTGTTATGGCAATTACAATTCTGACACTACGCGCTGTCTTCCGATAAACGGAAAATTTTCTGCTCGTCAGAAAGAAGTTTACCAATCGGTTTTACATTGTTTGAAAGAAGGATCTAAATTTTTAAAACCGGGAGTTTTATCTAAAGATTACGAATTACAGATGGCAAGCCTGGTGGAAACCGAGCTGGTAAAATTAGGTCTGATAACTTTAGAAGAAATTGAAGCACAAGATCCTGAAAATCCGGTGTACAAAAAATACTTCATGCACGGAACGGCTCATTTTGTGGGACTGGATGTTCATGATGTAGGATTGTATTCCAAACCTTTTGAAAAAGGAATGGTGTTGACCTGCGAGCCCGGAATTTATATTCGGGAAGAAGGAATCGGCTGTCGACTGGAAAATGATTATTTGTTAACCGAAGACGGAAACATCAATTTAACCGAAGATATGCCTATTGAAATTGAAGAAATAGAACAGCTATTAAATACCAAATAAACCATGATTAAAAAACACTTCCTATTGCTTCTTTTTGTTTGCTCGAGCATTTTGGCTCAAAAAGATATCGATATAAACGAATTAAAATGGCTGCCCAATTCACATTCGTTTTGGGTAAATTCCGAAAACAACATTCAGGTATATGATGTGGATAAACTCAATCAGAGTACCACTGTTTTAACCCAGCAGCAGTTATCAGCGGCAGGTTTTAACGGAGAAGTGGAAGAATTAGTCTGGAATCAGAATAAAACCAGAGTTCTGGTGTATACCAACTCAAAAAAAGTGTGGAGAGCCAATACCAGAGGCGACTATTGGTTTTTTGACTTAACCACCGGAAAAGGAAGAAAACTGGGTATCAACTTAGAAGAGTCTTCCCTAATGTTTGCTAAGTTTTCAGCAGATAACGAAAATGTAGCTTACGTTTCAAAACACAATATTTACCTTGAAAATCTGGCATCAGCTAAGATTACCGCTTTAACAACAGACGGAACCGATAAGGTAATTAACGGAACTTTTGACTGGGTTTACGAAGAAGAATTGGCAGCGCGTGACGGATTTCGCTGGAGTCCTGATGGTAAAAGTATTGCTTTTTGGCGTGTAGACGCTTCGAAGACAAAGTTTCACTTAATGATTAACAATACCGATGCTTTATACCCATTCGTAATTCCGGTAGAATATCCTAAAGCTGGAGAAAAACCCTCTGCTGTAAAAATTGGAGTTATTGATATTGCTTCTTTAAAAACCAATTGGCTTGATATTCCCGGAGAACCGGATAATAATTATTTGGTTCGTATGGAATGGGTAGCTAAAGATGAGGTAATGGCCATACAATTAAACCGAAATCAAAATCAGGTTTCGATTTACAATTGCAATACACAATCCGGGAAAGCAACTTTGGTGTATCAGGAAAAATCAGCAGAATGGATTGATGTTTTTGATATTTCGTCTGGCGTATACGATGGTTTTCCTTGTCAGTTTGTAGACAATGGCAAATCTTTTTTATGGAGCTCGGATGCCGATGGCTGGATGCATGTGTACAAAATAAGCCGTGACGGAAAAAAGAAAGAACTGATCACAACAGGAAATTTCGATGCCTATTTTAAAGCTTATAATGACAAGACCAAATCCATTTATTATATCGCAAGTCCAAAAGATGCTACGCAGCGTTATTTGTATGAGACGAATATTAATTCGCTTAAAACCAAAAGAATAACTCCTGAAGTATTTGAAGGAACCAATGAATATGAGTTTTCGACAGACGGATCGTATGCCAAACACACCAATTCTAATGTCAATCGTGATTTTAATGTGCGTTTAGTTTCACTTTCCGATCATAAAAAAATACTGCCAAAAGAGGCTGATGTTTTTACAAAACCAAAACGTGACTTTTCTTTAGAGAAATTCAAAGTAACCACGGTTGACGGAGTAGAGATCGATGGAATCATGGCAAAACCGCTTGATTTTGATCCAACAAAAAAATATCCCGTATTCTTTTACGTTTACGGTGAGCCAATGGCTTCGGTAGCGAATGACATGCCTTACTTTAATGGATTTATTGATCTGTTAATTCCGAAGGGATACATTGGAATTGCCATGGACAACAGAGGAACTCCGGTTTTGAAAGGAAGAAAATGGAGAAAATCAATCTACAAAAATATCGGAATCATCAATACCCGCGATCAGGCAATGGCCGCTAAAGAAGTACTGAAATGGAACTTTATTGATAACAACAGAGTAGCCATACACGGATGGAGCGGAGGCGGAGCTGTAACTTTGAACCTGATGTTTCAATATCCGGAAATATACAAAACCGGTGTAGCGATTGCCGCAGTGACCGATCAGCATTTTTACGATAATATTTATACCGAACGTTATATGGGATTGCCGGATGAGAGTGAAGCTGCTTACATTCAGGCTTCACCTGTAACACACGCAAAGAACTTAAAAGGAAATCTGCTTTACATTCACGGAACCGGCGACGATAATGTGCATTATAAAAATGCAGAAGTTTTGATTGATGAACTGATAAAATACGACAAAGTTTTTAATTTAATGATCTACCCAAATCGTACCCACAGCATTCATGAAGGCGAAGGAACCCGAAAACATTTAGTGGATACTTTTATAAAATTTATTGAAGAAAAATGTCCTCCGGGAGCAAAATAGTTTAATATCAAAATCTCAAATTTTAAATTCCAAATTCCAAACTTCGATGAACGTTTGGGATTTGGAATTTTTTTATTGGAATTTTAGCACTCTCTTTCGTGTTTTGGAGCTGCTTATTCGGAATCAAAAAAACGCAACAAATAATGAAGACGAAGAAAGCTGAAAATCTTTAATCTATATTTTGATAAAATTTATTGAAGAAAAATATCCTCCGGGAGTGAAATAGTTTAATATCAAAATCTCAAATTTTGAATTCCAAATTCCAAACTTCGATGAACGTTTGGGATTTGGAATTTTTTTATTGGATTTTTTAACACTCTCTTTAGTGTTTTGAAGTTTATTTAGAAGCTAAAGATATTAAAAGTAAGAAAATAAATACATATGTTGCACGAATTTGAAAGGGTAAGATAATACATGTAAAATATTAAATGTGTAACAAAAGGGTAATATAATAGGTTTTTGCGATAATATATTATCATAAAAATTATCAAAAAAGCAAAACATTTGCCAATACTAATTATAAAACCTTTTTATGAAATTCAAGTTTTTTCAAAGAAAAACGGTAGTACTTTTTTTTGTACTGCTAGCACAATTTGCGCTCGCACAAGAGCGGGTTGTATCGGGAATTGTTTCAGATAATGCAGGGCTGCCTTTGCCGGGTGCGAGTGTATTGATCAAAGGAACAAAAACAGGAGCTCAAACTGATTTTGACGGTAAGTATTCTATAAAGACAAGTCAAAACGCTGTTTTAATCTTTAATTATATCGGGATGAAGGCTGTAGAGGTAACCGTTACAGGGAACACTGCCAACGTTTCTTTATCCCCTGCTTCAGAGCAGCTGCAGGAAATTGTCGTTACCGCTCTGGGGTTAAAAAGAGAAAAGAAATCTTTAGGATATGCCACTCAGGAGATTAAAGGAGAAGATCTGACTAAAGTAAACAATGGTAACGTAGCCAATGCGATTTCAGGTAAAATTGCCGGTGTACAAATCAGACGTAACAACAATATTGGAGGTTCAACGAATGTCGTGATTCGTGGTACTACTTCTTTGACGGGAAACAATCAGGCTTTATGGATTGTAGATGGTATTCCGTTGAATAATGACAATACCAATAGTGCCGATCAGAAAAGCGGAGGTAACACAGGAGGATACGATTACGGAAATGCCGCTTCGGATATCAATCCTGACGATATCGAGACGATGAACGTACTAAAAGGAGCTGCGGCTTCGGCGCTGTATGGTTCAAGAGCTTCAAATGGGGTAATCCTTGTAACTTTAAAAAAAGGAAGTAAATCTAAAGGAGGTTTAGGTGTAAGTTTTAGCTCCGGAGTTACCGTTGGTGTAGTCGATAAAAAAACGTTACCGGAGTATCAAAATCAATACGGTGGAGGATATGGTGATTTCTATGGAACAGTAGATTTAGGTAGTGGAGTACATCCGTATGCTGCTACTGATGATGCATCATGGGGACCTAAATTTGATCCTAATTTGTTAGTGTACAACTGGAGTTCTTTCTATCCTGAGTTACCGGGTTATGGAAAAGCGACTCCTTGGACGGCAGTAAAGAAAAATCCAAATGATTTTTACCAAAAGAGCTTAACGTTCATTAATAATATTGCTTTTACCGGATCAGGTGAAAAAGGAGATTTCAGATTTGGTTATACAAACTATAACATGAATCAGGGAATTTTGCCAAACAGTAACAACCGTAAAGACAATTTCAACTTTTCAGGAACCTATAACATTCTGCCTAAAACTAAAATTTCGGCATCTGCGAATTATTTAAAAGCAAATGCGAAAGGAATGAATGAAACTGGTTATGGTGACGGTGGAAATAACTATTTGAGCAGTATCAGACAATGGTATTCTACAAGTGTAGATTTTCAGGATTTAAAAGATGCTTATAACCTTACAGGAGAAAATACAACCTGGAGTGTTGGCGGACCAAATGATTTAACGATTCAGTTTCATGACAACCCGTATTTTCAAAGATATAACAACTACAATACTTTAAATCGTGATCGTTTTTTTGGAAATTTTGCTTTGAATACACAAATCACCGATTGGTTTGATATTACAGGTAAAGGTGCTGTAGATACCTATAGTCAGTTACAGGAGGAGCGCATTGCCGTGGGATCAAAGAGAACACCAAATGCACTTGGACAGTATACCAGATTTGATAAAACGTTCAGAGAGATCAACTTCGATTTAATCATGAACTTTAAAACGAATATTACAGACGGAATTAAGTTCAACGGAATGCTTGGAGCTAATTCAAGACGTTCAGTGAGTAAATCAATTTTTGCAGCAACAAATGGCGGACTGGTAGTGCCTGGGATTTATGCTTTGAGTAATTCTATTGATAAAATCAACAGCCCTGGTGAGTCAGAAGTGACCATCGGAACAAACAGTGTTTATGCTAATGCAAGTTTCAATTTTATGGAAACTTATTTCTTAGAAGGAAGTTATCGTGTAGACAAGTCTTCTACGTTACCATCAAGCAATAGTACTTATACGTATCCTTCGATTACAGGAACTTATATTTTTAGTAATCATATTAAAACAAATTGGTTGTCTTTTGGAAAACTGCGTTTGAATTATGCAGAAACAGGTAATGATGCTCCGTTTGCTGTAATTGCATCAACTTATCCTAAAGGTGATAATTTTGGACCTGACGGAATTCGTTTCTCTACAGAAAACAATAAAAGTAATGCTAATTTAAAAAGTGAGCTGACCAAAGGTCTTGAAGCTGGTATAGAACTTAAATTGTTCAATAATCGTGTAGGTCTTGATTTCTCTTACTACAAAAGCAATACAACCAATCAGATTCTTTCAGTTGAAACACCTACACAAACCGGATACACCAGAGCCTGGATAAACGGAGGGGATGTTCAGAATAAAGGATATGAGGTAACCTTGTCTGTAATTCCGGTGAAGACAGCAAATTTCAGCTGGGAAGCAAAAGTTAACTGGTCTACCAATAAAAATGAAGTGATTTCATTAGGAGGAGCTGACAGAATTTCGTTAGGATCTTTCCAGGGAGTTGGATATGTTGCTGAGGTTGGAAAACCAATTGGACAGCTGATAGGTTCAGGATTTACCTATTTAAACGGAGAAAAAGTAATTCGTTCAAACGGAAGATATCAGCAAACTGCCGGAGCTACAATCGGAGATATAAATCCGGACTGGATTGGTGGTTTGAATAACGTAATTACCTATAAAAATTTCTCATTGAACTTCCTGATTGATGTGAAAAAAGGCGGAGATGTTTACTCATTAGATCAACGTTACGGACATACTACAGGTATTTACGAAAGTACAGTTTCCAACAACCATTTAGGTGTTCCGCAAAGAGAGCCGCTGGCAAATGGAGGAGGTGTTTTGTTGGCAGGTGTTAAGGCAGACGGAACTCCAAACGACAAAATTGTAAGTGTAGAAGGAGCAAATGGATATTCTTTTTATAATTCCATGCCGGAACAGCAATATGTTTACGATGCTTCTTATGTGAAATTACGTGAGTTAGGATTAAGCTACAGATTGCCATCAAAATTCCTTGCAAAGACTTTTATCACCAATATGATTTTGTCAGTTAATGGGAGCAACTTATGGATCATTCATAAAAATTTACCTTATGCTGATCCGGAAGCGGGACTTTCTTCAGGAAACCTTCAGGGCTTTCAAACCGGAGTTTTGCCTACATCAAAAGAGTATAACTTTAATATGAAAGTTCAATTCTAAAAACAAAAAAAATGAAAATAGTAAAAACGATATTTTTTGCAGGAGCCATTTTACTTTCAGTAGCCTCTTGTGATAACTTAGAAGATTTAAATCAGGATAAAAAAGCGTATACCACTATTTTGCCGGGGGCACTCATGACCAATGCACAGGTAAATTATGCTTACTTTCTGACCAATGCTTCGGTAAACAGTAACAATTTTAGAGGATATGCTCAATATTGGTCTACCACAACTTATACAGATGAGGTAAACTACAATATGGAGAGAAGGAATTTAGGAAGTTCCCTGTCAACTTTATTATACAGAGACGTTTTGCAGGATTTGGTAAACGCTCAAAAAGCCATAAAGAGCAAAGAAGCTTTAGGGGCTGTTGATACAGCCATTAAAAAAAACAAAATCGCAATACTTGACGTTCAGATTGTGATGGCTTATCAGGCACTTGTAGATTTATTTGGGAATGTACCTTACAGTGAAGCTTTGGATATCAATCTGTATCCTTATCCTAAATACGATGATGCCAAAACCATTTATTTAGATCTGGCTGCGAGATTAGATACGGCTATTGCAGCTATGGACGGCAGTAAAGAGAGCTTTGGTAAAGCTGATTTAATTTACAAAGGCGATGTAGCAAAATGGAAAACATTAGCCAATAGTGTGAAATTGAAACTAGGATTACACCTTGCTGATATTGAGCCTGCCAAAGCAAAAGCAATAGTAGAAAGTGCTTACAATTCAGGAGTAATGACCAATGAAGATGAAACCGCATTGTTTCAGTATTTTTCATCACTTGTTGATATGAATCCGTTGTATGATACTCTGGTAAACGAAAGTCAAACCATTCCGACTGAATATTTTGTGAATGAGTTAAATGGAAAAAGTGATCCTAGACGTGATATATTCTTTAATCCAAGCTCTAAAAAAGGCGGTAGCTATAAAGGAGCTCCTTATGCCAAACAAGTAAGTTATGGCGATTTTTCAAACATGGGATCAAGATTGAAAGAGAGAACAAATCCGGGAGTAATTTTTGATTACACCGAAACCTGTTTCCTTTTGGCGGATGCTGCAAACAGAGGATTTAGCGTAGGAGGAACTCCGGAAGAATATTATAAAAAAGGAATTTTGGCGAGCATGAACTTTTGGGGAGTTGCGAATGCCGATGTACAAACTTATGTAAACAGAACAGATGTTGACTTTGCAACCGCTGCCGGAACGACTAAAGAAAAAATCGCCTACCAGCTTTGGATCGCTTATTACAACAGAGGATTTGAAGCCTGGACAGAATACAGAAGGTTAGATTTCCCTGTATTGGTAGCTCCTTCAACTGCTGTTGATGCAGCGAAAGGAAAAGTACCGGTTCGTAATATTTACTCTCTTTTTGATAAAACCTTAAATAAAGAAAATTATGAAGCGGCCTCTGCTGCCATAGGAGGAGATTTAATGACTACAAAAATTTTCTGGGATAAATTTTAATTTGAATTAGTTTTCCTGTTTTTAACCGGGGCCTTTAATTAGGTTCCGGTTTTTTTTGTTTAATCCTACTGCCCGACTGAGCAAAGCCTGGTCTTTATTTTGAACCGCATGGTCAGACTGAGCAAAGTCCAATTTTTATTTTGAATCACAATGTCAGACTGAGCGAAGTCGAAGTTCTGGTTTCGCTTATAGAGCTATATAGTCAGACTGAGCGAAGTCGAAGTCTTGGTTTTGTTTAATAAATACTCTATTTTGTTTGTGAATGCGCTGTTTATTTGGTTTATTTTTTAATTATGTGTTTTTTTAAAGTTAAAAAGTTGTTAATTATATATTATTTTTAAATAACATAGTATCAATAAAATAGAAGCTATGCTGGTAATTTTGGTGGCAACAAATTAACCCAAAAAAAATGAAAACAAAACTACTAGTATTAATGCTCGTTTTTTCGATAGGGAAAATGAGCGCGCAGGGACTTCCTTGCCGGACGACAGAAGAAAACGCCAAAGTGTATCGGAATAGCCCCAAATCACTTCAGGAAAAAAAAGATTTTGAAGCCTTTACCAAAACATTTACCCTCCAGCGTAAAAGCAAAACTTCAAAAACAGCAGCAACACCTACTTATGTTATCCCCGTGGTTTTCCATATTTATGGAGACGTGCAAAGCGGAAAAACCATTACCTACGAAAAAATCGTCAATCATCTGGCTCAACTAAATGACGATTTTAATGGCAGGAATGCCGACTATCAAACAGTTGAACCCTTTTTTCAAGCGAGAAGAGGAACACTAAACATCGAATTTAAACTGGCAAAAAAAGACCCTAATGGTGGATGTACCACAGGAGTTGTTTTCCATGCGGCCAAAAACGGTTACGGAAATGGCGGTGGCTACGACGATCAGATTGCTGCCGATGCCTGGGACAATAAAAAATATATGAACGTTTATATTCAGAACGATTTGTATAACGAAGGAGTTTTTAACAACTCAGGGGTTGCGTGGTATCCTGATTCAGGTATGACAGCCAATAACACAGCACGTGTGGTTTTTAACGGAGCTTACCTTTATGACAACTCCTACAGCAAAGAATTTTCAGCAACCCTTACACATGAATTTGGACATTTCTTAAACCTGATTCACACTTTTGAAGGAGGCTGCTCCGGCACAGATGAAGTTGCCGACACCCCTGCAGAAGACGGACAGCATACCCTGGCCTGTACACCGGGAACCAATTGTACTGGAGACAAAGTAAATATTGAAAACTACATGGGGTACAATGGCGCACAAGGCTGTTATAAAATGTACACCCAGGGTCAGATTGACAGAATGCTGGCAGCTTTACAGCATCCGGCAAGAATAACACTCTGGCAGCCACAAAACTTAATTGATACCGGAGTGAACACAACGGAAAGCAGTTTAGTGGCAACCGGAACTACTTTTAAAGAAGCTGTTATTAATGATGGATCTTTCGATACAGCCTCAGTGGTAACCTTAAGCGGAGGAAAAACTTTTGCACTAAGTTCAGGAACTTTAGCAGCAGGAACCCATTTTACACATACTTTTCCAGCCGGAATCACACCAGTTGTTACTGTAAATTCAAATGGTCAGGTGACGGTAACACTTTCAGGAAAAGCAACAAATCATGCGGCAGCGCAAAATACAACTGCCGGAATTACATTCTTGCCTGCGGCATTTACAGGAGGAACCACAGGATTGTCTTGTACTGCTCTGTTTTACAATTTAAGATTTACAGATCCTTATGGAATCTTCTTTGTAGACATGCCGGATATTAACATCTCTTCAAATTTGACATGGAAGTTTTTTGATATTGCAAAAGGAGACGACACTTCATTCGGAGGGTGGCGTTATGCAGCTAATGCATTAAAAATTGAAACGTACGGCAAAAGATTAACTTGCGAGAGCGGCAGCCGAAACATTACCTTATTAGCTCAAAACACTGCAGTTGGTCCGACAAGTAATATGACCGTTCCGGGAGCATACCCAAATCAATTAGATCTTAGAACTGCGAGTTATACCGCCTGGGATGGAAAATCCGGATATGTAGGTTTTGAATACAAAATCGATGGATTGCCTTGCTATGGCTGGTTCAAAATAAGTGTTGCGGCAAATGGAGACGGTTACACCATTTCTGAATATGCCTATAATACACAACCTAATGCACCTATTTATACCGGTGTAACTAACAAAACGGCCGTTGTTTTATCAGAAAGTATACTCTATGAAGCAGAGGCAAATGACGGTGGTGTTACTACTACCAGTACAATTTCGTTATCGACTAACAACGGAACTTTTACGAAAAGCACAGGAACCTTAACTGCGGGAACTGATTATACGATTACAGGAGTTCCTTCGGGATTAACAGCTGTATTGACACTTCAGGGAAATAATAAAGTAGTGGTTTCCTTTACCGGAAAAGCAACCGCACATCTTCCTGCAAATGATGCTGCTGTGACGATTACCTTCAAAGATGCTGCAATCACAGGAGGAATTGCAACTCTTGATATGGCATCAAAAACAATCAATTTGAAATTTGATGCACCTTATGGAGTTTTCTATGTAAACAATCCTGATTATGTAGCTTCAGCAGTCCAAACCTGGCAATATTTTGATTTAGGAATCGGAGACAATACGGAGTATGGAGCGTGGCAGTTTGCTGCTGCAGCTTTAAAAGTAGAAACTTATGGCAAAAGACTGGTTGGACCTGCAGGTACACGTAACATTAGTTTAATTACAGAGGGAACTACAATTGGTGCCTCAAGTAATTTTGTAACCCCTGGAGCGGCATATCCGGATCAGTTAGATTTAAGAACGGCAAGTTATACAGCTTGGGACAATCAAACAGGTTATATCGGTTTTGAATATAAAAGCAGAGGGCGTACTTGCTACGGGTGGATGCATGTTAAAGTAGAAGCAGGTGGAGTTGGTTATTCCGTTTTGGACTATGCTTACAATACAAAGCCAAACGAATCCATTCAGGCCGGAACTCAGGCATCTGTAACCGTTTTGGCACCTACAAGTCTGACAGCTACAGTGAACAACACCAGTTTGCAAGCACAATTGACATGGGTAAACAACGCAACTAATGCGACAAACATTGTAGTAGAAAGAGCAGGAGCTGATAACGTTTTTGCCGAGATTACAACATTAGCAAGTACAGCAGTTACTTATACCAACACAGGTTTGACAGCCGGAAGTACTTATAAATACAGAGTACGTGCAAAAGCAAATAGTATTTACTCAGCCTATTCTAATGAGGTTACAGCCACTCTTACGGCAGGATCAGCGTATTGTACTGCTCAGGGGAATAATAATTACGAATACATCAATTCAGTAACTATTGGAAGTTTTACCAATACATCCGGTAAAGATGCAGGCGGTTATGCGAACCTTACTTCTAAAACTATAACCGTAACTCCGGGTACAGCTACAAGTGTTAGTCTGGCGGCAGGTTTTTCAGGCGGATCTTATTTAGAATATTGGGGAGTTTGGATCGATTACAATAAAAACAATGTTTTTGATGCTTCTGAAAAAGTGATTGACGGAATCTCTTCTACCGGAACAGCGACAGGCAGTTTTACGCCAGTTGCATTTACCGGAACAACCAGAATGCGTATTGTAATGAAATATTATTCGAACCCATCAGCTTGTGGAAACATTGGAGATGGTGATGTAGAAGATTATACAGTTGTTGCGGGTACAGCACCTAATCCGACAACTTTGCCAACACCGACAAATATTGGAAATTCAGGAGTATATTCATCAGGATTTTATGCTTCATGGGGCACAGTGGCGAATGCAACAAGTTATGAAGTACAGTTGAACAATGCTACTACAGGCTGGACCACTTTCGGAACTTCAACGACTTATTATTTATGGATTCCGAAACAAGGTACGCAAACGGTTTATCAGTTTAGAGTTAGAGCGAAAAATGCAACTGACACAAGTAACTGGAGCGCTCCGTTGACTATTGATTTGCAAAATGGAAGTGCAGGAGCAGATCAGACTGATTTTACGAAATCATTTACGATGTATCCTAATCCGGCTTCAGATGTGGTTAATTTTAACTTCGCTAATTTAAACCTGACGGATATTAAAATCACCATCTACGACACTACAGGAAATGTTGTTGATGTTGTAAAAAACACAGTTTCTTATCCGGTAAACCGTCTTAGAAAAGGAGTTTATATAGTGGTAGCTACAGATGGAAGCTTCACAGATACGAAAAAGTTATTGGTTAAATAAATAATTTGGTTTGTAAAGAAGAAAAGGGAAACGATATTGTTTCCCTTTTTTTATGCTTTTAAAATTAAATTCAGTTTAATTGACGTCAATGCCAAATGGATTGTCAATACTGTGCATTGGAGTCGTGAACCATTTTGGACCTTCAGCCGTCATGTAAAAATGATCTTCATGACGAATTCCAAATTGACCCGGAATACAAAGCATAGGTTCGTTACTAACCACCATTCCTTCTTGCAGAATAGTAGGATTGCCTCTTACTAAATAGGGGTGTTCGTGAATATCCAGTCCCGTTCCGTGGCCAACGCGATGAGGTAAGCCCGGCAATTCGTAATCGGCACTCAAACCGCCTGCTGCAATTACTTTGCGTGCGGCATCATCGACAGAACCACAAGTTGCTCCTAGTTGTGCAGCGTCAAAAGCGGCTTTTTGTGCAGCCTTTTCTAAATTCCAGATTTTGATGTGTGCTTCCGTTGGAGTTCCGTACACATAAGTTCGGGTGATATCGGACAGATAGCCTTCAAGACGACAGCCAGTGTCAATAAGTACAACATCATTATCTTTTAAATCCTGAGGAGTGGTAACCCCATGTGGATATTGAGAGTCATCGGCAAAGAGTACAATACAAAAGTAAGATCCCGAAGAAATTCCCGCTTTAATATGTGCCTGATTGATGAAATCGACAACCGTTTCGGCTTTTATACCCGGATACAAAATACGTGCTGCGGCACGCTGAACCACCATTGTAATTTCTTTGGCTTGTTGGATGATGGCAATTTCATTTGCTGACTTCTGTATACGACAACCGGTTGTAACGGATTGAGAATTTTCGAATTCATAATTTGGATTGGCTTTTACAATAGCATCTGCTAAAAAATAACCCGCAGATTCGTCCAGTGCAATTTTACCGCTATTGACACCTTTCTCCTGAAGTATTTTTCCAAATAAAACAGAAGGCGATTCATGTTCCTCCCAGCAATTCAAATGGCCTTCAATTTTCATGAATTTTCTGAAAGTACCTTCTTCAAATTTTGGAACAATATATTCCAGACTGCCGTCTTCAAATAGTAAGGCGCCAACCATTCTTTCAGAAGGATTCCATTTAGTTCCGGTGAAGTAGTATAAATTGGTTCCTGCGTTCACGAATAAGGACTTAAATCCTGCTGTTTTCATAAGCGACACTGCCTTCTGAATACGCATTTGATATTCCTCCGGCTGAATGGGCTTTACATTCAGGGTCATGTTTTGTATTTTTTCTAATTCTGCAATTGCGTTAGATCCGCCAACTCCAATGGTCATATTTGTTGTTTTAAGGTTAATAGTTTTTTGTTGTTTTTCTGGATTAAAAATAAGCCAATATTTTGGGATAGTGTTATTTTAACTTAAAGTAGATAAAATAGAATAATTTAAGGGTAATATACTATTGGATTTTGGATTGCAATGCCTGTATTTTTAAAAGATCAATTAAAACTTAAAAAATGAAAAGTATACAGCGTTTAGTATTGGTTCTGGGGGTTGTTCTGAGTTCGTATTTTGTATCAGCACAGGGTAAATCAGATTTGTACCAGAAGCTCACGGTATTGTTTCCGAAAGCCGAAATCACTACAATAGAAAATTTAGAAGGTTATGCAGAATCCTATCAATTGATTTTAGACGAACCTTTAGATCATAAAAACCCGCAGAAAGGAACTTTCAAGCATTATGTTTACCTCTCGCATCTGAATTTTAATAATCCTACGGTGATTGAAACTCATGGTTACAATACCAATAATATCAAAAGCGAGGTGAGTAAATTGTTAAACGCAAATCAGATTGCAGTCGAATACCGATTCTACGGAAAGTCACGACCGGAACCGCTTCCATGGGAATATTTAACAAATGATCAGGCCATTGCGGATTACCATGATCTTGTGACAAAACTGAAACAGCTGTACACCGGAAAATGGATTTCGACCGGAATAAGCAAAGGCGGAGAAACAGCTTTGATTTACAAATCAAAATATCCAAATGATGTTGATGTGGCCATGCCTTATGTTGCTCCGCTAATTAATACGCAGGAAGATCCCCGAACAGTAGAGCATACTAAAATAGTGGGGACGGCAGAATGCAGGGATAAAATTACAGCCTTTCAGAGAGCGGTTTTAGAAAACAGAGTAGCTGTTTTAAAGGAGTTCAAACAATATGCAGAAGAGAAGAAAATGACTTTTACAGAAGTGCCTCTTGCTGAAGCATTAGAATATGCGGTTTTAGAATTCCCTTTTTCTTTCTGGCAATGGGGAGGGAAATGCGAGGCTATCCCGGCAGTAACGGCAAGCCCGAAAGAATTGTTTGCTTATTTGGATGAGGTTTCAGGTGTGAGAACTTATAATGATAAGATGTATTTTCATTATCTGCCGTCTTATTACCAGCATTTAAAAGAATTGGGATACTATGGTTTTGATTTTTCTCCGGTTGCCGATTTGCTTCAAGTGGTAAAAAGTACTTCCAATGATCGATTTGCGCCTAAAGGAGTAGTGATCAAATACAATCCAAAATACATCAAAGAAGTGCGAAAATATGTAGAAAACAAAGGAAGCAAAATTTTGTACATCTACGGTGGTTATGACACCTGGTATTCTTGTGCTCCAGCACCTGATTCCAAATTGGATGCGTTAAAAATGGTTCTCCCTGGAGGAAGTCATACTACGAGAGTAAAAGATTTTCCGGAGAGCGATAAGAAGCGAATCATGGAAACATTGTCAAGATGGCTCGATTTAAAAACACCTAATGATAAAGCTGAAATAAATTAAAAAGAAAAGTTGTGATGGGGCGTTCTTGTTAGTTTAACCGCAAAGTACGCCAGGATTTTTAATTTTAGATGCTGTACAAACGCAAAGTTCGCAAAGCTATGTAGATAAACTCTGCGAACTTTGCATAAACCCTTGCGTGCTTTGCGGTTAAGTTTATCACAAGGAGTACGCCAGGATTTTTAATTTTAGACGCTTTACAAACGCAAAGTTTGCAAAGCTATGATAATAAACTCTGCGAACTTTGTGTAAACCCTTGCGTGCTTTGCGGTTAAGTTTATCACAAGGAGTACGTCAGGATTTTTAATTTTAGATGCTGTACAAACGCAAAGTTCGCAAAGCTATAATAAATAAACTTTGCGAACTTTGCGTAAAACCTTGCGTGCTTTGCGGTTAAGCTTTAAACCAGTAATTTTTGTGTTTTCAAATAATCCATAGCAAATTTCCCCTCATTAAAAAGCAAATCCAAAACACTTAAATTGTTGATAAAGCCATGTTTGTCGTCAAAAACCTGAGTGTATTTTTCAAACGAATTGAGGTCTTTTTTTCCGTTAGCCAAAATTCTGAAATCGGAGATATTTTCTACTTCATGGAAATACTCTGTGGTTTTGCCAAATTCTAATTTCATACGCAAACACTTAGTGGTGATGTCCAGAACTTCCAGATTCAAATCCATTAAAAAAGTGTATTGCTTTTCAAAAATCGGGTAGATGTCATCTTCAAAAAACTCAAAAAAAGGAGAGCTTCTGTAGGCAGCTTCCAGCGATTTGAAATGCTGTTTTTGCCAGTCAAATTCATTTTCGATGATAACATCCTTGGTTTTCTGATGACCTGATTTCGAATGTTTAACGGGGATATTTAATAACTGAATTCCGTTCGGACTATAAATGTATGTACGGTTTCTGTTGGTTTGTTTCTGAAAATTATCTTCCATCTCAAAAGTAATATTTTCAGATTGTGCCATAACTGCAAAGTGGCTGATCGATGGAAAATAAGTAGGAAGTAATAGAGAGTTCATCTTTAATTGCTTTAAAAGTTTCAGGTTTCAAGTTTCAGGTTGTGAATGAACCTGAAACTTGAAACCTGAAACAAAAATAACTTTTTTTATTTATGCTTTGTTTTGTTTTCTTTTTTTCCAGAAATATTCTCCAACAAAGTATGCTGCAAGAATAAATAAGAAGTATTTAAAGTAAGATTGAGGTTGTCCTTCACCATCAACGGTAGTGAAAACTCTGCTCCAACGAATTTTGTTGATTCCTTTACCGTTGGTATCCCAGCTCATCCAGATGAAAACCGGTTTTCCTACGATGTGATTTTCAGGAACGTAGCCCCAGTAGCGGCTGTCTTCAGAGTTGTGACGGTTGTCTCCCATCATCCAATAGTAATTCTGCTTAAAAGTATAAGTTGTAGCGGGTTTACCATTGATTAAGAATTTAGAACCATCCAGCTGTAAAGTGTTTCCTTCGTAAGTGGTGATAATGTCTTTGTAAAATGGTAATGATTCATTGGTTAAAGCAACTGTTTTTCCTGCTTCCGGAATATAAATCGGACCAAAATTATCCTGATTCCATTTGTTGATGTGCGGGAAAATAGCGTTGTCATTTCCGTGGTCAATTTCTCTTGTAACGGCAGTAATACCAGGAGTGTTTTTCAAACGTTCTGCACTGGCTTCAGTCAAAGCTCTGAAATAAAGAGTGTCTCTTTTTTCACTTTTAAATCCTGCTCCGTCCGTAATATCAAGTTCTCTTACCAAAGATTCAAAATCAATAGGAATTTTTGGGTCTATGGCTACTGAATAGGAGTATTGTGGTTTTGCTCTTTCCGGTAAAACTAATTTCTTTCCATTAATGAAAACAAATCCGTCTTTAATCGATAAGCTGTCTCCGGGAATACCTACGCATCTTTTTACATAATTTGATTTTTTATCAATTGGTTTGATAACACCCGGTCTTCCTTTTGGTTCGTAAAAATAGTGAACCGTATCTACCGGCCAGTTGAAAACGACAATATCAGTTCGTTTGATTTTTTCTAAAGCAGGCAATCTGAAATAAGGCAATTGGGGCCATTTCAAATACGATCTTTGTTTTACAAATGGAATAGAGTCATGTACCATTGGTAATGCAACCGTGGTCATAGGGACTCTTGGGCCATAATTTACTTTGCTTACAAATAGGAAATCTCCAATCAATAAAGATTTTTCTAAAGAAGAAGTAGGAATTGTATAAGGCTGTACTAAATATGTGTGTACCAATGTTGCCACAATAACTGCAAAAAGTAAAGAACTTAGAGTGTCTCCCGCTTTATTTTCAGAAGTTAATTTTCTGTCAGCATTGTATACTAATTTTTGAGTATAGCTAACATAATAGATGTAGAAACCTAAAGTAAAAATACCTAAAAGAGTATCTAAAGTTGTTTTTTTGCCAAACGTTCTTAAAGTTTCTACCCATACAACCGGAAACATAATCAGATTAATAATAGGAATGAAAAGTAACAAAGTCCACCAGGTTGGTCGGCTGATTATTTTCATTAAAACGATTGAATTGTATACCGGAATTGCAGCTTCCCAGCTTTTTCTTCCGGCAGCCTGATATAATTTCCAGGTTCCGATAAAATGAATAACCTGAACGGCTAAGAAAAATACAAACCAAAGATATAGTGTCATAATATTTTATTTAAAGTTTTAGATTCAGGATTTAATTCGAAATAGGGCCTAAACCTTTATAACTGTTTATTTTAAATTTAATACGTCTTTCATAGAATAGATTCCTGTTTTTCCGGCAAGCCACTCTGCCGCGATTACCGCTCCAAGAGCAAACCCTTCTCGGTTGTGCGCAGTGTGTTTTAATTCGATGCTGTCTACAGGGGAATCGTAAGTTACAGTATGAGTTCCCGGTACCTCGCCAATTCTTTTAGCTTCAATATGAATTTCGTTATTTTTTGCTTCGTCTAGAGTCCAATTAGTGTATTGACTGTTTTCGATAACTCCTTTGGCTAAGGAAATTGCCGTACCACTTGGAGCATCCAGTTTGTGTATATGGTGAATTTCTTCCATTGTAACTTTGTACGAATCCAGTTGAGACATGATTTTGGCTAAGTATTCGTTCAGTTCGAAGAAAATGTTAACCCCTAAACTAAAGTTAGAGCTCGAAATAAAAGCGCCTTTCTTTTCGTTGCAAAGCGATATCATTTCGTCATAGTGTTCTAGCCATCCTGTAGTTCCTGAAACCACAGGGACATTAGCATGAAAGCAATTGGAAATATTGTCAACGGCAGCAGTAGGGACGCTGAAATCGATCGCAACATCAGCTGTTGAAAGTCCGTCGTAAGTACTGAATTCGTCTTTTTTCAAAACAATTTCATGACCTCTTTCCAAAGCAATTCGCTCGATTACTTTACCCATTTTTCCGTATCCTAAAAGCGCAATTTTCATTTCGTGTATTTTTTTTAAAATTCAAGTAACCGGAGTTACTTAAAAGTGGTAGTTAAAAGTTAGTCCAACATTAGGTCTGAAAGTTACAGCGTCAGGATAAATTTCCGGACGTAATGATAATCTTTCGTTTACGTTAAACTGAATCAGTGCAGCGTCAACATTGGCATCAATAATATTTAAGGCATAAAAACCAACGACAAATAATAGTGATAAATCTCTGTTTCGCTGATAAAATTTCTGACCGGCAATAAGTCTGCTGTCGTCCAGGAATTTATAGTTATCGTCGTTGTAGCCTTCCAGTCTTCGTTTGTAGGCGTCACGATAATTGTGGTATTTTTTATTATTGTCAAGATAGAAGTATAAACTCGTACCAATCGCTCCGTAGACCAAAGGGATTTTCCAGTACTTTTTATTGTATGCCTGACCTAAACCCGGTAAAATTGCCGAGTAGAATGCTGCTTTTGCAGGTGTAAGCGGATCGATTTCCTGCAATTTGCTAGTGTCTTTAACAACCAAAACCGTGTCTTTTTTTACCTGAGCAAAAAGAGAAACGGTTCCTATGAGAAAGAACAATAGACTTATGGGGACAATTTTATTCACTATCCGTTTATTAATTTTATTATTCTGTTAAAGTCGGCTTCAGAATCAAAAGGAATGGTGATTTTTCCTTTACCCGAACCAGCGACTTTGATATCAACTTTCGAACCAAAATAATCGTTGAAAGTATTTTTTTGTGTTTCTCTAACCACAAAAGAAGACTCTGCTTTAGGTTTTCCTTCCGCTTTTGGTTTCAAACTTTCGTGATAGTTTTTTACCAGAGTTTCAGTTTCACGAACCGATAGATTCTGACTTACTATTTTTTGGTAGATATCAGTCTGAATATCTAAGTCTTCAATATTAATGATCGCTCTACCGTGTCCCATACTGATAAAACCGTCACGAATACCCGTTTGAATGATCGGATCCAGTTTTAAAAGACGTAAATAATTGGCAATTGTAGAACGTTTTTTTCCAACACGCTCACTCATTTGCTCCTGTGTCAGTTGAATTTCGTCAATTAGACGTTGGTAGGAAAGTGCGATCTCGATTGGGTCTAAGTCATGACGCTGGATGTTTTCAACCAAGGCCATAACCAATGATTCGTTGTCATTGGCAATACGAATATAAGCAGGAACATGCGTTAAGCCTACTAAAGTAGAAGCGCGTAAACGACGCTCTCCTGATATTAACTGATATTTGTTGAAATCTAATTTACGAACAGTAATAGGTTGAATTACACCAAGTTCTTTAATAGAAGTGGCTAATTCGCGTAACGATTCTTCATTAAAATTGCTTCGGGGCTGAAACGGATTTATTTCGATAGCACTTATTTCAAGCTCAATGATATTTCCAACAACCTTGTCAGCATTTTTGTCTTCTACTGATGTAATGTCGTTTTCCGGATCTTTTAATAACGCTGATAATCCTCTTCCTAAGGCTTGTTTTTTAATTGCTTTTGTCATAAAAACTATTTGCTGTTTTTCTTTATAATCTCCTGAGCTAAATTAATGTAATTAACAGCTCCTTTACTGGTTGCGTCATAATTTATGATGCTTTCTCCAAAACTTGGTGCTTCGCTCAGTTTAACATTTCGTTGAATAACGGTATCAAAAACCATATCATTAAAGTGTTTTTGAACCTCTTCTACAACCTGATTAGATAAACGTAATCTCGAATCGTACATGGTTAGTAACAATCCTTCAATGTCAAGATCCGGGTTGTGTATTTTTTGAATACTTTTTATGGTGTTCAATAATTTTCCTAATCCTTCAAGTGCAAAATATTCACATTGAATAGGAATAACTACAGAATCAGAAGCAGTTAAGGCATTCAGGGTTAATAAACCCAGAGAAGGAGCACAGTCGATAATGATATAATCATATTCGTCTCTTACACTTTCTAATGCTTTTTTAAGCATGTACTCTCTGTTTTCTTTGTCAACCAATTCGATTTCGATGGCAACAAGGTCAATGTGTGCAGGTATCACATCGACATTTGGAGATGTACATTTTAATACAGCTTCTTTTGGTGTTATACTGTGTTCCAGGATTTGATAAGTTCCGGCTTCAACTGATTCTACGTCAATCCCAAGGCCAGATGTAGCATTGGCTTGTGGATCGGCATCGATCAATAATACTTTTTTTTCTAAAACACCTAATGAGGCTGCAAGATTTACAGATGTTGTAGTCTTTCCAACGCCTCCTTTTTGATTAGCAATCGCAATGATTTTGCCCATTTATTTTCTGAATTTTGAACCGTAAAAATACAATTATTTATGGTTTCTGAAAATCTATTTTGTTAACATTTGTGAATCTTCGGTTAATCGTTGTATGGTGCGTGTTTTGCCAGATTTAAATGTTAAAGTAAATCGATAGAACTGCGAAATTTCGCTCTCTTTTATGGTAGGCTCTGCAACAAAATGCGCAGTTTTAAAAAAAATGTTCTAAAAATATTAAGTTTATATACGCTGATTTTCTCTCAATTAGGATTTACAGGAAATATTTTTTGTGATATTTCGCAAATTGTTTTTGGATAAGCGAAAAATAGTTCTATCTTTGCACCCGCTTACGGGGTGTAGCGTAGCCCGGTTATCGCGCCTGCTTTGGGAGCAGGAGGCCGCAGGTTCGAATCCTGCCACCCCGACAAAAGTCTTTTCATATTTTGGAAAGACTTTTTTTTTGCTTTAAACTTAAATCATACATCAGAACAGTAATCGGGAAGGCCGCAGGTTCGAATCGGGGCACCCCGATAAAATTCCTCCCATTTTTTTGTTTTTTACAAATAAGCATCTCAAGATAGCCAGTACTCCAAACCTTCTTCATTACTCACTTTCCCGTTTATTACATGAATCACCCAATTATTACATCTGGGGTTGTGTTTATTGAATTGCGAACTCTTCCTTTTTTTTTACTTCTTACTTTGTTTTTTATTGTAATAATTTAACTATTAAATAAAACGGAGTTGCATTGTCAAAAGTGCCAAAAGTATTAAAAATGGCACTGCAGGAAATTTCGATTATAGATTAAAAATTTAAAAAAAAACATTTTGACATGAATCGTATTTTTACTTTCTTATTTCTGAAAAGGTCATCTTTAGTTTATATGATCACTTTTTTGTGGGTTTTTCAAACGGTGGTAGCACAGAAGACCACGCCTACTATACAATGTTCTAATCTTGTTGTTACGAATACTACAGGAACATCAGCGACTATTAGTTGGCAATCTGGGGATGGACTATATAGTACAGTATTTATCCGTAAAGGAACAAGTACCAGCCCCAATGCAATTCCGCTAGATAATGTTAATTACGTACCTAATAGTTTTTTTGGTTCAGGAGACCAAATTGGGACATCTGGCTGGTATTGTGTAGCAGATACTAGGTCGAATAATAGTTTAAGAATAAACGATCTGACTCCTGAGACTACCTATCAGGTACAGGTGTTCGCTAGTAACTACTATATAAGTAGTAACCATACATTTTATTTAAGAACAATCAACTCTGGTAATTCTGTAACATTGACGACACCAAAAAAAAGCAATGTGGCTACTTTGAGCAATTTGAGTAGTAGTGACGGAACGCTGGATCCGGTTTTTTCATCAGAAACTACAGATTACAAAGTGAGAGTGTCTAACGAAGTCAGCAGCATAAAAGTAACACCGGTTGCTACCAATGCTAATGCGGCGATAAAAGTAAATGGGCTAACAGAGTATAGTGGAATACCTTCAGATAGAATAGATTTGATCGAGGGAGAGAATACGATTGGCATAGAAGTCACAGCTGAGGATGGTACTGTGAAAAAGTATAGTATAAGTGTTTTTAGATTTTTGCCGCAACCTACGATTCAGGCCAGAGACCTTAATTTTACTAATACAACAGCAACAGGTACGACCTTGAACTGGACCAATGGTAATGGAAAAGGGAGGATAGTTTTTATGCGCGAAGGAGCAAATTCCGGTTCTGCTCCTGTACCGGATAATATTTATTTTGCAGAGAATAAGGTTTTCGGTTTAGGAGATCAGATAGGTACAACAGGCTGGTATGCCATTTGCAAGATTAATACCGATAATAAGATAGAGATAACTGGTTTGACCACAGGAAAGACTTATCAGGCAATCGTGATGGAGTTTAATGGCTTCCCAGACTATCCTTCCTATTTAACCACAACAAGTACCGGTAATCCCGCAGCAGTTACTACAATAAGTAATATCGCTAGTTTGAGTAATTTGAGTTGTAGTGTCGGAACTCTGGATCCGTTTTTTTCATCAGAAACTAAAGATTACAAAGCGAGAGTGTCTAACGAAGTCAGTAGCATAACAGTAACACCGGTTGCCACCAATGCTAATGCGACGATAAAAGTAAATGAGGTAGCAGTGGTTAGTGGAAGCCCTTCGCAAAAAATAGATTTGGTCGCCGGTGCCAGTACCGTTGTTAAGATAGAAGTTACCTCTCAGGATGGTACCGTAAAAACCTATACGGTAACGGTCGAAAAAAGTAGTTTAGGAGTAGTCAATAATAAAATTGAAGGTTTTGTAGTGTACCCCAATCCTGTACAACATGGAAAAGTTTATATAGAAACTAAATCAACTTTTATAAAGGATATAAAAATATTTGATGTGTCAGGAAAAAAGGTTTTATCTGTTCAGACAACAGACAGGGAAGTAAATATTGGGGACTTGCAGAAAGGAGTTTATATCATGAAAGTAAATCAGGATGGAGCTGAATCAACTGAGAAACTTGTTGTTCAATAAGATTGAGTTTGTTTATTGAATTCTGTTTGGTAAGAAAAACTGGCGTCGAATTCTGAATTCTTTATTAGGTCGTGTATTTTCAGGAACTAAAAATGAATTGGTTTAGAATCCCGACAAAAGTCTTTTTTGTTTTTTACCCGTTTTGTTTTATTGTGGAAAATATTCAAACGCTTTTATGTCTAGTGTACTTTGTTATTAGGACAAAAAAATATTCTTTAATTGCTTCTTATTTTTTTCTGAGATTACAGTTTGTTTGGAGGGTATAGTCTTTAAATTTGTTACCGGCTACCGTCAGTTGCGAAATACAACTATAAGTAGTGTGATAACAACTATAAGGAGCGGTATTTTTAAGGCTTCAGAGAATAAGTCAAACTAATTTTGCGGTATCACAAAAGATAGTATTTATGAAAGCTAACAAAATCGGCAACAAGATTGCCAAAGCACGAAAAGAGCAAAACATGTCTCAGGCGCAACTTGCTCAACTTTTATTTATCAGTCCGCAGGCAGTAGGGAAATGGGAACGAGGAGAATCCTTTCCGGATATTGCTACTTTAGACCGACTTGCAGAAATTTTAAACGTAGATCTTAATTATTTTTCAGAAAATCTTCAATCTTCTGAAAGTATGCCAATTTCTAAGATAATTAATGATACTAACGTACAGGAACAAAAAGGATCTAAAGAAGTGGATGCTTCTGACAGACCGGAGCGGCCATTATTGATCAATTTTAGTGGCAGTGCCCTTGCAAAAACGGACTTAGCGGGAGTTAGTCTGGTCAACAGAAGATTTGTTGGAAGTGATTTGCGTGACAGCGACTTTTCGAATGCCGATCTAACCGGTAGTGTATTTAAAGGTAGTGATGTGCGTGAAGCTAATTTTACCGGAGCGAATCTGACAGATTGTACTTTTTCTGCACTTGATCTTTCCAATGCCAGTTTCATCAAGGCGACTCTCGTGCGCACCGAATTCAGTGCTTCAGAGTTGAGCGGAGTAAAGTTTATGGATACAGAACTGGTAGATGTAAAGCTAACCAGAGCTGATCTTCGTAAAATAACCTTTATAGATTGTATTTTTAATGGGGTCGATTTTAAATATTCAGATTTGTCGGGGCTTTGTCTTGATGGACATATTTTTATGGATGTGAACTTTTCTAATGCGGCATTGAATAAAGTTTCATTTAAGGGAGCAGTCTTCAGAAATGTTTCGTTCCGTCCGACGTTTGCATTGACAAACAGATATTACAAAACGCTTCAGACCATCTGTTTTGAAGGGGCAGTGATGGATAAATTAACTTATGCAGCACTCAAAGGTGTTGGAGTCGATTTGTCGAAGGTAACCACGATTTAGTTTAAAAATTTTAAAATCCGTAAAGTTTGATTGAAGCTTTACGGATTTTATGTACATCTCAATGACTACTTTTCTGTGATCTTAGTCAGCCATTCAAAGTAGATTTTATTGGTTTCCGCGTCAGGGTATTCGTGGGTTTTGTCTTCAATTATTCTTCTGATGACAGGAACTCCATTCGAATTTAGTTTTTGTATTAATTTTTCTGCGACCGATACGGGTAAAGCTCCATCTTTTTTTCCATGATAAACAAAAACAGGAGTTTTTAAAAAGGGAACCAGAAATTGATCCTCTAAAAAATTCGGATGTCCTGTGCCCAGCCACTCATTTGCCAAATCGGGATGCCCTGCAAAAACGGCTACTCCTTTATAAAGTTCAGGATGCTGGTAGTAGGTTCGCAAGGCACCATAGCCACCCATCGAAAATCCGGCAATAACGATTTTGCTTTTATCACCTGAAAAGTGCAGCACTACATCTTCAATGGCTTCCATAATGTCATTTTGCGAACTTTCAGAATCATAACAGTTATACCTATCTCTGGCAAACGGAGCAATCTCAATAAAATTACCACCGCTTCTGGCCTGGCTTAAGACGGTCTGTTCATCTTGCCCGCTGCCATGAAGAAAAACCAGTAGAGGGTATTTTTTTTCAGGGTTGTAATCTTGTGGTAATTTTATAGTGTAAGGTTGAAAAGTAGCATCGTATTTTGATTGGAAGGCTCTTCGATAAGGTTTTGCAATTCCCTTGTAAGGATCGCCGCCTTTTAAAAAGGAATTCAATTCCGTTTCAAATTGGAGATATTCTTTCAATACATTTTTCCCGTTTTCGTAGGATTTCAAATTGTTGAAATGCTGTTGGACCTCGTTTGTTTTAAACAACAGGGTATTTATAGTACCTTGCTGTAAATGGTATGGATTTCTGGTAATTTGTGAACGAATGCTGTCGAAGTTAAACTTAGGGAAAATAACAAAATCATATGGTGCAATTGTATCAGAGGCTGAACGAATGAGAAAATTATAATGACCCGGTTTTAAATTATGGGAATCAAAGGGAATTGATTCTCGCTGTAGTTTATTTTTAAAACTGACTTTTATTTTTTTATCAAGAAATATTCTGGAAGAATCATTTTGGATTGTAACGTCAATAGTTTTATTCAGAACTGTTTTTGCTATTGTTATTAGATTTAATTGCAGAGGTTCGTCAGCCTGAATATTTCTTTTGAATAGCTGAGCTACTATAATGGGTTGGTTTACCTTTTTAGGTTCTTCAAAAGCGATTGGCATGAAATTCCTTTTTGGAATTTCTTCGTCCCAGATGCCTTCATCCTTAACAACCGAGTAGCCATTTGCAGCATTGTTTGGTATGGCTTTTGCAAAATACAGATTATATCCTAATGGGTTAGAAAACCAGGGATGATAAGGGTATGCGTCTTTCCATGTCAGCAGTACTTCGAAACCGCATTTCCCATTATGAGAAATCTCTTCGAAGCGGGTTTCGCGGCTTAATTTTTTACCATGGTTTTGGTTTCGATTGTAGTCCCAGATTCTTTTTCGGGCCCAGTATTTTTTGTCTTTAGAAGGAGAGAAGACAATGTCATAGTATTCATCTGTAAGCGAATCATTTTGACGTTTTGCCAGTAATAATTTAAAGCCGTCACCATTAATAAATCCTCTATCGCGATAAGTAATACTATCCGCTTTAGCTTCGATATATAAATAAAGATGTGTTGCGGTATATCCCAACAGATAATTTACTTTAGTGGGTGTGACCGCAGGATTGTCAAACTGAAAAAAATGATTGAATTCTTTTTTCTTAAGATTTAGTAGTTTGTCGTCCAGCTTTCCGTCAATAACAGGAGTGAAATCCAGAAAGCGTATCTCTTCTGATTTCGAAGATTGTGCCTGCATCAGTTGAAAAATAAACAGTACCAGACATATCAGTTTTTCTTTTGTTCCCATATCCTGAAGGTATAATTTGTGAATTAACGTTACATTTTATAAGGATTTAAGATAGAATAAATGGGGTTGAGGTTTGTTAAGGCGTTGAAATGGATTGGTTAAGTTTTTGAAAATGAGTATTATTGGTGGTCAAATATAGTCAAAAGAAGAAAGTCTTCTGTAATTAGAGGGTGGCTTTTTAAAGCAGTAGTATTCTGTTTCCATTTTTAATTTTTCTTGGAAGGTTAAAACCTCTATTGAGAAATAGTTAAAACTGATTTAATCTGTTCCGTTTTCCAACAATAAAAACTTATTTTTGTGACCATTAATTAATAATACAATCATATTATGTCAGATACAATCGAAAAAATTAAATGCCTTATTATTGGTTCAGGTCCGGCGGGTTACACTGCTGCTATTTATGCTGCCAGAGCAAATATGAATCCGGTTTTATATCAGGGAATGCAGCCAGGGGGGCAATTGACTACAACTAATGAAGTAGAAAATTTCCCGGGTTATGTGGATGGAGTTACAGGACCGGAGATGATGATTCAATTACAAGAACAAGCAAAACGTTTTGGTGCTGATATTCGTGACGGATGGGCTACTAAAGTTGATTTTTCGGGAGATATTCATAAAGTTTGGATTAACGATACGATAGAATTACACTGTGAAACTGTTATTATTTCTACAGGAGCTTCGGCTAAATATTTAGGATTGCCTTCAGAGCAGCATTATTTACAAATGGGTGGAGGAGTTTCTGCTTGTGCTGTTTGTGATGGATTCTTCTACCGCAATCAGGAAGTGGTTATTGTAGGAGCCGGAGACTCAGCTTGTGAAGAAGCACATTACCTGTCTAAACTTTGTAAAAAAGTAACGATGTTGGTAAGAAGCGAGAAATTCAGAGCTTCAAAAATTATGGAAGAACGCGTTCGTAAAACCGAAAATATCGAGATTTTGATGAACCACGATACCGTTGAAGTTTTAGGTGACGATAATGTAGTACACGCTATAAAAGCAAAAAACAAAACGACTGGTGAAATTTTCGACATTCCGGCAACCGGATTTTTCGTTGCCATTGGTCATAAACCGAATACAGATATTTTTGCAGATTACATCACACTTGATGAAACCGGTTATATCGTAAATGTTCCGGGAACTTCTAAAACTAATGTAGAAGGTGTTTTTGTAGCCGGAGATGCTGCTGATCATGTATACCGTCAGGCCATTACTGCTGCAGGTACAGGATGTATGGCTGCTTTGGATGCTGAGAGATATCTTGCTGCGAAAGAGTAGAGGAAAGGTTCTAAGGAGCTAAGGCTCTGAGGTTCTGAGCTGTAGAGGAGCTTCAAGTCTGAAAGTTTCAAGTTGTTGGAACTCTGATAAGAGAAAAGTCCATTCGTTTTTGCGAATGGACTTTTTGTTTTTGTTTACGAGTTAATCAGTTCGGTATATTTTAGAAAGTAAAAACTTTGAGTCTTTGTGCTTCTCCGAGATTAGTAGGTTGGGTAGGTGTTCATTATCGTTTTATCAATTCCCCTCATTCCAACCATATAAGCTCTATCCTTGTAATGGTGTCGTTGCTTTAGCTTTTACAGGGACAGGACTTGGTTTTTTGATGAGTTTTGCTTCCTCGCTAAAACGGGTTAGTTCGATTTTAGGATTTCCAAACAGTGATACCTCCGACTTATCTCCGGCAGCAATTGCTAAATTGTTCTCCGCTAAAATTGTAGCCACAGAATAGCCTTCTGTGGTAACGTTAGCATCTTTTAAAGTAAATTTTATTCCGGTAAAAACAGAGTTGTTGTCTAAACGGATTGTTGCTTTTTCGGCAATACCTTCAATGGCAGCAGTTGTTTTTTGGTACAAATCACATTTGAATTTTATGGCAGAAACTAATGTTTTAATCGAAGAGTTTTTACTTAGTTGTAAGGAAGCGTCTTCTGATTTTAAGTTTAGCTCGGTTTTGGATCTGTCATCTGCAAACAAACTGAACTTTTTTGAATTTACGTTGAGTAATAATTTAGCGTAATCGAAGCTATGAAAAGTGATATCGTCTAATTTAAGCTCCTGAATAGCATAGACTACAGTCTCGTTTTTGGCAATTACGGTTTTTAATGTACCGGTATAAATAACGTGAACGACCAGTTTTTTGAAGATCGTACTTTCTTTGGCAGTATAGAGACGAAGTACTTTTTCTCTTAAATCCGTTCCAATGATTTCATGCAGATTGTCATCGGCTTCAATTCTGATTTCGTTTTTTTCTCCTGGTTCCAGGTAAACTTCCAGATTATCATCGGCTTCAATACCGTCAAATTCACCAACTTCTTTTACCGAGGTGGTTACAATTTTAGATCCTTTTATTTTTTCTCTTCGCTGGGCAAAAGTTAAGGTCGTAACCAATAATAATAGAAGAAGGGCCGTATTCTTTTTCATTAATTCTAAGATTTGATTTGGACAAATATAAAAAAATCATCCACTTTTGATGAATGATTTTTCTATATTTTAACAGATTAATAAGGTTTATCCCTGACTGATTGTTCCTCCTGAACTTGAAGTCTTTTCAATTGTTTTAGGAGTATTGTCGTAATTGATACTTCCACCACTGCTGGCTGAAGCTTTCAGACTTATTATTGGGTGAACGTTTACGCTGCCTCCGCTTGAAGCTTCAGCGTGAATTTCATTTGCCCATAGTTTGTGTGCATTGATGCTGCCGCCGCTTGAAGCTGAAACCTGAGTTTTTAACGCTTTCCCTTCCATTCCAATAGAGCTTCCACTGTCTGAATCACAAGTAATATTGTCAGATTCAATATTCACTGAAATAGTAGCGGCACTTGAAGCTTCCAGACTAATGTCCTGGCCCTGAATCAAATCTTTGCCCACGATAGATGCCGCAGTTGAGGCTTCTAATTTATCTATAATTGGCATTTTTACAGTTACCCTTTTCTTGGTGATATCCTGAAAACTATTGAATTTACATTTGATGTATAGTGTTCCATTTTCCACCTTTGTGATAATTTCCTTTTGGATGTTATCATCTGCTTCCACAACAATTTCGGTAGAATCAGATTGGATAATATCCAAATCTATTGCATTGCTCACCGCTACTTTTGTAAAATTGCCTTGTACGGTTCTTTTTTCAGTAGTAACATTTCCACTTCCTTTAATCGTATTTACATTAAAGTTACAAGAGGCGAACAGTAGTGCGGTAACAGTTGCAATAATGAATTTTGTAATGTGAATGATTATTTTTATCATGGCTTAGTTAATTTTGATTATAACTCCGTTTTGATCAGTGGTTAATTTTCCTTTGGTTTTCTTTCCGTTTAAAACTTCTTTTCCGTTAATTTTAATCGAAACTTCTTTTACAGTATCGTTTTCAATGCGGTTTCCCTCATTGTCATACTCATAGTTGTTTTCGTAGTCATTCTCGTAATTATTCTCGTCGTCATTCTCGTCTGCCGGGCAGTTCAAACATTTTACTTTTGAACCTGCTACTTTGTAATTGTAGTTGCCGCTATAATGCAAGTTGAAAAAATCATCGTCAGAATCGTCATAATCTTGTACAGATGAATCCGGCTTGAACAATTGTCCTTCAGGTAAGTACAAATATACATCAACTTCCTGTCCTCTGAATTTATTTTTTACATCTGTCAGAAAATAATTGTCTAAAATCAAATGGTTTCCGTTAAGCTGAAATTTATAGTTGATTTTTTCTGCTCTTTGTTTGGCATTGATAAACGAGTTCCCTCTGGCTGTTTTTTCAATTTGAATGTAAGGAGCAGCTTCATCTGTACGTAAAACATGTAAGCGAACATCGTTAGAATAGATTAACTGATTGTTGGCAGAATCTTGTACAAACTCAAAATCACTACGGTGGTTCAGGTCTTTAGCGTAATAATCATTGTATCTGAATTTTACGAAAAGAGTATCTTTTGGAGTAATGTTGATTGCTTTTTTCTCGACCATTTTGTTGTCGTATGAAAGCTCTGTCGCTTGTTTGATTCCGATGCTGATCGCGATAGCAACCGCTATAATCCAAATTGCTAACAAAGTATATTTGGTGATATTTCCAATGGACTTCAGATTTGGAGATAACAATTTGAAACCTAAAAGTGTCAAGAAGAAAAATGGAATTCCAACAGCAAAGAACATTAACAAACCAAATGACCAAAGCGGATAATCTGTAAAGTTTCCGGCATCTACAAAGTTTTGCCAAGGGAAATCAACAAAAACATTAGTTCCTAAAGTAAAAACTCCAATCAATAACATAATCAAAGTACTGATTCCGGATATGATTAAAATGACTCCTAAAAATTTAGCGAATATTTTGAAAATCGTCATGATAAAGTCTCCAAATGAACTACTTATTCTCTCAGCTCCCGACTTTACCTGGTTTCCCATCGCATCATAATTGGCATTTTTAAATTTATCCGATAAGTTTTCAATTTCTTCACGAACTTTTTTTTCAATGTTCGAGATCGTTACCGGCTCTCCAGTCATTTCCAGTTTCTCCGAAGTGGTAACCGCTTCAGGAGTAACAATCCAAAGAACGAAGTACGCTAAGATTCCCGTTCCAAAACCTGCGAAAACAAATACCAGGAAGATAATTTTGATCCACACAGCATCAATCCCAAAATAATGTCCCAAACCGGTTGCTACACCACCAATCATCCCTTTTTCTTTGTCACGATACAATTTTTTGTGCTTTCTTGTTCCGTAATCATTAAAAGACTGACTTGTTTTTTCTTCATCTTCCAGAATATAGTCTTCAGGCTGTCCCATAACGGCAATCACCTCATCAACATCTTTCAGTCCTACAACATGTTTATCGCTTTTTTGTTTCTCAATTAATAATTCAGAGATACGCATTTCGATATCTTTAATGATTTCATCCTGTCCGGACGAATTAGTAAGAGATCGTTTTATGGCGTCAAAATAGCGTGTCAGTTTTAGATATGCATCTTCATCGATGTGAAAAACCATACCGCCTAAGTTAATATTTACTGTTTTGTTCATGACTTATTGATTTTGATTGGTGATTAGTTTTACGGCGTCAGACAATTCTGTCCAGGTACCGCTAAGTTCGTTTAAAAATGTTTGTCCTATTTCGGTTAATCCATAATATTTTCTTGGTGGTCCTGACGTAGATTCTTCCCATCGATAATTAAGCAAACCGTCGTTTTTCAGCCTAGTCAAAAGTGGATAAACTGTTCCCTCAACAACTAGTAATTTTGCGTTTTTTAAAGTGTCTAATATTTCTGATGTGTAGGCATCTTTTTCTTTTAATACAGATAGGATGCAAAACTCAAGAACACCTTTGCGCATCTGTGCTTTTGTGTTTTCAATGTTCATAATTTCATTTTGTTTTTTTTTGATTGAACAATTCGTTTTTTGATTGATGATTGATTGATGATTGATGATTGATTTGCCGGTTTACCCTTCCGGCCTGGGTGATTGATGATTGATTTTTTTAAAGGAGCTGGTTCCTGCTATCCGTTTCAATCTTTTGTGCCGAACCCCGACACAAAAGGATTTTCACTTCTATCAGGGCTAGATCCTTTTAACCTATAACTTTTAATTTTTATGTCAGGCTGAGCGAAGCCGAGGCCTACTTAATAAAAGGAATCGTAATTGGATATTTGTATAATTCTCCGTTTGAAGCTTTTATTGAAGCGTAAATCACTAAAAAGAACTCAACAAATTTTAATAATCCAAAAAGTAAAACTGCCGTTGCTCCAACTGTTAGTAAACCAATATTACCTTCGAAGTTGAAATTGCGAATCACATAATTGTCATCATACATTAAAGCTTCGATTGGAATATTTTGCAGTACGACAGTAATGAAAATCGGAATAGCGATTAGAGCCAAAACAAGCGTGTAAAGCAAAAGACTCAGTTGAAAGTTTAAAGTCTGTTTTCCGTGGTGGTTTACAAATTCTGATTTGTCTTTGTAAGTCGTCCAGATTAATATCGGGAAGATGTAATTTCCAAACGGAATGATGTACTGACTTAATGTACTTAAATGTGTGAACGTTGCAGTGTTCTTTTCTGATGAAGTTTCCATGATGAGTGGTGTTGTTGTTTCCATGATTAAAAGTATATAGTAATTTCTTATGCAAATATATATCTAAAAGACAGTATCTTGTTTTGCACAGTACCATATATTAACAAAATTTTAACAAGTTTAAAATTGTTTGAATGGATATAAAACGCTGAAAATCATCCGGAGTGCCTGATTTTATTGGTAGTCCTTGAAAGTAGCTGTAATTTATTGTGCGTGCATAGTTTTTTTGTATTTTTACATAAAAAAAACAAATACCATGGCATTATCCGTTTCCAAACTCAACAAATTTGTATTATTCAAACTGCCGTCGGCCTACATTTGTGGCGTGCGTGTAAAGGCAATCGACAAAGACAGATGTGTCGTAAGCGTAAAGCACCGATGGATCAATCAGAATCCGTTCAATTCGATGTATTTTGCCGTTCAGGCAATGGCGGCAGAGTTAACTACCGGAGCATTAGTAATCTCTCAGATTCAACAAAGCGGGAAGAAGATTTCGATGTTGGTCGCCAATAATAAAGGGAACTTCACCAAAAAGGCCACGGGAAGAATAACATTTGTTTGTAATGACGGACACTTAATTGCTGATGCAATAAAAAAGACAATCAAAACCGGTGAGGGGCAAACCTTCTGGATGAAATCAATTGGAACAGACGAAAGCGGTACTCAGGTTTCTGAAATGGACTTTGAGTGGAGCGTTCGCGTTAAATAGTTTTTCGCCAAATTCCGCCAAAGGGAACGCACGAAGTGATTTCGCAAATTATTTTTTGCAAATGTTCAGATATCTGGGAGGAGCAATGATGGCCTTTGATGAAATTTAGAGCTTGGTTAAGGGAATAGAGACAGACATTTGATCATGAATTAGTATGCAATTTAAAGTCAAATGATAAATGTCGAATGTAGTTTATGACAATCACTTTACGCGTTCCCTTTGGTTGGGGCGTTTTTTTTACACGAAGATTGCTTCGCCTGTTCGCTATCGCTCGGGTTAGCGGATTTCGCAGATTTTTTCTTTTAGTCTCAATCTTGTTATTTTCGACCGAAGGGAGATTTAAGAGATAGTGAACAAACGAAACAAATCACATCTATCGTCAGGCTGAGCGGAGTCGAAGCCCCTCTCAATCAAAGTTATTAAGTTAAAAACTAAGAAAACTACTGCTGGTTTTTTCTGTTTTCGTATGTTTGCAGTCCTAAATGCAAGAACTTATGATCTCAGAAAAACTTTGTGCCCGTGTGGCATGGTGGCGGTATTGGAAACAACTGCAACGCTCTTGCAGCGTAGGACACCTAACCTGCGCGGGTTTTTATAATTCCTAAATGCAAGATTATGAGTACAAACACCTTTTCCAAAGAAACCGAATTACGGTTAGCTGATTTTTTCAACAATTCAATTGATCCGAGAAGTATGGCGAAAACTATTCGTCAGGCAAATTATGTGCTTGCTTTGCATGCAATGCAAGAAAATCAAGCCCTTCAATCTGAAACAATAAATCTTGAAGATTGTTTCTATTGGCTCAATCAATTAGCCGAAACTTTAAATCCGTATCTGGATTTGAATGATTAATAAAAATGAAAAGCCACTGTAAAAAGTGGCTTTTTTTTGCACGCAGATTTAGTAGATTTTTTACTGTTATCGTTAGTCTTAGTCGAAATGACAGGAAACAAAAAAGAGGCTGTTATTAGCCTCTTTTTGTTTGAAATTAAGTTTCAATTATTTTTTTGCGCAACAAGATTTTTTATCTGCTTTTGCTGTATCATTCTTAGCAGTATCTGTTTTCGCATTATCCAATTTTTTGCAGCAGGATTCTTTTTTAGCTTTTTCTTTTTTTGGAGCTGGTTTAGTGTCTTGAGCCTGAACACCAATTGTAAATAAAGCTACTGCTAAAACGGCAAATAAGTTTTTCATTTTTGTTTAATTTAAGGTTTTACGATTTTGTTTTTTAATTGAAGATAGAAGTTCAAATATAGAAAGACTTTCTAAAGTTAACTCCTACGGTTTAGTTAATGTTTTTGTAATAATTCGTTCTCAAGTGTACTGAAAAGAGAAGATTATTTCATGTTTTTAATCCCGTAAATGGTGATGAAAATAAAAGAGGTGTTTTGTTTAATAGTTCAGACCAATACCAAAACCAACTCCCATATCACTGTCATAATGCGTTGTGATTCCGAAGTTTCGTCCAACGATGTATTTCAAACCTGCCATGTACTCCTTATCTGTATTCCACATCAAATTCATGCGCAGACGTCTGGACAGGGGAATGTCTTTTCGTTCAAACTGAATTCGGACATTTCCATCAGTAAAAACCTCAACCTGTGCTTTTACCAGCATAGGTAAGGTATACTCGATACCCGCGCTTAAAACCGAACGATTGTCTTTGGTGTTTTTTTGTCCGAACATATTTTGTTCCTGTTCGTCGATTCCCATTTTTCTGTAACGCCAGTCAAAACCAATGAAGGGCATAAACCATTGCATTTTTCCTATGTAGCGCCCAATGTGTGTCTCCGTCTCGAAACCGTTTTTGTTGTTATAACCCAATCTCCATTCGGTACCAATGCTCCAACGCGTACTGCTTAAAAGAGCTTCTCCGTCATTTCCGTTAGAGGCAAAGTCATTTTCGGCTCTAAAATGAAACATACGATCGTCCATCTTTAGCATCTTATCCGCCATTTTTTTGTCGTGAAT